>DATLCV010000091.1:0-9175 GCA_035526225.1 Mycobacteriales bacterium
AAGCCGGCGGGGCGACCCGGCGGAAGGTGTAGAGACTCGACGGGCGACACCGTCAGGAGCGGGAGACCGCTCCCCGGTGAAGAGAGAGTCCAGACCACAAACGGCCCGGAGACGGGGCGGCCGGGAAACCGGTAGCTGGTACGTAATCCGTGGGTTCAGGGTTCGAGCCCCTGGGGGCCCACTTGCTCAGATCGGGACGATTCGCAACCATCGGCGCACAAACCTCTTTCGAGCCTGGGAGACCCCTGTGCGCCGCACCGTCCTCGCCGTGTCCGCGATCGCCGTCCTCGGCGGCCTCGCCCTGCCTTCGTTCGCGTCGTCGACCTCGCCGGTCGGCGTCACGTACAGCACCAAGGACGGCGTCTCCGCCGGCGTGACGGTCAACGGTCAGCCGGGTGCCGGCGCGCGGGTCAGCGGCGGCGAGGCGTGCGTGGGGATCAGCTACCAGCTGCCCCAGTGCGTGGAGCTGGGGATCACCCGCTAGGTCCAGGCGGCGTGACTGACGACCTGCTCGACCTCGCCACCGCCCACCTCACTGGCCTGATCCCCGTCCTGGGGCACATGGGCGTGCGGGTCGTCGAGGTCGCCCCGGGTCGGGTTGCCGCCGAGGCGCCGTTCGAGGGCAACGCCAACCACGTCGGGACGATGTACGCCGGAGTGCTCTACTCCGTGGCCGAGGTGCTCGGAGGCGTCATGGGCACGGCGACGTTCGACGCAAGCCGGTACGCGACGATCATCAAGGGCGCGGAGATCCGCTACCTCCGGGCGGCGCGCACGGCGGTGCGCTCCCGGGCCGTGCTCGGCGAGGCCGAGGTGGCACGCGTCGCTGCCGAGGTGGAGGCCGTCGGCAAGTCGGACTTCGTTCTCGAGGTCGAGGTCACCGACGCCGACGGGACTGTCGTCGCAAGGCTCCGCGGCGACTACCAGCTCCGGGCCGTGAGCTAGTACGACTTCGGCAGTCCCAGCGAGTGCTGGGCGACGAAGTTGAGCACCATCTCGCGGCTGACCGGGGCGACGCGGCTCAGTCGTGAGTTCGCGAGCAGCACGCCGAGGCCGTACTCGGACGCGAAGCCGTTGCCGCCGTGTGACTGGATCGCCTGGTCGACCGCCTTCACGGACGCCTCGGCTGAGGCGTACTTCGCCATGTTCGCGGCCTCACCGGCACCCATGTCGTCGCCGAGGTCGTAGAGCGTCGCGGCCTTCTGCATCATCAGCCGCGCGAGCTCCATCTCGATGTGCGCCTGCGCGAGCGGGTGGGCGATGCCCTGGTGCGCACCGATCGGCTGGCCCCAGACCTGGCGCTCGTTGACGTACTTCTTCGCCTTCCCGAGGGCGTAACGCGCCATCCCCGAGGCGATGGCGGCGGCCATGATGCGCTCAGGGTTGAGCCCGGCGAACAGCTGCATGAGCGCGCCGTCCTCCTGGCCGATCAGCGCGTCGGCGGGCAGGTGGACGTCGTCGAGGAACAGGCTGAACTGGCTGTCCGCCATGTGCAGGTCCATCGGGATCCGGGTCGCCTGGAACCCGGGCGCGTCGGTGGGCACGATGAACAGCGCCGGCTTGAGCTTGCCTGTCTTCTCGTCCGTCGTGCGGCTCACGACGAGCACGGCCTCAGCGGAGTCGATGCCGGAGATGAAGACCTTCTGCCCGGACAGCACCCACTCCGCCCCGTCACGCCGGGCCGTCGTGGTGATGCGGTGCGAGTTCGAACCGGCGTCGGGCTCGGTGATGGCGAACGCCATGATCGTGGAGCCGTCGGCGATCCCCGGCAGCCAGCGCTGCTTCTGAGCGTCGGTGCCGAACCGGCTGATGATCGTGCCGCAGATCGCGGGTGAGACGACGAGCATGAGGAGCGGGCACCCGTTGGCCCCCAGCTCCTCCAGCACCAGCGCCAGCTCGTAGATGCCGGCCCCGCCCCCGCCGTACTCGGTGGAGATGTTGACGCCGATGAACCCCGCCTTGCCCGCCTCGGCCCACAGCTCCAGGGGTGGCTCGTGCTTGGCCGCCTTCTCGTGCAGGTACTTCGGTCCGAACCGCCCCGCCAGGTCGGTGACGGCGGCACGGAGCGCGAGACGCTCCTCGGACTCGACGAAGCTCATGAGGTCCCTCTCGATGTGAACGGCCGTTAGCACCCTAGGCCGCAGGGACCTTCCACGTCCATGTCGCAATCCCGCCAGACATCGGTACGGCGGAGCACCATGCTGAGACCCATGCCCCTCGACAACGACCAGTGCGTGCGGGCGTTCCAGGGCCGGGACGCGCGCTTCGACGGCTGGTTCTTCGCCGCCGTGCGGACAACCGGGATCTACTGCCGACCGAGCTGCCCCGCTGTGCCGCCCAAGCCGAAGAACGTGGAGTTCCACCCGACCGCGGCCTCCGCGCAGGCTGCCGGGTTCCGCGCCTGCAAGCGCTGTCGTCCCGATGCCAGCCCTGGGTCGCCGGAGTGGGACCTGCGCTCCGACCTGGTCGCGCGAGCCGTCCGGCTCATCGCTGACGGGGTCGTGGATCGAGAGGGCGTGCCTGGTCTGGCGATGCGCCTCGGCTACAGCCGGCGGCAGCTCGAGCGGGCCCTTGGCGCCGAGCTCGGTGCGGGCCCGCTCGCGATCGCCCGGGCGCATCGCGCCCAGACGGCGCGGCTGTTGGTGGAGACGACCGGCCTGCCGTTCGCCGACGTCGCCTTCGCCGCCGGCTTCGGCAGTGTGCGGCAGTTCAACGACACCGTCCGCGAGGTCTTCGCCACCACGCCCGGTGAGCTGCGCGCGAAGGCCAAGCACCCCGCGGCCGCACGGGGCACTGTCACGGTGCGGCTGCCGTTCCGCCATCCCCTGTTCCGCGACAACCTGTTCGGTCACCTCGTGGCCACCGCGGTGCCCGGCGTCGAGGAGTGGCGCGACGGGGCCTACCGGCGCACCCTCCGGCTGCCACATGGTCCGGGAATCGTCGCCCTCGCGCCGATGCCCGACCACGTGCGGTGCAGCGTGTCCTTGCACGACCTCCGGGACCTGTCCGTCGCGATCTCGCGCTGCCGCAGGCTGCTCGACCTCGACGCCGACCCGGTCGCGATCGACGCCGCCCTGAGCCAGGACGAGGCACTCGAGCCGCTCGTGCGCAAGGCGCCGGGCCGTCGGGTGCCGCGCACCGTGGACGAGCAGGAGCTCGCGGTCCGCGCGGTGCTGGGGCAGCAGGTCTCCACCAAGGCAGCGCAGACCCTCGCCGCGCGGCTCGTCAGCAGTCTGGGCGATGAGATCTCCGACAGTGCAGGCGGTCTCACCCACCTGTTCCCGACCTCCGAGCAGCTCCTTCAGGTCGACCCAGCTGCCCTCGCCATGCCGCAGAGCCGGCGTGACACCGTGCTGCGGCTCGCCGTCGCCCTCACATGCGGCGCTGTCGACCTCAGCCCCGGCGCGGACCGCGACGCGACCCGTGTCCACCTCTCCGCCCTGAAGGGGTTCGGCCCGTGGTCGGTCGAGACCGTGATGATGCGCGCCCTGGGCGACCCCGACGCCTTCCTCCCGACCGACCTCGGGGTCGCGACCCTGGCGCCCCTCGCCGGACTGCCCACCGGCAAGTCACTCGTCACCCGCGCCGAGAGCTGGCGTCCCTGGCGCGCGTACGCCGTGCAGCACCTGTGGGCCCTCGGCGACCACCCGATCAACGACCTGCCTGGAGGCACCTCATGAGGACCAAGACCCTCGTCGACTCCCCCGTCGGCCCCCTCACCCTCGTCGCGGACGGCGGCGTCCTGGCCGGCCTGTTCATGGCCTCGCATCGACACGCTCCGCCCCTCGACGCACTGCCTCTCGAGGAGGCCGGGCTGCCCGCCGTACGGGAGCAGCTTGCTGCGTACTTCGCCCGAGACCTCAAGGACTTCGATGTGCCGCTCGCCGTCCGGGGCACGCCGTTCCAGGAGCAGGTGTGGGCGGCGCTGCGCGCCATCCCGTACGGCGAGACCTGGAGCTACCGCGAGCTGGCCGAGGCGGTCGGCCGCCCGCCGGCGGTGCGCGCAGTCGGCCTGGCGAACGGGCGCAACCCGGTGTCGATCGTCGTCCCGTGCCACCGCGTCATCGGCTCCGGCGGCGCCCTCACCGGGTATGGCGGAGGGCTGGCCGCCAAGCAGTGGCTGCTCGACCACGAGACAGGGTCAGCAGCATGGAGCAGCGACTCCCTGCCGTGACCTCCGTGCACCTGCCGTGACCGGCCGCAAGGATGGGCACGTGGACCTCGACGCGTTGCTGGCCCGACTGACCCCCGATGAGAAGGCGTCGTTCACCGCAGGCGCCGACTTCTGGAGCGTGGCAGGCCTGCCGGAGCACGGGATCCCCACGATCCGGGTGACCGACGGGCCGAACGGCGCCCGGGGTGCGGCGCTGCTCGGGGCGGGGCGTGTCAGCGCGCTCTGCGTCCCGTGCGGTTCGGCGCTCGGGGCCACCTGGGACCCTGCGCTGGTGGAGCAGGTGGGCCGGGTGCTCGGGGCCGAGGCTCGCACGAAGGGGGCCCGAGTGCTCCTCGCCCCCACGGTGAACCTGCCGCGGTCGCCGCTGTTCGGCCGCAGCTTCGAGTGCTTCTCCGAGGACCCCCTTCTCACCGGCCTGATTGCTGCTGCGTACGTCGGCGGTGTCCAGAGCGAGGGTGTCGCCGCGACGGTGAAGCACTTCGTCGCCAACGAGACCGAGCACCTGCGCACCACGTCCAGCTCCGACGTCGACGAACGCGTCCTGCGCGAGCTCTACCTCGTCCCGTTCGAGCACGCGGTGCGCGCGGGAGTGCTCGCCGTCATGACGTCCTACAACCGGGTCAACGGGTCGTGGGTCACCGAGAGCCCTGCGCTGATGGGCTGGTTGCGGGACGAGCAGGGCTACGACGGGGTCGTCATGACCGACTGGTTCGGCGTCGGGTCGTCCGCGTCCGCCGCCCTCGGCGTCGACCTGCAGATGCCGGGTCCCGCGCGCTTCCTCGGGCCGCAGCTCACCGAGCTGGTCGCTCCGGAGGTGCTGGACGCCACGGCCCGCAGGTGGCTGCAGCTCGTCGATCGCCTTGACGCGTGGGAGGACGTCGACGTTGCCGAGACCGCACAGGACGATCCCGCCCGCCGTGCCGTCGCCAGGCATGCGGCCGCTGCGGCCACGGTGCTCCTGGAGAACGACGGGCTGCTCCCCCTGTCGCGAGACACGAACGTCGCGCTCATCGGACCGCACGCGCTCACCGCGCACGTCATGGGGGGCGGATCGGCGCAGCTGCGGCCCCACCAGGTGCGCACCCTCGCCGAGGAGCTCCCCGCTCGCGGCCTCGCCGTCACGGTGCAGCAGGGCTGCCTGCTCGACGGGGATGCGCGTCCGCTCGCCATCCCGTTCGTCGCGTCGTTCCGCGACGAGGATGGCAACGACGTCGGGCAGACGCAGGAGCGAGATGGGCGCCTGCTGTGGTTCACCGAGCCCCTCGAGGGGCTCAACCCGGATCGCTTCTCCTTCAGCGCCAAGGGATCTCTGGTTCCGGTGCAGACGGGCACGCACCGCTTCACCCTGACCCAGGCCGGCCGGGCGCGGGTCTCGGTCGGCGGCACTGTCGTCCTCGACGGCATGACGGAGCCGCCGCCACCGGGCCCCGGGCTCTTCGGTCTCGGCTCGCAGCAGCTCGTCGCGGACGTCGAGCTGGTCGCCGGGCACGCGGTGCCGGTCGAGGTGGAGTACTCCTCCCGCTCCTCGTTCCTGCTGCACGGCGTGGAGATCGGCCACCGGCCGCCCGCCGAGGGGATGCTCGACCGGGCCGTCGGGGCAGCGGCGGCGGCGGACGTCGCGGTCGTCGTCGTCGGCACCTCCGACACGTGGGAGTCCGAGGGTCACGACCGCACGACGCTGGCGCTGCCCGGCGACCAGGCGCAGCTCGTGCGGGCCGTCATCGCGGCGAACGCACGCACGGTCGTGGTCGTGGCGGCGGGCGCTCCCGTCGACCTGTCCTGCGCGGAGGGTGCGGCTGCGGTGCTGCTGCCCTGGCTCGGGGGCGAGGAGACCGCGGCGGCGGTTGCGGACGTGCTGCTCGGGGACGCCGAGCCCGCAGGTCGGCTCCCGGTGAGCTGGCCGCTGCGGATCGAGCACACCCCGGCGTACGGGAGCTTTCCCGGCGAGGGCGACCGGGTGGCGTACGCCGAGGGACTGCTGAGCGGGTACCGCTGGTACGACACGCGACAGCTGCCGATGCGCTGGCCCTTCGGGCACGGCGGGTCGTACACGAGCTTCGCCTGGGGAGAGCCGGTCGTGACGGGCACGACGGTGGAGATACCCGTGACGAACAGCGGAACCCGGCGCGGTTCGGAGGTGGTGCAGGCGTACGTCGAGCCGCCGCCTGGTCCGCTGCTCCGGCCCCGCCGTGAGCTCAAGGCGTTCGCGAAGGTGCACCTCGAGCCCGGCGCGACCGCCGTCGCCCGACTCGAGCTCGACGACCGCGCGTTCGCCGGCTGGGACCCCGGACGGCCGGAGCGTGAGGAGCTGCTGGCCCGTCTCGGCGACGGGTCCGTCGTACCCGCGGGGGAGGACGCCCCCGCGCGGGAGCCCGGCTGGTGGGTCGAGGGCGGGATGTACGTCGTGCACCTCGCCCGCTCCGTCATCGATGTCGTGGTGAGCGTCGAGGTCCCGGTCGACGGCCCCCGCCGGCTCTAGGCTCCGGGGGTGGTCACGCCTGATGCGGTGGACGTCCGGATCCTGCAGGCGCTCGTCGCGGAGCCTCGGCTGACGGTCAGCGAGCTCGCTGAGCGCGCAGGAGTGGTGCGCAACACCGCGCAGGCCCGGCTCGAGCGGCTGCACCGGTCCGGGGTGCTCGGCGCCAACGACCGCGCCGTGGACATCCGCGCGCTGGGCTTCACGGTGAGTGCGATCGTCGCGATCCAGCTGCGGCACGCGGAGATGGAGGAGTGCGTGGCGGCGCTGGCGGAGAACCCTGCCGTGCTGCTGGTGGAGGAGGTCGCCGGGTCGACCGGAGACCTGCTCGTACGGGTGGCTGCGACGAGCACCGATGACCTGCAGCGCGTGGTCCACTCCATCCTCGAGACGCCGGGCGTGGTCAACACGACCACGCAGGTGGTGCTGAAGACCCGCGTCCCCTACCGCGTGAGCCCGTTGCTGGCGACGCTGCGGGGCTGAGCGCGACGCGCAACCGTGACGGCAGGCAGGGTGCCCCCGCTGCGCACTCTGCGCAACGAACTGCTCGCTGATTGACCCCTCTGGTCATCCGGCTCACGCTGGTGACTCCGCACGCCCTGCCCGAGGAGCACGACCGTGACCGCTACCGACGACCGTCCCGCCGTCGCAGACGAGCCGTACCGCTACACGCCGAAGGACCGCTACGTCCCTGGTGCGCGTCCCGTGCTGCTCACCGGCGTCCAGGCGATCGCCCGGCTCCTGGTGGAGCAGAACGTCCGCGACGCCGCGGCCGGCCGCCGTACGGCGAGCCTCGTCTCCGGCTATCCCGGCTCCCCCCTCGGCGGGCTCGACAAGCTCCTGCACTCCCTGCCGCAGCTCAAGACCGAGCACGGCGTGCACCTCGTCCCTGGCCTCAACGAGGAGCTCGGCGCGACCGCGGTCTGGGGCAGCCAGCAGGTGCCCGGCACGCAGGGCCCCGACGGCGTCATCGGTGTCTGGTACGGCAAGGGCCCCGGTGTCGACCGCGCCGGCGACGCCCTCCGGCACGGCAACACCTACGGCGCCAACCCCAAGGGCGGCGTGCTGGTCATGGCCGGCGACGACCCGGGTGCCAAGTCGAGCACGGTGCCCTGCACGTCAGAGCGGACTCTCGCCAGCTTCGGCATGCCCGTCCTCACCCCCCGCAACGGCGAGGAGGTCGTCGCCTTCGGCCTGTACGGCGTGGCGCTGAGCCGGCTGTCCGGCTGCTGGGTCGGGATCAAGGTCCTGGCAGATGTCGCGGACGGCCTGTGGACCGTCGACCGCGACTTCCAGGCCCTCGACGTGGTCGTGCCCGAGGTGGAGTGGAACGGTCGTCCCTGGGCCTACTCCCAGTTGCTCATGAAGGACCCGCGGGAGAGCGTCGTCGCGGAGGCCGCCCTCGTCGGCCCCCGCTGGGAGGCTGTGAAGGCCTTCGGCGCGGCCAACCCGCTCGACGAGATCACGGTTCCGACCCGTGACGCGTGGCTCGGCATCGCCGCCACCGGCACGGCGTACGACGCGACCGTGCAGGCGCTGCGCGACGTCGGCCTGTCGCTGGAGGACCTGGCGCGCGCCGGGGTCCGGGTGCTGCGCGTCGGCATGCCGTACCCCCTCGGCGAGAAGCTGGTGCGCGAGTTCGCCAGCGGCCTGCAGCAGGTGCTCGTCGTTGAGGAGAAGACCAGCTTTCTCGAGGCCCAGCTCAAGGACGTGCTCTACGGGACCCCCGGAGCACCAGCGGTTCTCGGCAAGAAGGGTCTCGACGGCCGGCTGCTCGTCCCGGCTGACGGCCAGGTCTCCGCCGACCGCCTCGACGGCGTGCTGCGCACGGTCTTCGCCGGCCGCACCGAGCTCGCGCCGCGGCGTCCCGGTCCGCGCACCCAGCTGTCGATCTCGCCGGTCAAGCGCACGCCGTACTTCTGCTCGGGGTGCCCCCACAACCGCTCGACCCCGCTGCCCGAGGGCTCCCTCGGTGGCGGGGGCATCGGGTGCCACACGATGGTCACGCTCACCGAGCGCCCCGACCAGGCCGTCCTGGGCCTGACGCAGATGGGCGGCGAGGGCTCCCAGTGGATCGGCCAGGCGCCGTTCACCGACGTGAAGCACATCTTCCAGAACGTGGGCGACGGGACGTTCTTCCACTCCGGTCAGCTGGCGCTGCAGTTCGCGGTCGCCGCGGGGGTGAACATCACCTACAAGATCCTCTTCAACTCGGTCGTTGCGATGACCGGTGCGCAGAACGCCGAGGGCGGGCTGTCGGTGCCGGCCCTCACCCGCAAGCTGCACGCCGAGAGGGTCACGCAGATCGTCGTCGTGAGCGACGAGCCCCAGAAGCACAAGCGCACCAAGGACTTCGCCCCCGGCGTCACCGTGCGGCACCGCGACGACATGGACGCCGTGCAGAAGGAGCTGCGCGAGGTCCCCGGTGTCACGGTGCTGATCTACGACCAGCAGTGCGCGAACGAGGCGCGACGGCTGCGCAAGCGCGGCAAGCAGGAGGTGCGCACCACCCGGGTCGTCATCGA
>DATLCV010000100.1:0-23695 GCA_035526225.1 Mycobacteriales bacterium
GCCTGCTGGATGGCCACCGCGCAGCGGACCGCGTCCGTGGCGCTCGCGAAGGCCGCCATGACGCCGTCGCCCGTGCGCTTCACCTCGCGTCCACCCGCCGCGATCACGGCGTCGTTGAGCGTACGGAAGTGCTGCCGGCGCAGCACGTCGACCGCGTCGTCTCCGAGCCGGTCGTGCAGCTGGGTCGAGCCGACCAGGTCGGTGAACAGCAGCGTCACGGTCGAGGAGTCAGCCATGCCCGTCCTGTGCGTCGTGGTGACCCACTGTGGTCATGATCGTCCCGGATGTGCTGTCGCCTGGGCGTCACTTCATGCTGACCCGGGCTGCTCCGCGCACCCGGTATGCTCTCTCCTCGTGCCTTCGGGCACGCGCGCCCGTAGCTCAACGGATAGAGCACTTGACTACGGATCAAGAGGTTAGGGGTTCGAATCCCTTCGGGCGCACCAGCTCATTCTCGCCAACCTGCAGGTCAGCAGGGCGTCATGAATGTGGCCGCACATTCCGGCGCTGGTGCGTCAGGAAGCGGAATGTGACGGCACATTCCGGGTCGGCTGATCGATGATCACGTCTCGGTGATCTCGATGAGGGAGACGGTCGAGACGACCTCGCCGGACTGACGGGTAACCATCCGGACCGGCATCCCGGGCCGGTCGACGGCGAACCAGAACACCACCTCGGTGTCGTCCCGCAGCACGGTGTAGCGAAGGCAGTCGAGGTCGCCGAGTGGCGTCGTGATCCGCTCGGGGTCGATCGTCGTGTGCTCCGCAGGGAAGGCCGCGTGGGCCTGCAGCTCGAGCCAGGTCACCTCGTCCACCTCGGGCTCGCCGTACGGCGTCCCGTCGAGCGCTGCCTGCCAGCGCTGCAGGGTGGCGCCCTCCTGGGTGCACTCGACGTACCTGTTCACGCGCAGCGTCGGTTCGCCGCCCACCGGCTCGACGAGCACCCGCAGCGTGCGGCCGGGAACGCTGCCCCTGCGGATCTCCTCGGCGGTGAACGGCGTGGGTGCGAGACCGGGGCGGAGCACGTGCGGGTCGTCACCGGTCACGTCGGGCGCTGCTCGCCGTGCGACGGCTTCCTCCTGCTGAGGTCGCGCGCCTGACGCACGGCGGTGACCGCTCCGTCGTACAGGCCCTCGGCGTCGTCCGCGGACGTGCCGATGGCGGTGAGCCCGAACCGGCCGTCGACGGCGAGGCCGGACAGCATGTGCAGCACGACCCCACGTCCCGTGCTGCACTCGAACTCCAGGCCCGCCTCGGCGATGGCGTCGATGACGCCTTGCGAGCGGCGACCCACCCAGGTCGGGTCGACCAGGTTGTCGGTGGACACGTAGCAGCGCGTGGAGCCCTCCTCCGTCACCCAGCGACCTTCCTCACGGTCGTACCGGCCGGGTACCAGGTTGCGCAGGGCCGAGAACGGGTGGGTGGTGCCGCCCTTGCGCAGGTTGATCTCCAGCGCGTAGACGTCCCAGTGACCGTCGGGTTGGAGCGCCGCCGCGAAGTCGACGCCCACCCTGCCGAGCGCCCCCTCCCGGCACAGCGCCCGGCCGACCGCCGCCCCCTGCTCAGCGAGCCGGCGTGCGTACGCCGGCTCGGCCGGGAACCGGCAGCCCAGGTAGACCTGCCCGCCGGGCCCGCCCAGGATCTGCTCGTGCGTGGAGAGCACGACGGGCTCACCGTCCGGGGGGAGGTCGACCTGCACGCTGGGGCTCGTGAAGGCCTCGCCGCAGATGAGCTCCTCGACCACGCACCCAGCCTCGAGGTCGGCCTGGTACCAGTCCGGCCAGCTCAGCACCTCGGCGCGCAGGGCGTCGGGGCCGTCGAGCCGGTCGAAACGCAGGACCCGGTTGCCGTCGCCCGCCCCGGCGTCATCGCTCTTGACGACGAGCCCCGTCGCGTCCGGCCGCTCGCGCCGCAGCTCCGCGATCGCCGCGAGCACCTCCTCGGCACCGTGCAGGTCTTCGCGTCCGGGCGGCACCGGCACACCGGCTCCCGCCATCAGGCGGCGGCCGGCGCTCTTGAACCCCAGCGGCCACAGCTCGGGAGGCGTGCCGTTGATGGGAAACCCCAGCTGCCTCGCGAGCTCGGTCTCGGCCTCGGTGACGTTCCACGGCTCGATGAGCGCGGGGCGGTCACCGACGTGCTCCCGCAGCTGCGCGATCAGGTCGGGCCTGGCCAGCAGCTTGGCCGCGACGGGACGCACGGTCCGGTCGGCTACCTCCACCACGTGCAGGCCGGTCCGCAGCGCCTCGCGCCGTTCCTCCCGGACCAGGGCCCGGTAGTAGGCGAGGACCTCCTCCTCCGGCGCGACGGCGGTGATGAAGACGACCTCGCAGTCGTCGATCCGGTTCAGCATCAGGTGGGCCAGCAGGTAGCGGTGCTCCAGCGGTGCGAGGCGCTCGCCGTAGTGCGCCAGCAGCGACTCCCCGACGCTGAACGACGGCAGGGCGATCACGACGTGCGGAGCGCTGGGCCCACCGCTGTTGAGCTGCAGGGCCTGCGCCAGGTCCTGGTGCTGCACGGCGTTCGGGGTGGTCATGGCCTCGGATCCTGTACGTCGTGCGGGGGCGGTCCTCGGTCGGCCGAGACTAAGGGCCTGCCCGCGAACGCGGCAACGGCGGCCGGCGCCACCGCCCGAGAGGTGGCGGCGTCGGTACTGTCGGCGCATGGACGCGAGCGCAGCAGGGGTGGGCGCCCACCTCCGTGAGCTCGCCCCCGGCCTCATCGCTCTCCGCAGGGCGCTGCACACCCACCCGGAGACGGGCCGGCAGGAGCACGAGACGACCGCCCGCGTCGCCACCCTGCTCACCGAGGCCGGGCTGGCGCCGAAGGTGCTGGACGTCGGGACGGGCCTGGTCTGCGACATCGGCACCGAGGGCCCGGTGGTGCTGCTGCGGGCGGACATCGACGCGCTCCCGATGCAGGACGTGAAGGACGTGCCGTACCGCTCGCAGGTGTCGGGCGCCTGCCACGCGTGCGGTCACGACGTGCACGTGGCCTCTCTGGTCGGCGCGGCGTCCGTGCTCGCGCGGCTGCCGCTGCCCGGTCGGGTGCGAATGGTCTTCCAGCCCGCCGAGGAGCAGCTCCCGGGCGGTGCCCTCGACGTGATCCGTGAGGGCTGGCTCGAGGACGTGCGGCTGGCGTTCGCGCTGCACTGCGACCCCTCGCTCGACGTAGGGCGGATCGGTCTCAAGCGCGGAGCCCTCACCGCCTCGGCCGACGGCGTGGACCTGCTGCTCACCGGGCCGGGCGGGCACACGTCACGCCCGCACAACACCGTGGACCTGGTGCACGCCACTGCATCGATCGCGACCGGGCTCCCGGACGCGCTGTCGCGGCTGGTCGATCCGCGTTCAGGGGCGAGCCTCGTCTGGGGTCACGTCTCTGCCGGCGCGGCGCGCAACGCGATCCCGCGTGAGGCGGTCCTCAAGGGCACCCTGCGGCTGCTCGACCAGTCGCTGTGGGAGGCGGCTCCCGCTCTCGTGGAGCGCTTGGCGCAGCAGCTGGTCGTCCCGTTCGGGGCCGAGGTGCGGGTCGTCTACCAACGGGGTGTGCCGCCTGTGATGAACGACCCCCGAGCCGTCGAAATCATGCGCGAGGCCGTCGTGGGCTCCCTCGGGCACGCAGCCGCCGTCACCACCGAGCAGTCGCTCGGCGGGGAGGACTTCGCCTTCTACCTGCAGCAGGTCCCGGGCTGCATGGGGCGGCTCGGGGTGCGGACCCCCGGCTCGACGGCGTCCATGGACCTGCACCAGCCGACCTTCGACGTCGACGAGGCAGCCATCGCCATCGGCAGCAGGGTCCTGGTCGAGTGCGCCCTGCGCGGCCTCGCGATCCCCTCCTCTCCGGACGCTGCGTGAGTCGACGCACCGCGTGGTCGCTCAGCCTCTGCGTGGCCCTTGCGGCGTGCAGCGGCGGCGGCAGCGGCAGTGCCACGCCGACACCCACGCCGTCCGCGACGCCAGACATCCCGGGCGTGGTGCTCACGCAGGGGCTCGCGCACACGCACGTCGCGCACCGGGTGGACTACCCGACCCACCCGCCCGTGGGCGGTCCGCACTGGCCGCCGTCCGCCTTCGGTGCCCTCGGCTGGCAGGCCTGCGCCGTCTACACCGTGCCTGTCGTGGACGAGTTCGCGGTGCACTCACTGGAGCACGGCGCCGTCTGGATCACCTACCTGCCCACCGTCCCTGACAGCGTCGTTGCCCAGCTCCGGCTGCTCGCCGGGATCCGGCCCGCCTACGTGCTCGTCTCGCCGTACCCGGGTCAGGGCAGCCCCGTGATGGTCACGGCCTGGGGCGCCCAGCTCGGCGTGACCAGTGCGACGGACGACCGGCTGGCCGACTTCGTGCGCACCTACGCCGGCGGCGGTCAGGGCGGGGAGCTCGGCGGGGACTGCGCCCACGGCTCGACCGTGGAGCAGGCTGAAGCGGCCCTCGCCCGAGCAGCCACAGGGACGTGAACTGCCGCCGGCACCGGTTGACCCGACGGGACCGCTCTCGACAGGATCGGTCGATGACGATCGGGAGGAGCTGCGCATGACCGGGGTCCGGGTGCTGGTCGGGACGCGCAAGGGCGCGTTCGTGATCACGGCAGACGGCACGCGCAAGGACTGGACGGTGACGGGGCCGCACTTCGGCGGCTGGGAGGTCTATCACGTCAAGGGTTCACCCGCCGACCCGAACCGCGTCTACGCCTCGCAGTCGACGTCGTGGTTCGGACAGCTCATCCAGCGCTCCGACGACGGCGGGCAGACCTGGCGCCCCGTCGACAAGGACTTCACGTACGACGGCGTGCCCGGCAGCCATCAGCACTTCGACGGCACGCTGCGCCCCTGGGAGTTCCACCGGGTGTGGCACCTGGAGCCCTCGCGCACCGACCCCGACACGGTGTTCGCCGGGATCGAGGACGCCGCGCTGTTCAAGAGCGTCGACGGTGGCGGGAGCTGGCAGGAGCTGTCCGGCCTGCGCGACCACGACACCGGACCGCAGTGGGGCCCCGGCGCGGGCGGCATGTGCCTGCACACGATCCTGCTCGACCCCGTGAACCCCGACCGCATCTTCACCGCGATCTCGGCCGCCGGCGCCTTCCGCTCCGACGACGCGGGCAAGAGCTGGAAGCCCATCAACAAGGGCCTGCAGTCCGAGGGGATCCCGGACCCCGATGCCGAGGTCGGCCACTGCGTGCACCGCATCACCCAGCACCCGGCCCGCCCGGACACCCTGTTCATGCAGAAGCACTGGGACGTCATGCGCACCGACGACGCCGGCGAGACGTGGCGCGAGATCAGCGGCAACCTGCCCAGTGACTTCGGCTTCCCCATCGACGTGCACGCGCACGAGCCCGACACCGTCTACGTCGTGCCCATCAAGAGCGACAGCGAGCACTACCCGCCGGAGGGCAAGCTCCGCGTGTACCGGAGCAAGACCGGCGGCGACGAGTGGGAGCCGTTGACGAAGGGCCTGCCGCAGCAGGACTGCTACCTCAACGTGCTCCGTGATGCGATGGCCGTCGACTCCCTCGACCCGTGCGGCATCTACTTCGGTACGTCGGGTGGCCAGGTCTACGGCTCCGCCGACGGTGGTGACAGCTGGGCCCCGATCGTGCGCGACCTGCCGGCCGTGCTGTCGGTCGAGGTGCAGACCCTCCCGTGATCCGTGTCGTCCTGCCTGCGCACCTGAAGGCGCTGGCGCACGTCGACGGCGAGGTGCAGCTCGAGGTCGAGGGGACGGTCACCCCTTCGGCGGTGCTCGACGTGCTGGAGGAGCGCTACCCGGTGCTGCGCGGGACGATCCGCGACCCCGCCTCGGGCAAGCGACGCGCTTTCGTGCGCTACTACGCGTGCGAGCAGGACCTCTCGCACGAGCCGCCGGACACGGCGCTTCCCGACGCGGTGGCGCGCGGTGAGGAGCCGTTCCTCGTCATCGGGGCGATGGCGGGCGGGTGACCGATGACCTGCGTGCCCGGGCCGAGGAGCTCGACGCGCTCGACCCGCTGCGCCGGCACCGCGAGGCCTTCCTCCCGATGGGCGACGTCGTCGCCTACCTCGACGGCAACTCACTGGGGCGCCCGTTGCGCGTGGCGAAGGAGCAGCTCGCCACGTTCGTCGACGGCCCCTGGGCGGACCGCCTCATCCGCAGCTGGGACGAGGGCTGGATGACGTGGCCCGAGCGCGTCGGGGACCAGCTCGGCCGCGTCGCTCTCGGCGCGGCGCCAGGGCAGGTGGTGGTGGCCGACGCCACGACGGTGCTCCTCTACAAGCTCGCGCGCGCCGCCGTCGACGCGCTCCCCGAGCGCCGCGAGGTAGTGCTGGGCAGCGACGACTTCCCCACCGACCGGTACGTCCTCGAGGGCGTTGCAGCCGAGCGCGGCCTGACGCTGCGCTGGGTGGAGACCGATCCCGACCTCGGCCTCACGGTTGAGCAGGTTGCCGCCGCCGTGGGCCCGGACACCGCCCTCGTCGTGCTGAGCCACGTGTCCTACCGGTCGTCGTACGTCGCCGACCTGGCCGCGATCGCGCAGGTGACCCACGAGGCCGGTGCGCTGCTGCTCGCCGACCTGTGCCACTCGGTCGGCGTGCTCCCGATCGAGCTCGACGCCTGGGACGTCGACCTCGCCGTCGGCTGCGGCTACAAGTACCTCAACGGCGGGCCGGGCGCGCCCGCCTTCGCGTACGTCAGCGCCCGCCACCTGCCCCGGCTGCAGCAACCGGTGTGGGGGTGGATGGGCCGGGCGGAGCCGTTCGGGCTCGGTCCGGGCTACCAGCCCGCGGCGGGGGTGCGGCAGGTCGTCAGCGGCACCCCGCCGGTGCTGGCGATGGTGCCGCTGCGGGCCTCGCTCGACCAGCTCGAGGAGGTGGGCGTCGCCGCCGTGCGCGAGAAGTCCCTGCTGCTCACCGGGTTCGCTCTCGAGCTGGCCGACGCCTGGCTGGTGCCGGCTGGTGTGCGCATCGCGACACCACGCGAGCCCTCGCTCAGGGGAGGGCACGTCACGGTGTGCCGCGACGACTTCCGCGAGGTGACGGCCGCACTCTGGGAGCGCGGCGTGATCCCGGACTTCCGCAGCCCCGACGGCATCCGCATCGGGCTCGCCCCGCTGTCCACCTCGTTCGCCGAGCTGTACGACGGGATGGCGTTGCTGCGGGACCTGCTTGGCTAAGAGGCGGCGATGCGGGCCGGCAGGGCGGACATCCGGCCCGCGAGGGCCGACAGCGACTGCTCGTGGAAGGTCGCGAGGGCGAGGTGGATGCGGTCGCCGAACCTCGACGTCCAGTGGTCGCGGTCGAACGCCTCCGGGCCGAGCAACGCGCCAAGGTAGGAACCCGCGGTCGCGCCGAAGGAGTCGGTGTCATTGCCCTGGCAGACCTGCAGCCCCAGGCCGTGCCCGACGTCGCGGGCGAAGCGGGCGGTGTTCATCAGCGTCCCCACCTCCTGGTAGACGCGGCAGTGGGAGTACTCCCCGAAGCGGCCGTGCACCGCGCGGTAGCCGGCCTCCCAGTCGCTCGCGTCCTCGACCAGTCCGAGCGACTCCCGCACGATCGCGGCGAACCGGCTCTGCTGCGGCACGAAGCCCAGCGCGGCGCGGAACGGCCCCAGCCGGTCGGCAGGGTCGGACACCAGCGCGCAGGCGAGCGCGGCCGCGACCCACATCGTCGCGTAGACGCCCGTGCGGCGGTGCGTGACGGTCGCGTCCCGGTGCGCCAGCGAGGCGGCGAGCTCGGGGTCGCCGGGGCAGGCCCAACCGTAGGCGTCTGCGCGGATCAGCGCGCCGCAGTGCTCGTCGGTCGGGTTGAGGACCTGCGCCCAGCTCCCGCCCTGATCGCCCAGGCTGGCCATGCCCGCGGCGAGCAGCTGGGTCCGCTCCGGGCCGAAGGTTGCGAGCACCGGCAGCTGCAGCAGCCACAGCCGACGGACGTCGTCGTGGGTGAACGCCGTGCCGTGCCGCTCGAGGAGCAGCATGGCCAGGACGGTGTAGTTGAGGTCGTCGTCCTCGCAGACGTACGCGATCCGCTCCCGCACCAGCTCGGGCCACTGCGGTTGCGGCTGCCGCAGCCGGGCATTCGTCTCCTCGGTCACGTAGTCGGTGAGGGGCCACTCCCCGGCGGGCTCGAGCACGCCACGCAGCTCGTCGAGGGTGGGGTCGAACTCGAACGGCTTGCCGAGGATGCAGCCGCAGACCCTTGCGTACCAAGCGGTCTCGACGCGCCGTGCCACCTCCTGGGCGTTGAAGCGTCGGGCAGCGGTGTCGCGATCCGGGTCGGCCTGGGTCCAGATCGCGCCGAGGTCGTCCGGCTCGACGTACGGCCAGTCCACCCGCAGCGGCAGCACGTTCAGCTCTTGTGCCACGGCCAGCAGCGCGTCGTAGGAGTCGGGCGTCGCGGCGAGCCGCTCGGCGTACCCGTCCGTGATGTGGCCTTGCTCCGTCCTGTCCGCCAGCACCTGCGCGACGAAGGATCGCAGCGTCGCGAGGTCCGGCAGCAGCGTGCGCGTCATCGCGTGAGGGTGACCTTCGCCAGGCCCTTCGGGTCGTCCGGGTCGACGCCCAGGGCATCCGCCCACGCGAGCGCGAACCGCTGCCCTGCCACCACCATGGCGATGCGGTCCAGGCCGGCATCCCCGGTGCGCTGCCACTGCAGGTGCTGGACGTCCGACGCCGCCAGCGCGGCGCGGTTGGGGTCGTCGTCGTCGACCAGTGCCACCACGGGTGAGACGACGGCCGCCGGTCCGTGCAGGAAGTCCACCAACGACTCCGGTACGGCGGGCAGCCCGGCCACTTCGGCAAGCTTGAGTGCCACCTCGTCGGCCACCGCCTGACCGGCCAGACCGCCGACGACGACGAAGCCCGGAGGCGCGTCCGCGACCGCGGGTGAGGTGCCGGCGGCGGTGCCGAGTGCGAGCCGTCGGACGGCGGCCGGGGGCACCGGGGCGGCGAGCGCACGCAGCAGCAGCATCGCGGTCGTCACGGACTTGGTGGCGGGGACGACCCGCTCCGGCCCTGCGTCACAGCCGAGCACGGTGTCGGCCAGGAAGCCCAGCGGCGACCCGGGGGCGTTGGTCAGCGCCAGGACGGCGGCGCCGCTGGCCCGTGCTCCCTCCGCCAGCTCCAGCAGCGCAGGGGTCTCGCCCGACTGGGACACGAGCACGAGCAGGTCGTCGGGGGACAGCCGCGGCTGCGGGACGCCGCCCCCGGGGGCCGCGAGCAGCGTTGCTGTGTGACCACCGATCGCGGCGAGGCAGGCCGCTCCGTAGGCCGCGACGTGCCGGGAGGAGCCGATGCCCGCCAGGTGCACGACACGACGCGAGCCCACCAGCCGCTGAGCGTCACCCAGCTGGGCCCGGTCGAGCAGAGCTCCCAGGAGCGGCGCCTGCTCGGCGATGTCCGCGGCGAGCAGGGACGTCACCGGCGCCGCCGGCGACCCGTGACCCGGGTCGGCTCCGCGGCCACCCTCGGCGCGGCGGGGACGACCGGGTGCGTCGGGTGGCACACCTCGGAGCGGCCGCGGCTCGCGCAGGGCTGCACCGGGGGTGGCGGCACGGCGAGGTAGATCGCGGAGGTCATCGCGATCATCCCGAGCTCATACCGGCACAGCGTGGTCTCGGCACCCAGCTCGTCGTCGCAGGCGAGCCGTCGCTCCGCCTCCCCGTCGGGGAGGTAGAGCGAGGCGCGGACCCAGCCGGGCTTCGCCGGCGAGGTGAAGTCGACGGTGCCGCCGGGGACCAGCGGTGCGCCGGCGACCAGCGTCTGGCCGTTGGCGCGGACCTCGACCAGCCCCGCGCCGGGGGTGCCGAGCGCCCGCACCCGCATCGGGGTCGACGGCGGCACGGTGTCGCCGATCATCGACTCGAAGCTCCCGTCGCGGTCCGCGTCGGCCTCGAGGAGCAGCTGGGTCGCGCCCGACAGGGGGGTCTGCACCGAGATGGACGTGCGGCCCTGGCGGACGGCGTCGAGGACGCCGCGGGCCGAGCGTTCCTTGGCGAACACCCACGTCGTGGGGTTCCCGACGCCCTGCGCCGCCGCGACGGACATCCAGTGCGAGTCGCCGCCGCCGGTCGCCGCGACGTGCCGGCCCTTGCTGAGCATGCACTCCCAGAAGAAGACCGCGTCGTCGTTGGCCGCCGACGCGGGCAGCGGGCGGTTCAGCCAGTGGTTGGTGTTCCACACCTCGACGGACTCGACCGGGACGTCGTAGTCGTAACCCCACGACCCGAAGCCGTCGGTGTCCTCGCACGTCTTCATCTCGTGGTCGATGCCGTCCGCGGGGTGGTTCGCCTGCAGCAGGCCACCATCGGCCCGCAGCGCGGCCGCCATCGCGTTGGCATCCGCCACCCCCTGGTCGCCGGCGCCGTAGACGTGCGTCGCCCCGAGCATCTGCGCGTGCCCGTGGATGGAGTTCTCGTACCCCGGGACACCGACCACCTCGGAGGTGCCGAAGCCGGGGTCGTTGACCGACCTCGCCCCCGACTCCCGCGGCGACCCGTCCGAGTGGTGGTCGGTGATGGCGAGGTAGTCCAACCCCTTGAGGGAGGCCTCCAGGAAGCGCTCCTGGACCGTGCCGCCCGTCGTGTAGACCTCGGTCAGCGTGGTGTTGCTGTCACCCATGCCCAGCGTGTCCAGCGCGCCGCCCACAGGGAGGTCGTTGAACGGCACCTCGTCGAGCGGGGTGCCCGTGTCGTCCTGGAAGTACTTCGCGCCGTCCTCACCTCGTGGGCAGTAGACGTCGTGGCTGTAGCAGGTGTGCACGTGCAGGTCGCCCGCGAGCCACTCACCGGCGGGCGCGCTGCGGGCCGCCTCGACCCACACGGGGGCGGAGTAGCCGACCACGGTGCTGCCGCTCTTGGCCCGCAGGAACACGTACGACGACCCCGTCTGCGGGTGCAGCGTCATGGTCATCGCGTCCGTGCCGGTGCCGACGACCTTGCCCTTGCCGGTCACCAGCTCGAGGGTCAGGCCGGTGTGGCCGGGCCAGGTCGCCTGGGCGGCGACGGCCAGCGGCGCACCGGTGGGCCGTGTGAGCCGGGAGCCCATCAGGTGCCTGTCCACGGTCAGGCCCAGCCGGATGCTCCCGTCCCGCACGGCGTACACGCGGCGGTCGAGCATGGCCGCCTTGAGCGCGGCGGGCGTGCGGTTGGTGGCGAGCACCACGGTCTTCGCCCAGGACGGTCCGCCCCAGTCGTCGTCCCTGTTGTGCCCCAGGTCCTCCGCCCCGACCGGCGCGACGTGCCAGCCCTTGTCGAGCGCCCGGGCGTAGTAGCCCTCGGGGTACTTCCCGGCGTCGCGGGCGGTGCCGTAGTCCTCGTCGTCGTTGTAGACCTCGATGCCCACCGCCTGCTGGTCCAGGCGGGCGTCGTACGCGAAGTCGCTCCAGTTGAGGAACGTCTCATCGGGGACCATGCCCTGGCTGCTCTCCCGCAGCGGCTTGGTGAGGTCCTTCGCTCCGGGGTGGTTGAAGGTGAAGACGCCGTCGGAGCCGCCCGCCTGCTCGGGCCGTCGCTGCAGCCAGTCGTACAGCGCCTTCGTCGTGGGCTCGGTCGTCTTGCCGTTGGCGTAGTTCTTGGAGAAGTACACGTTGAGGTGTCCGTAGACGTCCGAGCTCCACTCGAAGCCCTGGAACGCGGCGTAGTCCTTCGTCGTCGCCTTTCGCGCGTACTCCTTGGTCGCGTCCCACTTGCGCAGCGAGCGCGTCTGGTCGTCGGGGTCGCCGCCCGGGCACTTCGGCACGTCCTCGGCGAGCTGAGCCGGGTCGGTGTCGAGGACGTGGTCGGGGTCCGGGTTCGGGAAGCAGTACTGGCTCGTGGACAGCGGCACGCCGAGGAAGTCGGAGTGGTCGCTGCCACCCATGAAGTCCAGTCCCTGGCGCTTGCCTGCGGCGTAGTAGTCCGCCGGGGTCGAGCCCGCCCAACCGTCGGAGTACCCGCTGTGCTCGTGCAGGCTCCCGACGTACGCCGTGTAGCCGCCCTCGAACACGCCCAGCGGCGGCATCGGGGGGTTGGGTGTGGTGCCGGCCGTGCCCGCGTAGAGCTGGGCGACGGGGTGGTCGAGCGGGTCGGCCGTCGGTGCGGATGGGCCGCCACCGAGCGCGGAGCCGGCCAGCGGCACCGCCAGAGCCGCGATCACAAGGGCGAGGACTGAGCGGTTCGGGCGCATCGCGTGCCTTCCGGTGTCAGGCGAGGGTGCGGCTGAGGAGCAGGTGGCGCAGCCCCCAGGCCGCGGCGGACTTGGTGCCCGGGGCCGCGGTGGCCTCGACGGTGCGGTGCGGCAGCTCGGCGGCCAGCAGCCCCACGAGCGCCGGGTGCCGGGCTGTCAGCCCACCGCACAGGACCACGAGCTCCGGTACGGCGGACGGCTCGGCCTCCACGGCCTGCGCGAGCGCACGGGCCACGGCGGGGAGGTCCTCGACGGTGAGCGGGTCGGGCAGCGCCCAGCCGGCGGCGACGGTCTCCAGGCACCCGGTGCGACCGCAGGGGCAGGCCCGGTCGGAGAAGCCGGGGTGGTGCGCGAAAAGGTTGCACGTGGCGGCACCGTTCAGCACCACCGCGCCGCCGACCCCGGTGCCAAGACCGAGGAACACGAGGTCGACGCCTCCGCGCAGCACCGACTCCCCGAGGGCTGCGGTCTCCGCGTCGTTGCCGACCACGGCAGCGGGTGCCGGCAGGCCGAGCTGCGTTGCGGGGTCGACGTCGTACCAGCCGAGGTTCGAGGCGACGATCACGCGGCCGTCCACGATGATGCCGGGCACCGCGATGAGCAGCGGCAGCCCGTGGGGGACGGCGAGCCCGTCGTACCGGGTCGCGGTGCCGTGGGCGTCGAGCAGCACCGTCTCCACGCCGCCGCCGCCGATCTCGACGCAGACGAGCTGCGCCGCCGGGTTCGCGGTGGTCACGGACGGTCCTCCCTCGGATATGTATGAGACATTTACAAATATGCCGGGAACTGTCAAGATCTTGGCCGTGGGCCCCCTTCTCGTCCGCGCGGGCAGCGCTCTGCTCGGCGGCGTCCTGCGCCCCGCGACCATGCTCCTCGACGACGGGCTCGTCGTCGCGATCGACCCGTCGGGCGTCCCCGCCGGCACTCCCGTCGTCGACACGGCGGTGCTCTCACCGGGGTTCGTGGACCTGCACGTGCACGCGCTCGACGGTGCCGGCACGATCGGCCAGCCCGACATGCCCGGGCTCAGCACGGCGCTCGCCCGGCGCGGCGTCACGTCCTTCCTCGCGACCACGGTCGCCGCGCCCGTGGCCGCGCTGCTGCCGCTGCTGGAGCCGGTGACCGTCACCGGTGCGCGCTGCGTCGGCGTGCACCTCGAGGGGCCGTGGCTGTCGCCCGCGCACGCCGGCGCGCAGCCCCCGGACGCCCTCGCCGCCCCCTCCCTGGCCGACCTGGAGCTGCTGCTCGAGGCCGGGCCGCCGCGGCTGCTGACCCTCGCGCCGGAGCTGCCGGGCGCTCACGGTGTGATCACCCGTGCGATCGACGCCGGCGTCGTGGTGGCGCTCGGGCACAGCGGCGCGACCTACGAGGCGGCCGCTGCCGCGGTGGCGCTGGGCGCGCGGCACGTCACGCACTGCTTCAACGCGATGTCGGGGCTGCACCACCGCGAGCCGGGCCTGGCGGGTGCGGCCCTCGACCTGCCCGAGGTGACCGTCGAGGTCATCGCCGACGGCGTGCACCTGCACCCCGCCGTGGTCCGGCTGCTCTGGCGGGCCTGCGGGCCGGAGCGGGTCTGCCTCGTGAGCGACGCGGTCGACCTGGGACTCCCCGGGGTCGACGCCGCGCGGCTGACCGACGGCACCCTCGCCGGCAGCCGGATGGGCCTGGACCAGGCCGTCCGCAACCTGGTGGCCTGGGGTGTCCCGCTCGCCGACGCGCTCACCATGGCCGCGGTCACGCCCGGCGCGCGCGTCGGGCTGCCGCCGCTCGGCGCCGGTGCGCCTGCCGACCTTGTGCTGCTGAGCGAGGACCTGCAGGTCTCGGCCACCGTCGTCGGGGGGCAGGTCGTGTGGCAGCGCTGACTGCCCGCGTCGTGCGCACGGCGCGCGGCCCCGTGCAGGTCGCCTCGATCGGCTCCGGCCCGGCGCTGCTGGTCCTGCACGGCATGCCGGGCGACTGGCGCCAGGCCCGCCTGCTGGCCACCGACCTCGCGCAGGACTACCGGGTCCTGCTCGTGACGCGGCCCGGCTACGGTCGCACCCCGCTGCGCTCCGGTCGCACCCCTGACGCGCAAGCCGCGCTCTACGCGGCGCTGCTGGACGCTCTCGGCCTGAGCACTGTCGTGGTGCTCGGCATCTCCGGCGGCGGCCCGTCGGCCTTCGCCTTCGCCGCCTTGCACCCGTCGCGTTGCACCGGGCTGGTCCTCGCCTGTCCAGTGCGCAGCGGGGTCATCACGGCGCCCGACGCGCTGCGGCGGGCCGCCAGCGTGCCGGGCCTGTGCTCGGCGCTGGCCTCGGGGTCCCGCCTCGCTGACGCGATGCGCCGCGCCAGGGGCCTCCCGCCGCCGTCCGACCGGGCCGGCCTCACCGACGCCGAGCGAGAGCTGCTGAACGACCCGCTGGTGCGCGAGGCGGCGGAGGTGTTCATGCAGGAGCGGGCCAGGACCCTCCGCGGGCGCGGGCTGCGCAACGACACCCGCCGCCTCGGTGAGACCCCGCCCCCGTGGCCCGCGGCGACGGTTCCGACGGTGGTCCTGCACGGCGACCTGGACGCCGTCGTACCGCTGGAGAACGGCGAGGCCCACGCTGCCGCCGTACCCGGCGCGCGGCTCGTGGTGCTGCCCGGGTTGGGGCACGCGGTCCCGGTCTTCGCACGGGCACAGCTCGCCGACGAGCTGCGAGCACTCCTGCCTGATGCACCGCAGGTGTCAGCAGGCTGACAGCGGCGGCCTTGCGGCAGGCGGACGGTGTCCGTGAAGCCCCCGTGCGGGGCGAGCAGAGGGAGGCACCGATGTCCGAGAGGCCTGGACGTCCGGTCGGCGAGGACGGCAAGCCCGTCTTCCCCGCGACGACGAAGGACGACGACGACGTGCAGGGTCATCGCATGATCGACCCCGAGCCGGACGAGGAGCAGGACGACAAGGACCGCCCGCCCCACATCGCTGTCTGACCCGCTCTGTCTGACCGACCGGCAAGGGCGTCCCTAGTTGCTGGCGGGACCGACCCAGGTCGGGAGCGGGCCCTGGGCGGGGTGCTCGACCTCGGTGTAGTAGCGCAGCACCCAGTACGGCGTGAGGTAGTCGATGCCGGGCTCTCGGTGGGTGGCTGCCTGCTGGGGCTCCTCGAGCTTTGTCGGGACGCGCTGCCAGAGGAAGTCGGTCGGCGGTCGCATCGCCACGGGGAGCGGTCGAGCGGCGCGCAGCTCGGTGCTCGACCCGGGCTTCCAGGCCACGTCGCCGGCCGGGGTGGTGAACGTGTACTGGTCCTTGGGGACGCACGCGAGGCCCTGGTTGCAGCGCGGCCGGTTGTCGACGTGGGTCGTGCTGCTGGTCACCCGGTACTGCTGCCACGCGCGCAGGTCGCGCACAGCGTCGGAGAGCCGGTCGGCGTCCCCGGTCTGGGAGAACATGATCGCCTCGAAGTGGGCGTTCATGTCATCGCGGGTGGTGGTGTCCATGACGGAGACCGCCTGTGCCACGACGGCTCTCTCGGCGCCGGTCAGGGTGCGGAGCAGGTTGAACGCCGTCAGGTGGTGCAGGTTGAGCGGGTAGTAGCCGTCGTTGGGGTTGTGCGAGTCGATCTGCAGGGACAGCGCCAGGGCGGGCCCTTGGGTCGCGAGCTCCTCGGCCCAGATGCCGTCCCACTTCGCCTTGGCGACCGGGTCGTCGCCGTCGGCCAGCACGTGCCGCACCGCGTTGGTGAGGTTCAGCCGCGCGGCCGGCACCTGAAGGAACAGGTCCGGGCTGTAGAAGCCGTCGAAGGGGTGGTCGGCGCTGACGTAGCCGTGCGGCCGCGGGTAGGTCCAGCCGTACTTGATGAGGAACTCGCCCATCGCCAGCAGGTCGGCGCGGATCTGCGTGCGCAGCGCCTCGTCGTCGACCATGTCGTAGGTGGTCAGCAGGCCGAACGTGAGTCCGGCGTAGGTGTCGCGGCTGGGTGAGGACTCGCAGTAGTACGCCTGCTTGTCCCCGTGCTCCCAGGTGATCTTGTAGACCCGGTTGCCCTCCCGGATCCCGAGGGGGAGCGTCGTCGGCGTGCAGGCGCGCATGATCATCCCCTTCTCGCCGCGGATGACGCCGCCGCCGAAGTCGGCGAGGTGCTTCTCGCCGGCGCCGACGGGCTCCGGCAGCCCGCCGGGGTTCACGCCCGGCGGGACCTTCAGCGTGCCGTTCCAGTCCTCGGCGATGGTGATGTCCACGTGCTCCGCGGCCTGGATGGTGCGCACGCGTGCGAGCGCCTGGTCGCGCTGCGCGGTCCAGAACGCGACCTGCTCCTCGTCGACCACGACGCCGACGTGCCCGGGTGCGTCCTCGGCCTTGCCCTTGCCGTCCCACCCCGGAACCAGGCGCTTCAGGTGCGCCTTCGCCGTGGCGTACCGCAGCGCCTCCCCGCCCAGGTAGACCCCCGTCCACAACCCGCTGTCGCCCCAAGCTCCGGTGCCGACGACATCACCCGGCACCTGCTCCGCGGTCCCGAAGGAGACCGGGACGGCCTTGCCGCCGTGCAGGTTGTCGTTCATCTTCGTCTCGAGGTCCTGCATCCACGCGACGTCGGCGGCGGCGCCCATCGGCCCGTCGGCGAGGGGTCCCGGGGGAGCGGCGTGGACCGTCAGCGCCAAGCACGAGGTGGCGAGCAGGCCGGCGGTGACCAGGAGTCGGGTACGCATCACGCCCGAAATGTAAGCGATAGATACATATTCGGGAAGGCCCGTCCGGATGCCGCTCACCGCCCCACTGCGTCCCCCCACGACCTGCTCAACGAGCCGGGGCAGGTTCCGTCGCGCCGCGGTACGGCGGTCAGCAGCGCGCCAGGAGGTCGGCGACGAGGCCGTTGACGAGCGCGTGCGAGCGGGCGGGACCCATCTCGCCGGGCTTGGGGACCTGCACGAACTGCGCCTTCGGGAGCAGCGCGGCGATGCGGCGCGCCACGGCGATCGGGTGGAGCACCGGGTCCTTGTCCCACGCCGCGACCGTGGCCGGGAGGTCGATGGTGCTCAGCGCCGCCGGCGGCACGACCTGCTGGTTCGGGATCCAGCGCATCGCGTCCAGCAGGGCCGGCATGGCGTGGGTGCGGGCGGCGTCGACCGCCTGCTGCGACACCTCGTCGAGCCCGGCCAGGCGGGGGTCGACGCCGGTGATGGCCTTGACGACGTGCGGCTCCCCACGTCGCGCCGCCAGCGTCATCTGCCCGCGCACCAGGGCCCACCGCAACCGGTCGGGGCGTCGCAGGGCGTTGGCCCCCGGGGCGACGAGCAGCAACCCGCGTGCGTTGCCGGGGTGGCGCAGCGCGTGGCGCAGCGCGGTGTTCGCGCCGTGCGAGCCGCCGCCGACGAGCGGTCGCTCGAACCCCACGTGGTCCAGCACGCGCTGCAGGTCGTCGGCGATGACGTCGTAGGAGTAGCGGCGCCGGCCGAGGGGTGCGGTCGAGCGGCCGTGGCCCCGGGTGGAGTACCAGAGCACCCGGTAGCCGGTCGCCAGCGCCTCGCAGAGGGGGCGGGACTCCTCGAGCGAGCCGGAGAGCCCGTGCAACCAGACCAGCTCCGGGCCCTCCCCTCGCACCTCGTACTCGAGCTCGACGTCGTCCGAGACGAACCTCATGGCGTTCACGGGCGCAAGTATGCGACCGCGCGTCAGACGGCGAGGCGGAAGGTCTCCGACAGCACGAGGCCGGCCGCTCCCAGCAGCGCTGCGTCGGCGTCGAGGGCCGAGAACGTGACCTGCACGTCGTCGCGCAGGTGGCCGAGGACCCGGACGCGGGTCGCAGCCTCGACCGCCTGACGCACGTCCTCACCGCCCTCGACGAGGTCGCCGTGCAGCACGATGCGCGTGGTCCCGAGCAGGTTGACGAGGTTCGCGAGGCCCGCCGCCACGTGGTCGAGGTACCGCTCGAGCAGCGCCTGTCCCTCGGGGCCCAGTGCGACGAGCGCGCCGGTCGTCATGCGGCCCGGGCGCGGGAGCCCGAGAGCCTTCGCCTCGGCGCGCAGCCACGGCAGCGTCGCGACCGTCTCCCAGCACCCCGAGAGCCCGCACCGACAGGCCTCTCCGTCGAGCACCACCGCGGTGTGCCCGAGCTCACCGGCCCGGCCGTCCTCGCCCCGGTAGACGTGGCCGTCCAGCACCAGACCGACACCGAGCCCGTCCCCCGTCTGGACCGAGGCGAAGGTCGGCACCCCCCGAGCGTCCCCGAACCACTTCTCGCCCAGCGCTTGCGCGCGCGCGTCGTTGTCCAGCAGCACCGGCAGCCCGAGACGCGACGCCAGGGTCGACGCGAGCTCGGTCCCGACCGCACCGGGGAGCTGCCCGGAGCCGATCACCTCACCGGCCGCGGTGTCGCACACGCCGGGGACGCCGACCCCGAGCCCGAGGACGTCGCCGCTCTCCGGGAGCACCTGGGAAGCGGCGTCGACGATGGCGGAGACGAGCTCGGTGAGCGTCGCCTTGGGGGTGGCCAACCGGACGGACGTCTCGGCAAGACGGTCTCCGCGCGCGTTGACCAGGGCGGCCCGCACGCGGTCGGCCGCGAAGACCACAGCGACCGACAGGCCGGCGTCGGGTCCGAACCACAACGGCCGGCCGGGCTTGCCGACCTTGCCGTCGCGGTCGGGCTCGAGCTCCTCGAGCAGCCCCGCGTCGAGCAGGTTCTGCACGATGGTGCCGATCGTCGCGCGGGGGACGCCCGCGAGCCGCGCCACCTCCGCGCGGCTGAGCGGGCCGTGGTCGCAGAAGGCCTGCAGCACGCGCGACCTGTTGAGGTCGCCGATCAGGTGCGTGGTCAGCAGGACGGTCACGCGCCCCATCCTCCCTCACGCAGATGACGCACCGGTGTCACCACGACGACGGCGGTGTCGTGCGTTGGAGCACCTCATCGTGGGTGGGCAGACCGGCACGAGCTCCGGGAGCGGTGACGGAAAGCGCGGCAGCGCGGCTCGCGAAGCGGGCGGCGTCGTCCAGCCCGAACCCCTGCGCGACCCCCCACGCGAGGGCCGCCGCGAAGCAGTCGCCCGCTCCGGTCGTGTCCACCACGTCCTCCACCGGTACGGCGGCCAGCTCCCACGTCCGATGGCCTGCCACGACCACGCAGCCCCGCGCGCCGCGCGTCACGACGACCGCGGGTACGGCGGGGTTCCCCAGGTCGGCCCACTCCGACTCGTTCACCACGAGGACGTCCACGTCGGCGAGCAGCGTCGCGGGCAGCGGCTGGGCGGGTGCGGCGTTGAGCACCACCGGAACGGCGAGGCGGCGTGCCGTGGCCGCCGCCGCGGCCGCCGTGGCGAGTGGCACCTCCAAGGACAGCAGCAGCACGTCGGCGTCCAGCTGCTCCGGCGGTGCGACGTGCGCGTTGGCCCCGGGGCTCACGACGATGCAGTTCTCACCGGCCGTGTCGACCATCACCACGGCAACCCCCGTCGGGGCTTCGACCGTGGCGACGTCGGTGACGTCGACGCCCGCCTCGGCCAGCTGCGCTCGCGACCACCACCCCTCCGGGTCGTTGCCCACCGCCGAGACGAAGCGGACCTGTGCCCCGAGCCGCGCGAGCGCCACAGCCTGGTTGCCGCCCTTGCCTCCGGGCTCGCGACGCGCGTCGCGGTCGCTGAGCACCGTCTCGCCCGGGGCGGGCAGCGCCGGCACTCCGAGGACGAGGTCGACGTTGGTGCTGCCGACCACGCAGGCACGCACCGCCTTCACCGGCCGCGGGCCAGGTCCAGGAACTCCGTCCGCGTGCGGGGGTCGTTGCGCAGCGTGCCGCGCAGAGCCGACGTGACAGTCATGGTCCCGGGGGTGCGCACGCCGCGCAGCCGCATGCACATGTGCTCCGCCTCGAGCACCACGCCCACCCCGCGCGGCTCCAGCTGCTCCTGGAGCCAGCCGGCGATCTGCTGCGTCATCCGCTCCTGCACCTGCAGCGAGCGGCTGAAGTGCTCCACGATCCGCGCGAGCTTCGACAGCCCGAGGATGCGGTCCTTGGGGAGGTAGGCCACGTGGGCGACGCCGACGAACGGCAGCAGGTGGTGCTCGCACAGGCTGTGGAACGGGATGTCCCGGACCATGACCAGCTCGTCGTACCCCTCGTCGTTCGGGAAGCACGTGGGGTCGAAGTGCGCCGGGGTGAGCATCTCCTCGAAGGCTCGGGCGACCCGTCGCGGCGTCTGCTCCAGGTGCTCGGTCTCGGGGTCGTGCCCGAGCGCGACGAGCAGGTCGCGGACTGCCTGCTCCGCGGCTGCGAGGTCCACGCTGCTCATGCGGGGACGCTAGCAGCGGCGGTTACGGTGGTCGTGTGCCTGAGCCCGACGCCCTCACGACGTGGTGGCAGCGCCGGGCCAGTTGGCCCGGGGTACCGGTGGAGACGCTGGCGGCGCGCAAGGGCGGGCGCACCGTCTCGGTCGTCATCCCGGCCCTCGACGAGGCCGCGACGGTCGCCGGGGTCGTGGGGCCGCTCGTCGCCGAGCTCGTCCCGCCGGGCCTCGTCGATGAGGTCGTCGTCGTCGACGGCGGGTCCTCCGACGGCACCGCGGAGCTGGCCGAGGCGGCGGGTGCCCGCGTGCTGCACCTTCCGGCCGAGTGCAGCGGCTTCGCGCCGCGGGGCAAGGGCGGTGCGCTGTGGTGGGCGCAGCAGCACGCGACAGGCGACCTGCTCGTCTTCCTCGACGCCGACGTGGAGCCGAGCCGAGCGCACACCGCCGTCGCGCTGCTCACCCCCCTGCTGCTCGACGAGGGGGTGCAGTTCGTCAAAGCGGCGTTCGACCGGCCGCTCACCGTCGACGGCATCCTGCACCGCGGCAGCGGTGGCCGGGTCACCGAGATGCTGGCGCGGCCGGTGATCAACGCGTGGTGGCCGGAGCTCGCAGGTTTCGTCCAGCCGCTCGCCGGTGAGCTCGCGGCGACGCGCGACCTGCTCGCCCGGGTGCCGTTCGCCACGGGCTACGCCTTGGAGATCGCGATGCTCGTCGACGTGCTGCGGATCGTCGGCGTGGAGGCGATGGCGCAGGCAGACATCGGTGAGCGCCAGCACCGGCACCAGAGCGACGAGGCGCTGGGGCGGATGGCCGCCGAGGTGCTGGCCGCGGCACTGGACCGCCGCGGGAGCGGGCCGCACGCCGACCTGCTGCACCAGTACCGCCGGGACGGGGCCGGGTTCGCGGCGGTCACCTCCGAGGTGCGCGTCGGGTCGCTGCCACCGGTCGGGACGCTGGCGGTCCGGTGACCCTGTGCATCAGGGGCAAGGCGCTGCCGGAGACGTCCCTGGTCATGGCGATCGTCAACCGCACGCCTGACTCGTTCTTCGACAAGGGGTCGACCTACGGCCTGGCCGCTGCCCTGGACCGCGTCGACCAGGTCGTTGCCGAGGGCGCGCACGTCGTCGACATCGGCGGGGTGAAGGCCGCGCCTGGCGAGGAGGTGCCCGCCGAGGAGGAGGCTCGTCGGGTCGTCGAGGTCGTCGTCGGCGTGCGTGACCGGCACCCCGACGTGGTCCTCAGCGTCGACACGTTCCGCGCGTCGGTCGCCCGGGCGGCCTTCCAGGCGGGGGCCGACCTGCTCAACGACGCGTGGGAGACCCCGGAGCCCGCGACGCTCGACGTGGTCGCCGAGTTCGGTGGCGGCATCGTGTGCACCCACGCGGGGCACCTGCCGCCGCGGACCCGGCCGCACCGCACCGCCTACCCCGACGTCGTGGCCGACGTGATCGCGACCCTGACCGCGATGGCCGAGCGCGCCGTCGCGGCCGGCATCCCCCGCGAAGGCGTGCTGGTCGACCCGGGACACGACTTCGGCAAGAACACCCGCCAGTCCCTGCTGCTCACCGCCCGCGCTGCGGACCTCGTCGCCACCGGCTGGCCGGTGCTCATGGCCCTGTCGCGGAAGGACTTCGTGGGCGAGGTGCTCGACCTGCTGCCTGACGAGCGGCTCGAGGGAACGCTCGCGGCGACCGCCGTCTGCGCCTTCCAGGGCGCCCGTGTGTTCCGGGCCCACGACGTCACCGCGACCCTGCGGGTGCTGCGGATGGTGGACGCCGTCCGCGGGCTCGTGGCCCCCGCCGTGAGCGTCCGCGGTCTCGCATGATCGTCGTGTTCGTGCCGTCGGCGCCGCTGCTGCTGCTCGACGCCACCCCACCCGACCTGCAAGGCGCGCTCGACGAGGCCGTCGCCTGCCTGCGCGGCGAGGTGGTCGTGGTCGGGGCCGCTCCCTCACCGGGGTGGTGGACCGGGAGCGTCGACCGCACGCCGTACGGCGTTCCGGGCGAACCCGCACCGGACCCGCTGCCCCTCGCGCTCGCGGTCGGCGCGCACCTCGTTCCCGGGGCCAGGCTGTGGGGGGTGCCTTCGGGGCCACTGCCCGACGCGGACGCGTTCCTCGTGGTCGCTGACGGCACGGCGAAGCGGACGCTGAAGGCCCCCGGTCACCTCGACGAGCGGGCTGAGGCCTTCGACGCGGAGGTGGTGGCGGCACTCGCCGAGGGCGACCCGTCCCGGCTCGCCGCGCTGGACGCCGGCCTCGCGGCCCAGCTGTGGGTGCAGGGCCTCGCGGCCTGGCAGGCCGTGGCCGCGCTGCCCGGACCCTGGCGCGGGCGCGTGGCGTACGCGGACGCGCCGTACGGCGTGGGCTACGCCGTCGCTACCTGGCACCGGGACTGAGGTGCCTGTGTCCTACAGGTAAGGCGCTCAGAGGCCGAAGTCCGATTTGGTGCATTCGCCAGGGCTTCGAGACTGATGGAGACGCAGGTGCAGGACTTCGGACGCGGCCAGGTGGCAGCGGTCAACAGCACGACCTCGCTGGTCTACGCGGGCGTGTTCTCGATCGCCATCACGGTCGACCAGTTCGTGTCGGAGCACGCGGCCTTCTCCCGGCGCATGTGGCTGGTGCTGTTCGTCACCAGCCTCGCGCAGGCGCTGGCCTATGCCGCCTTCAGCGCGTACGAGAAGCGCAGCGCGGCCCTGGCGGGAAAGCAGCAGCTCATCCAGACCGGCGCGATCTTCGCCTCGCTGCCCTACATCGGCTGGCAGTTCTGGGCGACCGGCGCGATCGACGGTCCCTACTGGGGCCTGTTCATCCTGTCCTGCATCATGTGCGGCCTGGTCGCCCAGCGCGCCGTGGCCCTGTCCTTCGGGGTCTGCGCCGGCACCGTCATCGTGCTCGCCTCGGCCATCCAGGGACTCGCGGACCGCGACCACGCGGGCAAGCTCGCGTGGATCTCGATGCTGTTCGTCATGACCACCTGGGTCACCTCCCAGATCGGAGCGGGCCTGCGCGACCTCGAGGAGCGGGCCGTCCGTGACCGGATGGCGCTGGAGACCCGTGTCGACGAGCTGTCACGCGAGCTCGACCGCGCCTCCGAGGGCGACCTGTCGGTGGCCGTCGACGAGGGGGCCGGCCACGAGGCGCTCGACCGCCTCGGCTCGTCGTTCAACGCGACGGTGTCGAACCTGCGGACGCTGGTGGGTCAGATCCGCAGCGGTGGTGAGCAGATCGGCGCGTCGGCCGGTGAGCTGCTGGCGACGGCGGAGGAGCACGCGGCGTCGGCGACGCAGCAGTCGAGCGCGGTGAGCGAGACGACGAGCAC
>DATLCV010000104.1:0-12864 GCA_035526225.1 Mycobacteriales bacterium
CCAGGGCAGCGATGCTCAGGACGAGCGCCAGGGGGACCAGCGCGATGACCGCCGTGACGAGCGCGGCGACGGCGAGGCCGCTCGTCTGACGCTGCTCGGACCCCGGCTGCACCCACGGGTTCTGCTGCCAGGGCTGCTGCAGCTGCGGGTGCGCCCACGCCGGCGGAGGTGGCCCGATAGGCGGCTGCCCGTACAGCGCAGGCGGCGCAGATGAAGGCGGGGGCGGCGGCTGGGACGCCCCGGCGGGCGGGTCGCCGTACAGCGGCGGGGGTGGCGGGCTGGACGGGTCCGGCGGCGCGAAGGGGTTCTGCTCAGGGCCCGAGTCGGTCATGCGCCCATTGTCGCGGCTGCCCGCCGTACAGTCCCGGCATGACTGGCCACAGAGACGGTGCCGCGCTCGTCGCCGGCGGGATCCGGTTCGCCTCGGGGGTGTCGTTCCTCGTCGCGCCCGAGCAGGCGAACCAGCTGTGGGGCGACAAGGTGGAGCCGGTCGCCACCACGCGGTTGCTGCTGCGGTCGATGGGCTATCGCGACGCCCTCATCGGCGGGTTGCTCGTCACGGCCGCCCTGCGGGGCAGGGACACCAGGGGCTGGTTCCTGGCCTCGGCCGGCGCGGACACCGCTGACCTGGTCGGCGGGCTGGCGGTGCACGACGAGATGACGCGGTCGCAGCAGGCGATCGGGCTCGGCGGCGCGGCGGTCGGGATCGCCGTCGGCCTCTGGGGCGCGATCCGCCGCCGCTGAGGGTTCACACGGGCGGAATGTGTGGTCACATTCCGCTGCCAGGTGTGCTGTTGCCTGAATGTGCGGTCACATTCGTGTGGGAAGCGTTGGCGCTGCGGGGCGTGCGCAGGCGATGTCGCTAGGCGAGGAACTCCGGAGCGCGGCCTTCGCGACGGGCGACGATGGCCTCCTCGAAGTTCTTGCTCAGCAACCGGACGTAGAGCTGTGCGAGTCCCTCGTGCTCCATGTGGCCCCCGAAGCTCGTCGCCTCGAGCGAGGACCGCAGCGTCTGCTTCGTCAGCTGCACGCCGACGTGGCTGAACCCGACGATGCGCTCGGCAACGGCGTAGCACTCCTCGAGCAGCGCCTCGGGCTCGACGACCCGGGAGACGAGGCCGATGGCCGCCGCCTCCTCCGCGCGGACGTCCCGGCCGGTGAGCATGATCTCGGCCGCGCGAGAGGAGCCGATAGCGCGGGGGAGCAGGTACGACAGGCCAAGCTCGGATGCGGTGAGACCGTTGTTGATGCCGGCGGCGCGGAAGTAGGCCGCCGTCGACGCGACGCGGATGTCGGCGCAGGTCGCGAGGCAGAAACCGCCGCCGATGGCGGCCCCGTTCACGGCCGCGATGACGGGCTGCGGCATCTCCCGCACGGTCGTGACGACGTCCTCGAGCAGCTTCATGGAGCGCAGCCCGATCGACGGCAGCGCGAGCCCGTCGATGCCCGGCGGGTAGCCGGCGTCGACGAGGTCGGCACCGGAGCAGAAGCCCTTGCCCTCGCCGGTGAGCACGACGACCCGGACGTCGTTGTCGATCGCGATGCCCTCGAGCGTCTCGCGCAGCGGCACCATCACGTCGAACGCCATGGCGTTCATCCGCTCCGGCCGGTCCAGGGTGACGAGGCAGACGTGGGGATGCGGCTTCTCGACGCGCACGAAGCTCACCGGGGTCCCCGACGCGTCGTGGGCGCCAGCGAGCGACGTGGTGGGGTGGTCATACCAGTGACGACCGGCCGTCGGTGCCGACGTACGCGGCAGTGGTCTTCGTGCCCTCGGGGCGCGGGCTGATCTCCTCAAACAGGCGCTTGTAGCCGGTGTGCTGGATCCGCCAGCCCGCAGGCGTTCTCACGTAGGTGTCCTCGTACGTCGAGGCTCCCCGGATGACCAGGTCGGCCTTCTCGATGATGACCGTGTCGACCAGCGCCCAGCGACCGGTCGCGGTGTCGCCGTCGACGTCGATCTCCGGGCAGGAGACCAGGTGCGAGGTGAGCATCGTCGGGTCCGACATCGCCGTGGTGAGGTAGTCCTCGACCGCCTGTCGGCCGGTCAGGGTGATCGCCCCCCCGCCGTAGGTGACGGTCACGTCCTCGACCATGAGGGCGCACATCGCCGCGAAGTCCTTGGTGTCGAGCAGCCGGCAGTAGGCGTACTTCAGCCGCTCGATCGCGTATCGGTCTTCCGCGGTCATGCGGGGTCCTTCCGGAAGTGTGAGCGAAGCGAGCAGTTCCGTGGGGTGCTCATAGGCCCAGCTCCGTTGCGATCAGCTCGCGGTGCTGGGACGAGGTGCCCCAGTCCTTGGCGAGCGCCCAGGTGCGCTTCATGAACAGGTGAAGGTCGTACTCGACGGTGTAGCCCATAGCGCCGTGCGCCTGCAGGCACACCCGAGAGAGCCGGTACGCCGCGTCGCTCGCCAGCGCCTTGGCCGTGCTGACGTGGGCGGCAGCGGCGGGGTCGTCGGTGGCAAGGGACTGCGCAGCCCGCAGTACGGCGGGCCAGGCGAACTCGGCGTCGACGACCGCGGACGCGAGCGGGTGCTTCAGGCCCTGGTACGTGCCGATGACGACACCGAACTGCTTGCGCTCCTTGAGGTACGCGACCGTGAGGTCGGTCTGCCGCCGTGCCAGTCCGCAGAGGAACGCGGCGGTGCCGAGGGTCGCGCGGGCGGCGGCACGACTGCCGGCCTGAGGCTGGTCGTCCCAGGTGATCGACAGGTGGGAGGAGTAGGCCTCGCCCGACGGCGCGACGATGCTCCCCACTGCGCGGGAGCGGTCCACCGACTCGAAAGGCAGGGCCGTGAAGTCGTCGAGCAGCGCCCCGTCGTCCTCGCGGTGCACGTGCGTCGCCACCCCCGCGTTGGGCACCCGCAAGGCGCCGACGCGCTGCACCGCGATACGCACCGAACCGTCGAGGGGGAGGTCGTGCTCGGGCAGGTAGGCGGTCGTCTCGACGAGGGGACCGGGCACTCCGGCGTACCCGGCCTCCTCGAGCGCGGCGACGAAGGAGAGCTCGTCCAGGCCCAGGCCGCCGCGTGCCTCGTCGACCAGGACCCCGAGCACGCCGAAGGCGCCGAGCTGCTTCCAGAGGTCGTCGCAGCCGTCACCGTCCCAGGCGGCCCGGATCGTGGCGGGGGTGCACGCTGCGGTGAGCAGCTCGCGCAGGCCCTCGCGCAGGGCGAGAGCGTCTTCAGGAAGTCCGAAGTACACGGCGGCTCAGGCTCTCGGCAGGCCGAGCAGGCGCTCGGCGACGATGTTCTTCTGCACCTCGTTGGTGCCCGCGTAGATCGGGCCCGACAGCGAGAACTGGAAGCCCTTGCTCCACGGGCCCTCCAGCTCCGAGTCGGGGCCCAGGATGTCGTTGGCGAGCTCGTGCAGCCGCACGTCGAGCTCGCTCCAGAAGAGCTTCGTGACGGAGGACTCGCCGGGCCGGCTGCGCCCCCGCTGCTCGTCGCTGACCTGCTTGAGGGTGAACAGCCGGTAGGCCTCGGCGTCGATCCAGGCCTGGGCGAGCCGCTCCCGCTGCGCCGCGTTGACGGGACGGTCCTGCGCGAGCTCCAGCAGCCGGGTGACGGTGGCGCTGTAGCGGCCGGGGGAGCGCAGCGTCAGGCCGCGCTCGGAGCCGGTGGTGGCCATCGCGACGGACCATCCCTGGCCGACACCGCCGAGGACGGCGTCCTCCGGCACGAAGACGTCGTCGAGGAAGACCTCCGCGAAGCCCTCGTCGCCGTCCAGCCGGGCGAAGCCGCGGACCGTCACGCCGGGGGCGTCGAGCGGCACGAGGAAGTACGTCAGCCCCTTGTGGCGCTGGGCCTCGGGGTCGGTGCGGAACAAGCCGAACAGGTGCGTGCAGAAGGCGCCGCGGGTGGTCCAGGTCTTCTGACCGCTGAGCCGCCAGCCGCCGTCGACCTTCTCGCCGCGGCTGGTGAGCGAGGCGAGGTCGCTGCCCGCGCCGGGCTCCGACCAGCCCTGGCACCACAGGTCGGTCGCCGAGGCCATCCGTGGCAGGAGGGCGTCCTGCTGCTCCTGCGTGCCGAAGCCGAAGATCGTGGGCGCGAGCAGGAAGATGCCGTTCTGCGTGACGCGCTGCGGCCCGCCGGCGCGGTAGTACTCCTCCTCGAACGCCAGCCACTCCCACACGCTGGCGCCGCGCCCGCCGTACTGCTCGGGCCAGGACACGACGGCCCAGCGGTTGTCGAACAGCAGCCGCTCCCACTCCAGGTGCAGCGCGAAGCCCTCGTGGGTGTCGCCGGACGGCAACCCGCGGGGGACGTTGGCCGTCAACCACTGCCGGGCCTCGGCACGGAACGCCTGCTCGGCGTCGGTCTCGCGCAGGTCCATCAGCGCGTCCCGATCCCCTCGAGGAAGACGCGCAGGTAGTCGGCGGCGAGCTCGTCGTACCCGTAGGTCCTGGTGGGGCGGAACCAGCGGGCGGTGAGCCACAGGCCGTCGCGGAGGAGGGGGTAGATGACGGACACGGGGACGTCGGATCGGAACTGCCCCGCCGCCACGCCCTCCTCGAGGACACCGATCCAGGCCTGCTTGATGAGCCGCGCGTTCTCGGCGACCGGGGCCTTGCCGGCAGCGGCGAGGTAGCGCGCGTCCTTCTGGTAGATCTCGGTCGCGTGCGGGTGGCCGGCCACCGTCTCCAGGCTCGCCGCGACCAGCCCCCGCAGCCGCTGCGCCGCGTCGTGCTCGCGGGCCAGGACCGCGTCGTACCGGCTGACGAGGTCGTGCATGAACGAGCCGACGATGGCGTCGACGATGTCGTCCTTGCTGGCGAAGTGGTGGTAGAGGCTGCCGCTGAGGATGCCCACCGCGTCGGCGATCTCGCGCACCGTCGTGGCCGCCACACCCTGGCGCGCGAACAGGTCGGCGGCACGCTCGAGGATCACGTCCCGGCGGTCGACGGCTTGGGTCACGCGGCAGTCCTTACGTTGACGCTCAGTGGCTGGGACTCTACCGTCCCGACCAAGCGCTTGCTACATCCAGGAGGCCCGGAGTTGCCCACCATCCCCGCTGTGCTGCGGGCCGCTGCCGCCGCGGCCCCCGACCGCGAGGCGCTCGTGACCGCGGAGGTCCGGCTCACCTTCGCCGCGCTCCTCGACCGGGTACGCCGGGGCAGCGCCGCCTGCGTCGCCCACGGCATCGGGCACGGCGACCGGGTGGCGATCTGGGGGCCGAACAGCGTCGACTGGGCCGTCGCGGCGCTGAGCGTGACGGGAGTGGGCGGCGTCGTCGTTCCGGTGAACTCGCGCTTCAAGGGCGAGGAGGCCCGCTACCTGCTCGACAAGGCCGGGGTCAGCGCGCTCGTCGTGGACGACGACTTCTTGACCGGGCAGCTGGGCACCGACCCCGTCGCTGCGCTGGGTGACCCCGATGTCCTCGTCATCCGCACCAGCGACATCCTGGCCTTCCTCGCGCGAGCCGACGAGGTCTCTGCGGAGAAGGTCGAGGAGCTCGCGGGGGCGGTCGCCGAGGACGACGCGAGCGACATCATCTTCACCTCCGGCACGACGGGGAAGCCCAAGGGCGTCGTCGCGACACACGGGCAGAGCGTCGGGATCTTCCAGACCTGGGCCGACACCGTCGGCTTCCGCGAGGGCGAGCGGATGCTCGTCGTCGCGCCGTTCTTCCACACCTTCGGCTACAAGGCCGGACTGCTGGCCTGCCTGCTCCAGCGCAGCACCTGCGTGCCGTTGAAGGTGTTCGACGTGGACGAGGCGCTGCGCACCATCGCTGCTGAGCGCATCGACGTCGTCCCAGGCCCGCCGACGCTCTACTCCTCGCTGCTCGAGCACCCGTCGCTTCGACAGGCCCCGCTGAACCTGCGGCTCGCCGTCACGGGCGCCGCCGTGGTCCCTCAAGAGCTCGTACGCCGGATGCGCACCGAGCTCGGCTTCGCCGAGGTCATCACCGCCTACGGCCTCACCGAGTGCACGGGTCTCGCCACCGCGTGCCGGCCGGGTGACGCGGACGAGGTCATCTCCCTGACCAGCGGCCGCGCCGTCGAGGGCGTCGAGGTGCGGGTGCTCGCCCCGGTCGGCCAGCCCGGTGAGGTCCTCGTCCGCGGGTACGGCGTGACGCCGGGCTACTGGGAGGACCCGGAGGCGACGGCGGAGGCCATCGACGCGGACGGCTGGCTGCACACGGGCGACGTCGGGGTGATGGACGCTGCCGGCAACCTGCGGATCACCGACCGCATCAAGGACATGTACGTGGTCGGCGGCTTCAACGCCTACCCCGCTGAGATCGAGCAGGTGCTCGTGCAGCACCCGGGGGTCTCCGAGGCGGCCGTGATCGGCGTACCGGACGAGCGGATGGGCGAGGTGGGCAAGGCGTTCGTCGTGGCCCGCGCCGCATCCGAGGTCGACCCGGACGAGCTCGTCGCCTGGTGCCGCGAGCGGCTGGCCAACTACAAGGTGCCGCGGTATGTCGACGTCGTCGAGGCGCTGCCCAAGAACGCCACCGGCAAGGTCACCAAGAACGTTCTCCGGGGATGAGCCAGGTCTTCGAGCCAGGCCGGCTGGGGCCGCTCACGCTGCGGAACAAGGTCATCAAGGCCGCGACCTTCGAAGGGCGCACGCGGCGGGGGGTCGTGAGCGACGCGCTCATCGACTTCCACGAGGAGGTCGCTGCGGGGGGCGTCGGCATGACGACGGTCGCGTACTGCGCCGTCTCCCCTGCCGGCCGCGTCAACCCGCACTGCCTGACGCTGGGACCGGAAACGGTCCCGCGGCTGCGCGAGCTGACGGACCGGGTGCACGCCAAGGGCGCGTTGGCCTCTGCACAGCTCGGGCACGCCGGCTACGTCGCGGACCAGCTGGCGAACAAGACCCGCTCGGTCGCGCCGTCGACGCGGTTCAGCCCGCCGGCCAAGGGGATCGTGCGCGCGGCCAGCCTCGCCGACCTCACCGCGGTCCGCGCGCAGTTCGCGACGGCCGCACGTCACGGCGTCGAGGCAGGGTTCGACTGCCTGGAGGTGCACCTCGGGCACAACTACCTGCTCAGCTCCTTCCTCAGCCCGAACCTCAACAAGCGCAAGGACTCCCTCGGCGGCTCGCTGGCCGACCGCGCCTCGTTCCCCCGCGACGTCGTGAAGGCGGTGCGTGACGCGGTCGGCTCGGAGGTGGCCGTCATCGCGAAGCTCAACATGGACGACGGGGTCGCGGCCGGGCTGCACCCGGAGGAGAGCGTCGCGTTCGCGCACCTGCTGCAGGAGGACGGCTGCCTCGACGCGCTCGAGCTGACAGGCGGCTCCTCGCTGCTGAACGGCATGTTCTTCTTCCGCGGCGACGTCCCCATGAAGGAGTTCGTGGCGACCCAGCCGCGCGCCCTGGCACCGTTCGTGAAGGTGGTACTGAAGCGGATCCTGCCGACGTACCCGTTCGAGGAGGGCTTCTTCCTGCCGATGGCGCGGGAGTTCCTCGCAGCCCTCGACCTGCCCCTGATCCTGCTCGGCGGCATCAACAGGCGGGAGACGATGGAGGCGGCGATCGACGAGGGGTTCGCCTTCGTCGCGATGGCCCGGGCACTGCTGCGCGAGCCCGACCTGCTGCTGCGGATGCAGGCCTCGGCGGTCGCCGCGGGCATCTGCATCCACTGCAACAAGTGCGCACCGACCATCTACGAGCGCGGCGGCACCCGGTGCGTGGTGCGCACCCCGTGACGGACTGATCACTTCTGGTCATTCGCGAAGCCGGCCACTGTGTCGTGATGAGGACGTGATCGACGACAAGCCGCTGCTGACCAGGGTGCTGCTCGTCATCTGGTGGGCGGGCACGTCCACCTACACGCTGAGCCTGCTGCTCGCCCCGCCGCCGGACCCGTCGTGGCCCCTGCTGTGGTCGGTCAGCGGAGTCGCTTACGTGATGTGCCTGTTCCTCACGTGGCGTCGCACGCAGCTGCCGGAGCACGCCGCGGACCTCAGCGGCTACCTGTGCTGCACGCTCGCGACGCTCGTCGTCGCCGCCAGCCACGACCCGGCGACGCCGTTCTGCCTCTTCTACCTGTGGGTCACCGTGGTGTCGTGCCACTTCCTGCCCGTACGGCGAGCAGTGCCGCAGGTCGTCGCCGTCACCCCCTGCTACGCCTTGGCCCTTGCCCTCACCGGCGGCGTCTTCCCGTGGTTGCGCTGGGCGCTCCTGTCCTTGACCGTCGCCGTGGTCGGCATCAGCGTCACCGCGATGCGGGCCCGGCTCGCCGCGCTGGTCGGGGTCCTGGCGGACAGCGCGCGCACCGACGCGCTCACCGGCCTGAAGAACCGGCGCGCCTTCGAGGAGACCCTCGCCGTCGAGCTGGAGCGTGCCGCGCGGACCGGTGAGACGGTGGCACTGGTCATCGGCGACCTCGACCACTTCAAGGCCATCAACGACGACTTCGGGCACCCGACGGGGGACGAGGTCCTGCGCCGCGCCGCGAAGGCCGTCGAAGGCGCCGTACGGCGGGTCGACGTGCCCTTCCGCATCGGAGGCGAGGAGTTCGCGGTCATCGTGCCGGCTACCGACCTGCCCAGCGCGCACCTGCTCGCAGAGCGTGTGCGGGAGGCGGTCGCTGCGGAGTTCACCACCGGTGGCCCGCGCGAGGTCACCATGTCCGTCGGCGTGGCGGCGTACCCCGAGCACGGACCGGACGCTGTCTCGCTGATGGCTCACGCCGACAACGCCTGCTACCAAGCCAAGGCGCGCGGGCGGAACCGCTCCGTCACCGCGCCGCGCGTCGTCTGGACGCCGGCCCTCGTGCCTGTGCAGCGCGTGGCGGTGCGTCCTACCGGTTCAGCGACGGGTTGACGATCGCGACGTAGGGCGGCACGGCCATTGAAGTGGGCGAGACTTCGGGCATGGGCAACCTCATCTACGCGGCCATCACGTCTCTCGACGGGTACGTCAACGACGCGAGCGGCGAGTTCGGCTGGGCCGCGCCAGACGAGGAGGTCCATGCTGCCGCCAACGCCCTGGAGCGAGAGGTCGGTACGTGCCTCTACGGCCGCCGCATGTACGAGGTGATGCGGGTCTGGGAGTCGATGGACCTCACCGAAGAACCCGCGGTCATGCGGGAGTACGCCGACCTGTGGCGGGCCTCCGACAAGGTGGTCTACTCGACCACCCTCGCGAGCGTCGGTGAGCGGACCCGGCTGGAGCGCAGCTGGGACCCCGAGGTCGTCCGGCAGCTGAAGGACACCTCGGACCGCCCCCTCTCCATCGGTGGTCCCGGCCTGGCGCAGCACGCCTTCGCGGACGGCCTCGTCGACGAGGTGCACCTGTTCCTCACCCCGGTCGTCGTGGGCGGCGGCACGCGGGCGCTCCCTGACGGAGTGCGGCTCGACCTCGACCTGCGCGACGAGGGCCGCTTCGCGGGCGGCGTCGTGCACCTGCACTACGAGGTCAGGAGATGATCCCGCCGTCAACGGACAGGGCAATGCCGGTCACGGTCTTCGCGGCGTCGGACGCGAGGTAGGCGATCGCGTCGGCGATGTCCTCGGGGGAGCTCTGTCCCGGCGGCAGGATGTTCATGTTGCGGGCGATGAGCCGGTCGTTCGCCTTCTCCGGGAAGTCGTTCGCGACGCCGACGACGAGCGGGGTGTCGACCTGACCAGGGGCGACGCAGTTGACCCGCACCCCACGCCGCGCGAACTCCAGCGCCAGCGACTTCGTGAGCATGACCACGCCGGCCTTGGAGGCGCAGTACGCCGCCGAGTAGGCCTGACCGCGCAGCCCCGCGACGGATGCGACGTTGACGATGTTGCCCTTGCGCTCGACCAGCCCCGGCAGCGCCGCCTGGCACACCACCATCGGAGCGGTGAGGTTGATCGCCAGCTGGCGGTTCCACTCCTCGAGGGTGAGGTCGGCGAAGTGCGTCAGCCGGCACACACCGGCGACGTTGGCGACCACGTCGAACGGCCCGTGCTCGGCCACCGCCGCCTGCACGGCAGGCGTGTCGGTGACGTCGAGGCGCAGCACCCCGTCGGCCGGCGTGATGTCGAAGGCGACCACGTCGGCACCCTCCTTGGCGAACAGCGCCGCTGTGGCGGCGCCGATCCCCGAGGCGGCCCCCGTGACGAGGACCTTCTTGTCCTGGAAGCGCATGGCGTCGTTTCCTCCGGTGCTCATATCCCGACCATGTGCTGGCTCACGTCGCCCAGCTGGTCGAGGAAGAACTGGCGCGACGTGAAGCGCCAGGTGCCGTCGGTGACGGCGAACTCGTCGCGGTAGCGGCCTGCGGCGATCGCTTCGAGGCTGCTGTCGACCTGCTGGAACACGACGAAGCTCGACAGGCAGACCGCGGTGTCGCCGTCGACCTCGATGACCGGGTTCGACGTCGTGTGCCGCGTGTGCGGGGTGCCGTCGTCGTACCTCTTGACGAGGCCGGTCCAGAGCGCGGTCGCGGCCTCGGCGCCCTTGGCCGCGACGCGTCCCTGCTCGTCGAGCAGCACGCCGTCGGCGAACATCGCCCCCAGCGCGGTGAAGTCACCGGCGTCGATGAGCCGGCAGTAGGTGCCGAGCAGGTTCCGGACGGCCTCGTACGGCGAGCTGCTAGGGATGGGCGACGTCACTTCCCGAAGTCCTCGCGCACCTTGTCGGCCACGCCGAGCAGGTTGAGCTCGAAGGTGTAGCTCTGCTCGATGCGGTAGCTCTTGTGCACGTCCCACAGGTCAATGGCCGCAAGGGACTCCTTGGCCATCCGGATCACGGTCGGGTCCTTCTCGGCGATCTTCCCGGCCACCTCGAGAGCCTTGTCCCGCAGCTCGTCCTTGGGCACGACGTGCAGGACAGACCCGAAGTGCTGGAGCTCTGCGGCAGTCGCCGTGGCGGAGGTGTAGACCATCGCGCGTGCCTTGTGCAGCGGCACCAGTCGTGACAGGTGGGTGGCTGCGCCGAGAGCGCCGCGGTCGACCTCAGGCAGTCCGAACGTCGCGTCGTCCGAGGCGATCACGATGTCGCTGTTGCCCGCGAGCCCGATGCCGCCCCCCAAGCAGAAGCCCTGCACCGCCGTGACGACCGGCACCGGGCACTCGTAGACAGCGGCGAAGGCCGCGAAGCACCCGCGGTTGGCGCCGACGAGCGACTGGAACGTGGTGTCCTTCTGGAACTCCTTGATGTCGACACCGGCGTTGAACCCACGCCCCTCGGCACGTAGTACGACCGCGCGCGTCGCGGTGTCAGCACCGGCACCGGTGATGGCGGCCGCCAGGTCGAACCACCCCTTGACGGGCAGCGCGTTGACCGGAGGGTGGTCGACGACGACCTCGACGACACCGTTGTCGTGCCGCGTAGAGCTGATCAACGAGGGCTCCTAGGGGTGCTGGCTGCTGACGGAGACGACCTCGCCCGTCATGTACGACGAGTAGTCGCTGGCGAGGAACACGATCACGTTGGCGACCTCCCACGGCTCGGCCGCCCGGCCGAAGGCCTCCCGGGACGAGAGCTCCTCGAGCAGCTCGTCGGTCGTGACCTTGGCGAGGAAGGCGTGCATGGCGATCGAGGGGGACACCGCGTTGACGCGGACGCCGAACTTGGCCCCCTCGACACCGGCGGTGCGGGTCAGCGCCATGACGCCGGCCTTCGCTGCCGAGTAGTGCGCCTGGCCCTCCTGGGCGCGCCAGCCGATGACGCTGGCGTTGTTGACGATCACGCCGGAGCCCTGGGTCTTCATCAGCCGCAGGGCAGCGCGTGTGCAACGCATCGTCCCGGTGAGCGTCACGTCCAGCACGCGCGACCACTGCTCATCCGTCATGTCGACGAGGTCCGCTGTCCCGCCGAGACCCGCGTTGTTGACCAGGACGTCGACCCTGCCGTGAGCCTCCCACGTCGCGGTGAACAGGCGCTGAACGTCGTCCTCGACCGTGACGTCGCACGGCACGGCGAGCACGCCACCCAGCGCCTCCGCGGCCTCGGCAAGCCGGCGCTCGTGCCAGTCGGACACGACGACGGTCGCGCCCTCCTCCTGAGCCTTCTTTGCGGTGGCGAAGCCGATGCCGGTGCCGGCAGCAGCCGTCACGACGACGACCTTGCCGGCCAGCAGCCCGTGTCCGGGCACGTAGTCAGGGGTCGTCACTGCAGCCTCTCCAAGACCTCGGTCGCTTCCCGCATGATCCTGTCGAGCAGCTCCTGGCACGACGGCAGGTCCTCGATGAGCCCCACCACCTGCCCGGACGCCATGACACCGAGGTCGGGCCTGCCGTCGACCATGGCCGCTTTCAGGAGCATCGGGGTGTTCGCCGCCATGACCACCTGAGACAGCGTGAGCTCGGCGGTCTTGCGCATCGCCAGGCCTTCGCTGACGACGTCCTTCCAGGGAGTGCCTGAGAGCTTCTGGAACGCCAGGGCGTTGCGGCCCGCGCGCACCAGCCTGCTGACGGCTCGGCTCTTGATGAGCTCCTCCACGAACGGCGTGCGCAGGACCCGGTGCGGGACCCCGTCGACCTCGGTCGTGACGACCGTGTCGGCGACGGTGCGCTCCAGGTAGGCGTTCTTCACCGCGTCGGACACGGCGCTGTCTGAGGTCAGCAGGAAGCGCGTTCCCATCGCGATGCCCGCCGCGCCGTAGGCCAGCGCCGCCACGAGCCCGCGGCCGTCGAAGAAGCCGCCGGCTGCGATCACGGGGATGTCGACAGCGTCGACGACCTGGGGGAGCAGGAGCGTCGTGGGCACCGCGCCGGTGTGCCCCCCGCCCTCGCCACCCTGCACGATGACCGCGTCGACGCCCCAGGCCGCGACCTTCTCGGCGTGCCGCTTCACACCGATCGACGGCATGACGACCATGCCGTGGTCCTTGCAGCGCCTGATCAGGTCCTGCTTCGGGGCGAGGGCGAAGGACGCGACCCGCACGCCCTCCCGGGCCATCAGCTCGATGCGCTCCACCGCGTCGGGT
>DATLCV010000012.1:0-12371 GCA_035526225.1 Mycobacteriales bacterium
GAGCGAGGCCAGGGCAGGCAGGGGTCGGTGGCCTACCGCAACCTGGTCCGGGCAGCGGGTGGCGAGGACAAGGTCGAGGCCTACTGCGCGGGTGTCGCGAAGCTGAGCGGCTCGGCGGAGCCGAAGGCCGAGAAGTCGGAGAAGGGCGAGGCTGACAGGGCCACCACCAAGCCCTCGCACCCGTCCTCGGAGAAGAGCGCTACGGCGACGCCGGTGCCGCTTCCTGCGGAGACCTCTACGGGATCAGCGGAACCGACCCCGACCAGCGAAGCGACGGAGTCCGCCGCTCCCTGACCGGATCGGATGTCCGGCTGGGCGAGCATCTTGGCCTCGGTGGTCTTCCCATGCACCGCCGCCATGACAACGCTTCTGCCCACCTGCGCGTCGAATCCCTTGAGGCCCAAGGGAGGAACATCATGAACAGGACATCGATCGCGCTGGCCGTCACCACCGTCGCCACCGCAGTGGCGGTCTCGGTCCCCACCGGCCCGGCGCGGGCCACCGGTTGCTCGGTCGCGTGGGGATCCACCGCCAAGACCGTCACCAACAGCACGCACCGGACCCTCAGCGCGGTCCGGGCCGGTCGGCACACCTGCTACGACCGGCTCGTCCTCGACCTGGACCGGGGGGGCGAGGGATACCGGGTGCGCTACGTGTCCGCCGTACGGGACCAGGGCCGGGGGGCTGTCGTGCCGCTGCGCGGCGGCGCGTTCCTGCAGGTCGACGACCAGTCGCAGGCCTACCGGCGGATCGCGATGCCGGCGGTCGCGGGCTACACGACGTTCAGGCAGGTCGCCTGGGGCGGCAGCTTCGAGGGCTACACGACCGTGGGGCTCGGCGTTCGCGCGCGTCTGCCGTTCCGGGCTTTCCGGAGCGAGAACCACCTGGTCATCGACGTCGCGCACCGCTGGTAGCGAGCCTGCGAATGACAAACGTGTGATTCATTCACCCGTTCGGCCCTGCGGAACCCTCGACCTCCGGTCGAGACACGTCGTATGACCCTCGCTGAGCTCCTTCTCCGGGACGGCATCCCGCCTTCGCTGCTCATCGACCTGTACGACCTCGAGGGCATGTTCGTCGCCCTCGCCGCGGAGCTGCTGCCGGCCGACGTCGCCGGATCCCCGCCTCCTTCGGTGCGGACCGACACGCACCGCCTCCGCTCCGCCTGATCGCTAGTTCAGCAGGCGCACGCCGTCCGGGAACGCCCCGCCGGCGAGCATCGCGGCACCGGTGTCGGCCAGTGCCGTGAGCGCCAGCCGCTGCGACCACGGTCCGAGGCTGACCCGCGCCACCCCCAGCCGCTGCAGCTCCGCGAGCGGCAGCGCACCCGGCCCGGCGATGACGCTGAGCGTGCGCTCCCCCAGCCCGGCGGCGAGATGCGCCAGCTCCTCCGGTGCGAGCTTGCCGGGCACGAAGACGCAGGTCGCGCCCTCCTCGAGGAAGGCCCGGCCACGCGCGAGCGCGTCGGCGAGCACCTCCTCGCGCGGCCGGTCGCGGGCCTTGAGCACCACGTCGGTGCGGGCGTTGAGCGCGAAGGGCACGCCCTCCGCGTCGGCGGCGGCGACGGCAGCCGCGACGGCGGCGACCGCGTCGGGGAACGGCTTGGCCTGGTCCTCCAGGTTGGCCCCCACGATGCCCACGCTGATGGCCTGCTGGATCGTCCCGGCGACGTCGCCGTACCCGGCCTCGAGGTCGGCGCTGACCGGGACCTCGACGGCTGCCGCGATGCGCCCGACCGCGGCGATCATCTCCTCGCGCGGGATGACCTCGCCGTCGGGGTAGCCGGCGGAGGCCGCGATCGAGTGCGACGCGGTGGCGATCGCCTGACAGCCGGGGAGGTCCGCGACGACCTTGGCCGTGATGGCGTCCCAGGCGTTGATGAGCACGAGCAGCTCGGGGTCGGCATGGAGCTGCCGGAGCACCTCACCCTTGGACGGCATCGGGGACCTCCTCGAAAGCGGGCTGCGAGCGCAGCATGACGACGAACAGCAGCACCAGCATGACGGCCCGGCCCCAGACCCCGATCACCAGTGCCTGCTTCGCCAGGCCGAAGTCGTGCCCCTGGCCCAGGGCGTAGTACCAGCGGAACACCCCGACGTACATGCACAGGTCGAACGCCATGTACGCCGCCCACCACCCCCAGCGGAGCCGGACGAGGCAGAAGAAGGGCAGCAGCCACAGGGCGTACTGCGGGGAGTGCGCCTTGCCGGTGACCACGAACAGCACGAGCAGCGCCCCGCAGACCTGCACGAACGGGAAGACCCCCTCGCCCCGCGCGCGCCACCACCCGACCGCGCACGCGACCACCGTCCCGAGCACGAGGAGTGCCGGCACGAGGTGGTTCAGGTCGTCGGTGGAGAGCTGCGGGAACCCCCAGTACCAGATGCTGTTGGCCGTCACGTCCGCCGCGCGCTCCTTCTGGAACGCGTACGGCGCCCACCACCCCTGCGGTCCCGCGAGCAGGAACGGCAGCTGGACCGCAACGAGGACGCCGGCGAAGGCGGCACCGGCGCGGCCGGCAGCGGGACGGTCGCCGGCGGCGAGGCGGTCCAGCAGCAGCGGCAGGACCAGCAGCAGCGGCCAGAACTTCAGGCTTGCCCCGACCGCCAGCCACGCGCCGGACCAGGCGTACCTGCGCTGCCACCAGGTGTAGAGGGCGGCCACCGTCGCGCAGACCACGAGCAGGTCCCAGTTGTGGAAGGAGTACCAGACCAGGGGTGGCGCGAGGGCGTAGAGCAGCGCCCGCCAGCGGACCATGCGACCGAGCATCCTCGCGGTGAGGAACGTGAACGGCACGAGCAGCAGCGCGGTGAGCCGCAGGTAGTCACCGTCGTCACCGACGAACACAGCGGGCACCCAGGCGAACAGGCCGGTGAGCACGGGGTACTCCAGCGCCCCGCCCACGAGCTGGTGGTCGACGAGGTCGCCGTTCACGTACGGGAACGGGTGGTGCCGCATGTCGCGGAGGGCGTAGAGCACCTGGATGTCGTTGCTGCACAGGTGGCTGTCGCGTCGCTCGTTGTAGTGCCCGATGCACTGCGCCTTCAGGAGGTAGCCGGCCAGCGTGAGGACGGCGGCGCAGCCGAGCAGGACGGCGAAGAGGCGACGGGACGTCTGCGGCACAGCCGCAACCTAACGGGCTGCGCGCCGCTCCCTGAGCAGGGCGAGCTCGGCGCGCTCCCGCTTCCGCGCGTACAAGGCAGCGTCGGCGACCCGGAGCACGTCCTCCTGCTGCTGCCCCGGGACGACCCAGGCGATGCCGATGCTGCTCCTCGGGTGCAGCATCACCGTGCCGACCTGCAGCGGCTGCGCCACGGCCGTCTGCAACCGCTCGCGAAGCACCTCGGCGTAGGCCGCCGGTTGCACGAGCACCGCGAACTCGTCCCCGCCGAAGCGCGCGACGACATCGGTGGACCTCACCGTCTCGGAGAGGCGCTCCGCCACGCCCTTGAGCACCCGGTCGCCCACGTCATGGCCCCAGGTGTCGTTGATCTCCTTGAACGCGTCCAGGTCAATGAGGAGCACGGCACTGTCGGCGTCGGCGGACCGCAACTCGGGAGCCAGGGCGCTCTCGAACGCGCGCCGGTTGCCGAGCCCGGTGAGCGGGTCCTGCAGGGCGAGCCGCTCGCTTGCCGCGGCTCGCTCGGACGCGTTCCGACCCTGTCGAACCAGCAGCAGCCAGCACATCGCGAGCAGCCCGAAGACAACCGTGAGGAACAGCGGCCCCCGCCACGCCATGCGGGTGACAACGGCGCGCTGGTGGTCCGAGGCGACCTCAAGCTGGCGGCTGCTGCGGGTCACCGCCGTGTCCAGCAGCGCCTGCATCGCCCTCAGGTCATGCGCAGAGCGTGCCGACGTCCTGTCGTCGACCCGGGCGGAGAGGACCCGGTTGAGCGCCACGAGCTGGTCGGCCGTCCGGCGGTCGGAGGCGTCGTCGATCGTGCGCACCTCGGCAGCAGCGACCTCGAGCTCCGCCTCGGTGGCGCGAGCGGCCGCGAGGGTCTCACCGTCGGGGGCCCGGCGCAGGTCGGCCTCGGCGAGCGCCTTCCGCGCGAGCGCCCGCTGCACGTGCTGGTACGCCGTGAGCCGCGCGCTGGCGCTGTTCACACCCTCGCGCGTGGCACCCATGCGATGCACCCCGAGCGAGCCGACCGCAGCGAGCATGCCGAGGAGCAGGGCGAGCCCGAGGCTCGCCACGAGCACGGTCCGGCTGCGGCCCACACGTCAGGATCAGCGGTCACGCAGCGTGAGCACATGGCGAGAAAGGACTACCAGCTCCACGTGGGCGCCGATCGCTGACGTCGTAACAGTGACTGCCCGACCACGAATTTCGGACGCGGAGACATGTCACCGTGGCGAAACGGTCGAGGAGTGTCAGCACGGCCTACCGTGTGCGTGTTGCTCCGCGCCTCGTCGTGGGCACGCGTTGCCGCACTGGAGTACCCAGCACCGATGAGGAGCGGGTGAGGTCTTGATCACAGACTCTGCGGCACGGAGTGATCAATGGAGCCCACCTTGGCAGACAGTCGTGGGTTACGGGGCCCTTGGCGTGACGTGGCTCCTGATCGGAGTGGCGGCCACAGTCACCGCGGATGACATTCACGAGATCGTCCTGAACTCCGGTTTGCTGGTGATCGGTCCCCTCGGCGTTGCCAGTTACGCGCTACGCAGACAAGGTCATCTTCGAACGCTCCTCAGGCGAAGCCGCGACCGCGTCGAAGCCATGATCGCCACCACGGAGGCGGATCCATGGGAGTGCGACATGCTGGGCAACATCACGTACGCAGGCCCCGGCTTTGCCGCCCACTTCGGCTACGAGCTGGCCGAGATCAAGCAATTCAATCTCCGCGAGCTCATCCACCCGCTGGAGTACGAGCGTCTCACCGAGCATGTCGCGCGCGGCGTCGGCTGGCAGGGGGAGCGCTGGCGTTGCCTGCTCAGCGACGGTTCGGAGCAGTGGTTCATGGGCAGCGCGGTGCCTCTTCTCGGCCCGCGGGGACAGGTCGTGGGATACACCGGGAGCGCGCAGCCCCTCGGCAAAAGTACCGAAGACGAGCAGCGGCTCACCGACCTCGCCAACGAGATATACGCGCGGTTGGAATCCCTGCACATCCTCGCCGTCTATCAACCCATCGTCTCCGTGGGGACAGGAAAGCTCGTCGGTGCGGAGTCGCTCAGCCGGTTCCCTGGCTCCGACCGCTCACCCCAAGCGTGGTTCACGGGTGCCGCTGAAGTAGGCCTCCAGACCCGCTTGGAGCTTACGGCGGTCGAGCAGTGTCTTGCCGGCGCCACGCGCCTTCCTGACGACATCTATGTCTCAGTCAACGTCGGCCCGGACACCCTGGTCGACCCGACGCTGTTCGACGTCCTTCGAGCAGGTCCCATACCACTGCATCGCCTAGTCCTGGAGATCACCGAGCATGCCGCGATCACCGACTACGTGGACGTCATGCGGGCTGTTGAGGGGTTCCGTCGGGCGGGGATTCGCATCGCCGTCGACGATGCGGGCGCAGGCTACGCGTCCTTCCGCCACATCCATCGGCTCAAGCCCGAGAAGATCAAACTAGACCGGACACTGATCGCGGGTCTCCACGAGGACCCCGCCTTGCGTGCTCTCGCCACAGCGGTCGTGTCCTTCGGGCGAGAGATGGGGTCAGTCGTCATCGCCGAGGGCATCGAGGTAATGGAAGAGCTTCGGAGCCTGCAGAAGATCGGTATCGACTCCGCGCAGGGCTACCTCTTCGGACGGCCCACAGCGAACTGGTCCACCTGGAACGAGTGGCATCAGCACGGCCCACTCTTCAGGATGACAACGAGCGTGCCCGATTGACGCCGCGCAACCTGAAGGGACCCAGGCCTCGGACACCGACCTTGAGGGGATCACGGTCGTCTGAGGGGAGTCCGTATGCCGATCGCTCAGATCGCGAACCAGAAGCACGTTCTTGAGCGTGCAGTGGAGCCCGCGAGCGCCTACTTCGCCCGAAAGCCCTCCCAAACCGTCAACGAACTGGCAAGGGCAAGACCTTCGTAGCTCCCCCATCTGGACTCGAACCAGAAACCCTTCGATTAACAGTCGAATGCTCTGCCAATTGAGCTATGGGGGACCGTCTTCGGCCACAAGACGATAGCGCAAGCACGTACCGTGGAGCCGTGCGCACAGCCCGGCTCCCCCTGCTCGCCGGGCTGCTCGCTGCCCTGTTCCTCCCGCTGCCCGCGCAGGCGGCGGGCACGCCGCCGCAGGCGACCTGGCACAGCACGCAGATCCGGCTGGCCCCGGCGCTGAAGGCCGGCTGGACCGGCAAGGGCGTGGTCGTCGCCGTGCTCGACGGCTGGGTCGACACCAGCCACGTGGACTTCCAGCGGCGCGCGCGGTACGCCGCCGACTGCACCGGCGGTGCCTGCACGGCCACGAGCAGGGGTCGGGACGGCTGCGGCCAGCAGCACGGCACGCACGTCGCCGGAAGCGTCGCCTCGTCCTCGTACGGCGTGGCCCCCGGCGCGACGCTGCTTGCCATCCGGGTGCTCAAGGCGCAGGACGCGAGCAAGCCGCTCAGCGACTGCGTCGGCGACCCGAAGGCAGTCGCCGCCGGCATCAACTGGGCGGTGGCGCACGGCGCGCAGGTGCTCAACCTCTCGCTCGGGCCCGACGTGCCGGGGCAGACCTCGACCGGGCCGATCGCGCAGGCCGTCGCAGCGGCAGCGGCGTCGGGGGCGGTCGTGGTCTTCTCGGCCGGCAACGCCGACCTCCCCGTGGCGCAGGCCTACGGCAACGACGCCCTCGTCGTCGCCGCCACCGGCCCCTCGGGTCGGATGGCGAGCTACAGCCAGCACGGTCAGGGCGTCTCGGTGGCCGCGCCCGGGGGCGAGCCGATCGGGAGCACCTGCAACCAGGACGTCTGCGTCACCTCGCTCTACCCGAGCAACCAGATCGCGGTGGCCGCCGGCACCTCGATGGCCGCACCGCAGGTGGCCGGCCTCGCCGCGCTGCTGCTCCACCAGAAGCCGGGCCGTAGCCGCAGCGAGGTGGTCGACCGCATCACCAGCACTGCTCGCCCGCTGTCCGGTGCCGGCCACGGCCTCGTCGACGTGACGGCGGCGCTCGGTGTCCGGAGCACCACCGCCTCGCCCGCTCCTCGCCGCACCACCGCCACGCACCGGGCAACGCCGTCCCCGACGCGCACGGTCGTCAAGGCCGCCACGTCGCCCTCCCCCATCAGGCTGGCCCCGACCTCGGCGCCGCCGCGGCCGTCGGTGACCGCATCGCCCACGCCGACACCCTTGCCCGTCGCCCCCGCGCCGGTGACCGCGCTCGACGCCTCGGAGCCCGAGGAGGTGCCGCGAGCCCTCGCCGGCCTGGCCGGTGCGCTGATCGGCCTCGCAGGCGCCGGAGCGCTGCTGGCCGGGATGACCCGGAAGCGCTAGCCGAGGGTCCCGCGCAGCGCAGCGACGAGCGCGTCGGCCTGCGCGCGCAGGGACGGGTCCTCGGAGTCGGAGCCGTCCAGCCACACGACCTGCCAGAGCAGGGCGTCGACACCCGGCACGCGGCGGGCGATGAGCCGGACCTTGCCGCGCGGGTCGAGCCGCCGCACCTCGGACCACGCCACCGACGACGTCACCTGCGTGCGGACGGTCTCCGCCAGGCCCGCGTCCTCGGTGAGCGTGAAGCGGTGCTCCGGTCCTGTGTCGTCCACGTCTGCGAGCTCGCGCACCGACAGCACGGGGGGCTGCCACCCGACCTTCGCGACGCGGGTCCACGGCAGCACCAGCTCGCCGGCGTACAGCGAGGTGTGAGTGGCGACGAGCGGCGTGCCGTCGTCGGAGACAGCCCATGCCAGCCGCCGCTCTGCCGGGGCGAGCGAGCGGACCCCCTCGGGCACCTGCCTGCGCAACCTCACAGCTCGGCGATCCCCGCCTCGCGGAAGGCGCGCACGGTGTTCTCCAGCGCGATGAGCTCGGCGAACGTGCGGTTGTAGCGGTCCGGTTCCTCGACGGGGTTCAGCCGCTGGAGCCTGCCCTTGAGGTCGGCCACCCGCCGCGTCGCGGCCTGCATCTGCAGCTGGCTCAGCGTCATCTGGCCATAGCGGGGCAGCTCCCACTCGGTGAGCGGTGCTTCCACCGCGAGCGCCATCAGCGTCTGCCTGACGCCGTCGTCGGGTGCCTGCTCGAGCAGGGCCGCGACCCAGGCCTCCCCACCGGGGCTGGCGCTCACGCCGCCCGCCTTGCGGACCACCTCGTGCACCGCCTTGCTGCGGTCGTCGGTGAACACGTCGTCGTGCAGCTCGTCGAAGATCGGCGCGACTGCGAATGGCGCCTGGACGGCGAGCTTCAGGGCCTCGCGCTCCAGTCGCACCAGCGCGACGTCAACGGGTGGCCGCTCGGCGGGCCGGCGGGGAGCGCCCTTGTCCCCCGTCTCCTCGGCCACGGCCGCGGTGACCGCTTCCACCTCCATGCCGAGCCAGCCGGCCAGGCGGCGGGCGTACTCGGGGCGCAGCGAGCGGTCCTTGATCTTCGCGACGAGAGGGGCAGCGTGCTTGAGGCCCTGCACGCGGCCCTCCGCCGACTCGAGGTCGAAGTTGGCCAGGCCGGACTTGATGGCGAACTCCACCAGCGGCACCCGGCTCGCGACGAGGTCGCTCACCGCCGCGTCGCCCTTCTCCAACCGCAGCTCGCAGGGGTCCATGCCCCCGGGGCTCACCGCGATGAAGGTCTGGGTGACGAAGCGCTGGTCGTCGCCGAAGGCCTTGAGGGCGGCCTTCTGCCCGGCCGCGTCACCGTCGAAGGTGAAGATGATCTCGCCACGCAGCTCGTCCTGGTCCATCAGCAACCGGCGGATGACGGCGATGTGGTCGGAGCCGAACGCCGTGCCGCAGGTGGCGACGGCAGTCGGCACGCCCGCGAGGTGACAGGCCATCACGTCGGTGTAGCCCTCGACCACGACGGCCTGACGGCGGCGCGCGATCTCCTTCTTCGCCAGGTCGATGCCGTAGAGGACGCTGGACTTCTTGTAGATCGGCGTCTCGGAGGTGTTGAGGTACTTGGGGCCCTGGTCGTCCTCGTAGAGCTTGCGGGCGCCGAACCCGATCACCTCACCGCCGATGTCGCGGATCGGCCACAGCAGCCGCCCGCGGAACTTGTCGATGAGGGTGCCCCGGGAGCTCTGGCCCGCGAGCCCGGCGACCTGCAGCTCCTCGGTGCTGAACCCCTTGGCGCGCAGGTGCTTCACGAGGGAGTCCCAGCCCTGGGGCGCGTAGCCCACGCCGTACTGCTGGGCGGCGGTCTGGTCGAACCCGCGTACGGCGAGGAACTCCCGACCGGTGCTGGCCTCGGTGCTGCCGAGCTGCTCGACGTAGTACTGGGCGGCCTGCTTGTGCGCGTCGATGAGGCGCGACCGCTGGCTGGTGGTGGAGCGCGCGGCTGCCCCGCCCTCCTCGTACTGCAGCTCCACGCCGTACCGCCGGGCGAGGTGCTCGACCGCTTCCGGGAAGCTCATGTGGTCGTGCTTGGTGACGAAGCTGATGACGTTGCCCGACTCCCCGCAGCCGAAGCACATGTAGTAGCCGTTGGCCGGGTTGACGTTGAAGGACGGTGTCTTCTCGTCGTGGAAGGGGCACAGGCCCTTCAGCCGGCCGCCGCCCGCGCTCTTGAGCTGGACGCCGGCCTCCATCACGACCTGCTCGATGGAGGCGCGCTCGCGGACCTGCTGGATGCTCTCGTCCCGGATCCGCCCTGCCACGCGGTGGAGTCTAGGTAGTGCCACCGACTCCCGTGAGCCGGGCGTGCAGCCCGAGGGCGGCGGCGTCGGTGAGGGCCGCGACCTGGTCGACGACCACCCGAAGCCGCGCCGCGTCGTCGGCGGCCTCGGCGTGCAGCACCCGGTACGCCGGCTCCATCGCCTCCGGCCGCCCGGTGAGCTGCACGACGAGCTCCCGCACCACCTCCCGCTCGCGCTCCTGCCGGGCCAGCGCCGCTGGCAGGTCCATGACCAGCACCGCGGCCATCGCCTTGAGCACGGCGATCTCGACCTTGGTCTGCGTCGGGACGACGAGGTCGGCGTCGTACCGAGACAGGGGTCGCCCGCCGTACCGGGCTCTGGTCGCCTGCTCGGCCGCTGCGCAGAACCGGCCGATGAGCGCGCTGGTCACGTCCTTGAGCGCGGCGAGGTCGCGCAGGGTCCCCTCGAACGTGGGGACCCAGGTCGTCCCGTCCGAGGAGACGTGCGCCTGCCAGAGGTCGTTCACCAAGCCGCCGTAGACCTCCTCGAGCTCGAACTCGCCCGCGCCGAGGTAGTGCGCCCGCGCCCGAGCGACGACGTGGTCGCGCACCTCGTGCTCCGGCAGCGCGGCGAGGTCGATGAGCCCGGCGACGACCCCGTCCTCGAGGTCGTGCACGGAGTAGGCGACGTCGTCGGCGAAGTCCATGACCTGCGTCTCGAGGGGCCGGCGCTCGTCCGACTGCCCCTGCCGGACCCAGGCGAAGGTGGCGACGTCGTCGTCGTAGACCCCGAACTTGCGCCGGTCGTCGCGGGTCCACGGGTACTTCGTCGCCGCGTCGAGCGCGGCCCTCGTGAGGTTGAGACCGGCCCCGTCGACCTTGGGCTCGAGCCGGGTCAGCAGCCGGAAGGACTGCGCATTGCCCTCGAAGCCCCCCGCCTGCTGCGCCGCCTCGTCGAGTGCCGTCTCCCCGTTGTGCCCGTACGGCGGGTGCCCCAGGTCGTGCGCCAGGCACGCCACGTCGACGAGGTCGGGGTCGCAGCCGAGGGACGCACCGAGCTCGCGTCCGATCTGCGCGCACTCCAACGAGTGGGTGAGCCGGGTGCGCGGGACCAGCGGGTTGCTGCCGACCGGCTCGACGACCTGGGTCTTGCCCGCGAGCCGCCGGAACGCCCCGCTGTGCAGCACCCGCGCCCGATCACGCTGGAACGCCGTGCGCCCCGGCCGCTTGTCCGGCTCGGGCACCCGGCGCTCGACCGCTGCCTCGTCGTACACGTCCGACATCCAACTACGCCTCGAGCTAGGGGGTGCCCCAGGGCAGGGACGTGAGGATGCCCTCCAGCACGCTCGTCTGGGAGAGGCCCGTCGTCGCACCGCCGAGCTGGAGGGCGGTGATCGCCTCCTGCCGGCGCTCGAGGCGGCCGCGGTTCGTGGCGGGCTTGTTGACCCAGCGCACGAGAGCGGACTGCTCCTGCTCGCTCAGCTTCGCCCAGGTCGATCGGGCGTCGTCGTCGACGAGGAGGTCGACGACGCGCACGACAGCTCTGGCCACCGGCTCACGCTAGCCGCACCGGCCGCTACATCTCCGGCATCGGGCTCGCGAGCTGGAAGTAGTTGCCGTCGGGGTCGACGAGCGTCGCGAGCCAGCCCTCCGGGGCCTCGCCCGGCTGGTACGGCTCCTGCTGCACCTGCGCCCCGAGCTCCTTGAGCCGCGTGAACTCGCCCTGCACGTCGTCGGTCTCCAGGAAGAAGATGTTGCGCCCCGGCATCTCGTTGCGGCCCTTGACGTCCGAGTGCGGACCGACCATGAGGTAGGCGGCGCCGGCCTTCCAGCCGGTGAAGTCGCCGCCGGACCAGCCGGGCTCGCCGAAGACCTTCGTGTAGAACTCCACGAGCGGTGCGGGGTCCTCCGAGCTGAGCATCACGCAGTTCAGGTTGAGCATCCGTGCCTCCCGGGTCCGACGGTCACCGCGATCCTCCACCCACGACCGCTCGGGAGCCAGCCCGGGCTCGGAGCGCCCGCCGTACGGGAGATGTGCCGTTTCGGGCCGAGCCGCGTCGGCCCTTTCTCCCGCACCCGCGCACAGAGCGGCCGGTAGGCGGTCAGGGCTGCAGCGCGAACAGCGGGAAACGGCCCGGGACCCCCTTGAGCTCGTGCTCGCCTCGGCTGTCGAACTCGAGCCCTGATCCCGCCACGAGGTCCACGACCGTGCGGGACACCAGCACCTCGCCCGGACCCGCCGCGGCCTGCACACGGCTGCCGATGTGCACCGCGATGCCCGTCACGTCGTCACCGGCGAGCTCGATCTCCCCCGTGTGCACGCCGGCTCGAACGGCCAGCCCGACGTCGTGCAGCTCCTCGACGATGGTGCGCGCGCAGCGCACGGCGCGCGCGGGCCCGTCGAAGGTGGCCAGGAACCCGTCGCCGGAGGTGTTGACCTCGCGACCCCCGTTCCGGGCGAGCGCGCCCCGCACGACCCGCTTGTGCTCCTCGAACAGCTCCAGCCAGCGCTGGTCGCCCGTCCGCGCCGCGTGCTCCGTCGAGGCGACGACGTCGGTGAAGAGCATGGTCGCGAGCACTCGGTTCGACGCGGGACTGGGGCGCACGCCGGTGAGGAACTCCTGGATCTCGTCCAGGACCGCGTCCTGGTCGCCGCTCCA
>DATLCV010000021.1:0-15101 GCA_035526225.1 Mycobacteriales bacterium
GTACACGGAGAGGAGGTGGTTCCCGACTTGAGTACCAACGGGACGCGTGAGGTGGCTCTCCGCTAGCCGCCGGACCGCACGCCGGACGGCGCGCGGGCACTACAGGACAGTCACCCGAACCCCCAGGCACCGGCTCTCGTCCCGCCGGTCCTGCTCCGGGACTTGCGAAAGTCACGGGCAGGAAGCGCCTGGGGGTTCGTCCTGCCTAGCGGTGCCCGAATGTCGCCGAACTGACAGCGCATCCGGCTCGCCGGGGTGAGGGTGGAGGTGCGTCACCCAGCGCCTGAAGGAACGACCACATGCTCTCATTCTCGCGTCGCATCGTTGCGGTAGCCGCCGTCGCTCTCATCCTCACCGCGCTTCCGGTCCAGGGGATGCCGCGGCCGCATGTCGTGGATCCCCGGGGTGACTGGCCTGTAGCGGCACAGGACATCGTCTCCGCGACCTTCGCCACTGTCGGCAAGGGCCGCGTGCGGGCGCTCCAGATCACGCTGGAGCTCGCGGGGCCGCCGCAGGTCGACGCGGCCCTCTACTGGGAGGTCGGCTGGCGCACACCGGGTTGCGCTTTGAGCTACATCGAGTACAGCCGCTCGTCTTACGCGCCGGGTGATGAGACCGCCGAGCTCATCCAGCAGTGCGTCCCGGGTGGGCGTTTCGAGAGCGGCTTCCCGGCGACCGGACGCCTCACCGGATCCACCATCGTGATGACCACGCCGTTGCGCACCCGGTTCCCGGTCGGCACGGTGCTGAGCCGGCCGTACGCGGACAGCTGGACCTTCGCTCTCGTTGCGCCCGGCGTGTGGGTCGCGCGAGCGGCGGATTCCACCGCACGGGGGCGGTCCTACCGCGTCGGAGCGAGCAACTGACCCGTTGCGTCACCGCTTCGGCGGGTCCTCGGGCCCCAGGGGCCGGGCCAGGCAGGGCCGGCCTGCGCACACATCGACCACCACGCCGTTCGGGCGCAGGAACAGGCCCTTCTGCACGCGGGCCAGGTAGGTCGCCCGCGGGTCCTCGTGCGGGTCGTGCCCGGCCAGCCCGGGGCCCTCAGCAGGGGGGACGTTCGTCAGCGGGGGCCGGGACGTGCCGCTGTCCCAGTAGACGATCGCGCTGCCGGCCCAGGAGCCGCGGAAGCGCAGCAGGCCCCATCCAGGCTGGACGCCCCAGTGCCGGCCGCGGCCCAGGAAGCCGGCGTTGGTGCGGGCCCCGATGGTGCGAGCCATCACCTCGGCGGTGAAGTTGCTGACCTGGTGGTCGCCGTAGCCCACGTCCAGGAGCACCTGGTGCACCGGCGTCCTCGGCAGCGGGTTGCGGGTGATGTGCGCGGCGTAGCCGTTGTTCTCCCCGCGGTCCCACAGCGGCTGGATGAGGCCGAAGACCAGCTCGCGGTCCACCTCGCTCGGGTAGGCCGCGTTGAACACCGACTCGTACTGCGCGAAGTCGACGGACCGGTCCAGCAGCGTGGAGTAGTTCATCCCGGGGACCCCGAGCACGCCGCGGGTGATGTCCTGCGAGACGGCGAGCAGGGCGCCCCCGATGATGCCGCCCTGGCTGTTGCCGTCGTAGAAGACCGAGCCGGGCTTGTGCAGGGGCTTGCCGCCGGCCTGGAACGCCGGGTCAGAGGCGAAGCCGCGGGCGTCCTTGAGCAGCCGCGCGAGGAACAGCTGGGCGAGCATCCCCTGCTGGACCCGGTCGGGCAGGGTCGGGAAGAAGCTCATGTCGGCCAGCATCGTCGCGACGTTCGGCACGTCTCCCGTGGCCATGCCGTACCAGTCGGTCGCGCAGAAGAGGATGTTGTTCTCCTGCCCCATCTTCTGCACGTTGCTCGCGCCCACCTCGCCCTGCCCGCCCAGCAGCCCGTGCCCGTAGATCGAGCCGCGCGCGGGGCGCCGCTGGCTCGCGGACACCGGGATGTCGCAGGTGAAGGTCGCCGTGAAGTCGCCGTTGCGGTCGGGCAGCTCGTCGCCCGGCAGGTAGAGGAACCTGGTGCCCGGCAGCCCCGGGTCGGTGCCGAGCAGGGGCTCCTGGCCGTTGACCGGGGTCGTCAGGTAGTTCGGCACCGTGAAGGTCCCCGTGACCCGCCGCGCCACCCGCTCGCTGTACCCGGCCTCGTTGCCGGTGACCTCGAAGGACGGTGCCTTGCCCGCGAGCGAGGCGAAGGCGTCGTCACGGATGTGCAGCATGCGCTCGGTGTTGCTGCGCGTGCTGGCAATGGTGAACGTCCACGCCAGGTAAAGGTCCTTGACCCGGATCCCCTTGCGCATCAGGGGTCCGAAGACCGGGTCGCCGGTCGTGGCAGTGGCCCGCCGGGCAGCGAACTCGCTGCCGGCTGGAATGGTGGCCCCCGCCGCGTTGCGCAGGTTGCGCAGGGCCACGACGTACCGGTGACCTTCCTTGAAGCTGATCGCTGGGCGCAGGATGAGCAGCGGTTGCTCGCCGTCGGTGGGGTTCGCGTCGAGGTCGGCGGTGTAGGGCCAGCGCTGACCGGTCGCCGTGTCGAGCAGGATCGCCGGGGCGTCCGCACGGAGCGAGGCTCCCGGGTCCGCCTCGGTCGCCAGCCCGGTGCGACGCAGGTCGAGCCCGGGGACGCTGGTCAGCACAGGGGTGCCCTGCGACCAGCCGTCGTTCTTGTTGAGCTCTGTGGGGTCCATGGGCTTGTTCGCCACGTTCCGCGGCATCTGCGCCGGGCTCAGGCTGATCCGCCGGCCCGTGGCGGTCGTCGGGTCGGCCACCGTCCACCGGTCGCTCGGGAAGGGCAGCAGGCAGGCGGCGTGGTCGAGCGGGTCGCACAGCCCGGCCCGCTCGAGCGCGGTGTCGCCGGCGCCGCGCACCGCGTCTCGTGGCCCGACCAGCGGGCTCTCGGCCTGCTGCACGATGCCGCCGGCCTCCGCCGCCATGCAGAGCACCCCGTCGGCGTCCGGCGTCAGGCAGTCGGCCGGGTCGGCGGCGGCGAGGGCGGGCAGGGCCGCGACGCAGAGCGCGGTCGCGAGCAGGGCGGTGCGGATGCGGGACACGGCAGCCTCCGGGGGGTTGTTGAGTTGCTTCGCCGTGACGCGTGTGAGTCCTGCCTCACGCGCAGGTGAGGAGGATGTGGGACGTCCGTGCCGAACAGGTCCTGCATGCGCCTGACCCACCTCGTCCCGGCCCTTGCCCTCGTCCTGCTTGCAGGCTCCGCGGTGCACGGCGTCGCGACCGCCGCCGCACCCTCGACTCCCGGCAGTGACGCGGTGGTCATCGCCGTGATCGACAGCGGCTTCTCGCCCTACCACCTGGACTACCGGGCGAGCCAGATGCCGCAGGCCAAGACGCCGAGCCGCGCGGACGACCTGCCGCTGGACAAGGCCCCGCACACGTGGCTGTCCGGGTTCCCGAAGCCGGGCGCGTTCGACGGCTACGAGCCGCTTCGCCTCACGCTGCCCACGGACCCGAAGGCCGACATGGCCGCGCTGCAGAAGCGTGACGGCGCTCAGTGGGCGGGGATCGAGCGGTCGACCGCCAACAAGACGAGCTACCGGTGGGTGCCAGGGACCAAGGTCATCGGGGCGCTGAGCTTCGCGGCCGCGACGCCCCGCGTCTTCGGCCTGGGCGGCAGCGAGCACGGCATGGGCACGACGAGCGCGTCGGTCGGCAGCATCTACGGCAGCTGCCCCGAGTGCCTGCTGGTGTTCCTCCAGGCCGGCGCCGCGGAGGAGTACGAAGCGGCGCTCGACTGGGCGATGAAGCAGCCGTGGATCGACGGCGTCAGCAACAGCTACGGCATCAGCACGGCTTTGGTGGTCCGGGACCGGGTCTACAACGGCTCGGACACCGCGCTCATGCGCTCCGCGACCGAGCGTGGCCAGACGATCTTCTTCAGCGCCGGCAACGGCGTGACCAACGACTTCATCACGCCCAACAGCACCCTGCTGTCCTCGCAGGAGGGCCCGGACTGGCTGGTGACCGTCGGAGCGACCGACCCCACGGACGTCGACTACTCCGGGTCGGGCAAGCCCGCCGACATCGCGAGCATCGGCACCATGTACCCCACCGCCTACTCCGCCACGACGATCAGCGGCAAGGGCAACTTCAGCGGCACCTCGAACGCGACCCCGGTGATCGCGGGCACCTACGGCCGTGCTCTCTGGATGGCGCGGGCGGCGATGGCAGGCCCGAGCCGTGGCCAGAGCGCCGGGGTCGTCGCGCGCGGAGCCGCAACCTGCGGTGCGGCCCGCCGAGCCTGCGAGCTCGGCGATGGCAGGCTCACCCGCCTCGAGCTGCAGACCCGACTCTTCCAGGGAGCCACGCCGACCAAGGGCGGCTTCGCAGGGCGCCGCACCGTGCCGGCCTCGGTGCTGGGGCTCGTGCCCGTCCCGGCCCCGGTCGGCGGGGCTCCCGTGCCGTTCGTGACGACCCCCCCCGTGGCCGACACCCGGTTCGCCTCCGAGGGCTACGGCACCTACCGCGCGAAGCTCGACGGGACGGCGAAGTGGCAGCGGGAGTTCGACTCCCGGCTCTGGGACGTGCTGCGCGGGACCCGTGCCGCGCCCGGCCGCCCGGCGGAGGAGCAAGCGTGGTTCCGGGTCGACTCCTCGTGCCGCCAGCACATCTGGGGCGCGTGGCAGCAGGGCGCCTACCGCGACGACGCGTCCACGCCCCTGCCGGCGCCGGACCCCGTCACATGGCCTACTCGGACGGTCATCCAGACCGGGTGCCCCGCCCTGATGGCGCCGCCCGCCTAGGAGCACGGCTCAGGACACGTAGGCCTGTACGCCCGTGTGCAGCTGCTTGAGCCCGGCCTTGGCGTCGGCGAACAGCATCGCGGTCTTCGGGTCCGTGTAGAGCTCGTTGTCGATGCCGGCGTAGCCCGAGGCCATCGACCGCTTGATGACGATGATGCTGCGGGCCTTGTCGACGTCCAGGATGGGCATGCCCGACACCGGGTTGCCCGGTCGTCGCGCGGCCGGGTTGGTCACGTCGTTGGCGCCGACGACGAGCACCACGTCGGTGCGCGGGAACTCCGGGTTGATCTCCTCCAGGTCCCGCAGCTGCGTGTAGGGCACGTTGGCCTCGGCGAGCAGCACGTTCATGTGCCCCGGCATCCGGCCGGCGACCGGGTGGATGCCGTAGCTCACCTCGACGCCGTGCGCCTCCAGCGCCTGGCACAGCTCCACGAGCTCGTGCTGCGCCTGCGCGGCGGCCAGCCCGTACCCCGGCACGACGACGACGCTGCGGGCGTAGGCGAGCTGCAGCGCGGCGTCATCGACCGACGTGGAGCGGACCGCGCCGCCGGCTCCTTCTGCGGCGACGTGCGCCTCGTCGCCGACGCCGAAGCCGCCCTTCATGATGCCGAGCACCGAGCGGTTCATCGCCTCGGCCATCAGCAGGGTGAGGATCGTTCCGGCCGCACCGACGAGGGCGCCCGCCACGATGAGCGGGGTGCTGTCGAGCACGAAGCCGGCCATGGCGACCGCCGTGCCGGTGAACGCGTTGAGCAGCGAGATGACGACAGGCATGTCGGCGCCGCCGATCGGCAGCGTGATCAGCACGCCGATGCCGAGCGCCGCGGCGGTCACGACGAGCAGGAGCGGCACCCCGCCGTTCCCGCCGGCGACCACGCCGCCCCCGCCGAGCGCCACGAGTGCGAGCAGGACCGACAGGACGCGGTTGCCGGGGAACAGGATGGGGCTGCCCGACACCTTGCCCGCGAGCTTGCCCGCGGCGATCAGGGAGCCGGAGAAGGTGATCGCGCCGATGAGCACGTCGAGCACCGTGGGGATGGTCGTGCGCACGGGTGCGTCACGAAGCGGGTGCGGCAGCGCGTCACCGATCGCGATGAGCGCGGCGGCACCGCCGCCGACGGCGTTGAAGAGGCTGACGAGCTGCGGCATGTCCGTCATCTGCACCCGCCGCGCGCTGATCAGCCCGCCGACGCCGCCGACCACCAGCCCGGCAGCGAGGACGCCGGCGCCGGTGCCGGTGATCACGTCGTCGTGCACGAGCACCACGACGGTCAGGGCGATGGCGAGCGCCATGCCCGCGGCGCTGAGGCGGTTGCCCTTGCGCGCGCCTGCGGGGGAGTTCATCAGGTGCAGCCCGAGGACGAAGCTCACAGCGGCGGCGAGGTAGAGCAGCGCGACGGCGCTGTCGAACCCGCTGAGGTCGCCGGCGGTCACGCCTGCTCCTTCGGGCCGCGCCGCGCGTGGAACATCTCGAGCATCCGGTCGGTCACGACGTAGCCCCCGACGACGTTCATCGCCGCGAACGCCGCGGCGACGAAGACGACGGCGTAGCCGGCGGTGGTGTGAGTGGAGGCGGCGAGCACCATCACGCCGACCACGACGACGCCGTGGATCGCGTTGGCGCCCGACATCAAGGGGGTGTGCAGGGTGGCGGGCACCTTGCTGATCACCTCGAACCCGACGAGCAGGCCGAGGACGAACACGGTGATCGCCACGATCAGGGTGGAGGTCATCGACGGGCCCTCTTCTTCGGCTCGGCCGCGAGGCGCTCCAGGACGTGCGGGTGCACGACCTCGCCCTCGTGGGTGATCAGGACACCGGCGAGCACGGCGTCGGACAGGTCCAGCTCCAGCCGACCCTCGGGAAGCAGCGTCGCGAGCAGCGCGCAGACGTTGCGCGAGAACGCCGTCGAGGACGCTCGGGCCGCGCGCGAGGGCAGTGCCCCTGCGCCGATGACGGTGACGCCGTTGGTCGTGGTCGTGCTCGCATCGGGGACGGAGCCCGCGACGTTGCCGCCGTGGCTGCTCGCGGCGAGGTCGACGACGACAGAGCCCGGCTTGAGGGCAGCGAGCGCGGCCCCGTCCACGAGCAGCGGCGGGCGGCGACCCGGCACCTGCGCGGTGGTGATCACCACGTCGAACCTGCCGATCGCTTCGGCGACGGCCTGCTGCTGGGCAGCGCGCTCCTCCTCGGTGAGGTCACGCGCGTACCCCCCGGCGCCGCCCGCGCCCACGGCACCCAGGTCGAGGAACGCCGCCCCCGTCGACAGCACGTCGCCACGGGCCGCCTCCCGCACGTCGGAGCCGGTCACGACCGCGCCTAGGCGGCGGGCCGTGGACAGCGCCTGCAGGCCAGCGACCCCCGCCCCCAGCACGAGCACCGCGGCCGGTCGCGTCGTGCCCGCCGCGGTGGTGAGCATGGGGAAGAACCCGTCGTACGCCGAGGCTGCGACGAGCACCGCCTGGTATCCCGCGACGTTGGCCTGCGAGCTCAGCACGTCCATCGCCTGCGCCCGGCTCAGGGTGCGGGGGAGGTGGTCCAGGCTCAGCGCCGTCAGCTTCGACTCCGCCAGCGCGCGGACCAGCTCAACGTGGTTCAGGGGGTCGAGCAGGCCGATCACGACGTGGCCTGGCGCGAGGCCGGTGAGGTCCTTGAGCGCCGGCTTGCCGACGTACAGGGTGATGCTCGCCTGCTTGCGCAGCGCAGCCGGGGTAACGACGTCGGCCCCGGCCTCGCGGTAGGCGGCGTCGGGAAACAGCGCCTGCTCGCCGGCGCCCTTCTCGACGACGACCCGCACGCCGAGCGCACGCAGCCGACCGACCCCGTCGGGGCTGAGGGCCACCCGTCGCTCGCCTGGTCCGCGCTCGCGCACGACCCCGACGACCAGCTCCTGCTCCCCCAACGCCCCACGCTCCTGCGGTCTCTGTCCGTGTCCCGGCACAGATTGGCACGGAGCGCCCCGTCTCGCGGCCTATCGGGGCGTGGCGAGGTCCCGCACGATGTCCAGGTCCTTGGTGATGGCACCGTCGATGCCGAGGGCCTTGGCCCGGGTCAGCGACGCGATGTCGTCCACGGGCCAGCTGAGCACCAGCGTGCCGCGTGCCTGGATCTCGTCCACCAGGGCAGGCGTGAGCATCGACAGGTGCAGCGAGACGCCGTACGGCGGGGGGCTGGCCCGCAGGTGCCGCCGGAGCCGGGCGATCTCGGTGCGGCCGCGGGCAGACAGCAGCACCTTCGCCCAGGGCTGGTCGCGGAAGGCGAGCGCGGACGGCCACCACCGCGCGCAGACCAGCAGCGGGTGCTCCACGGACCTGTCCTGCAGGTGCCCGAGCGTGCGGGGCCCGACCCGGCCGACGCCCTTCAGGTCGAGCATCACGGCCTGTCCCACGGGCAGCGCGTCGAGGAGCTGGTCGAGCAGCAACCGCTCCAACCCGGCGGGGTACAGCTCCCACTTGTCCCACAGCCAGGGCAGCGGCCCCATCGACTTCTGGTGGCGCACCTCGAGACGGTTGCGGTGCAGGTGGACGTCCGCCTCGATGACGTCCGCCCCGAGCCGCGCCGCCTCCTGCAGCACGGCGAGGTCGTTCCCTGCGCGGTGGGCGACCGCCAGCATCAGCTGGCAACCGAGTCGGGCACGGCCACCTCGTCGTGGTCGCCCGCACGTGGGTGCGGCAGCCGTGCCAGCTGCTCCGACGCGATGCGCGAGCCGGCCCGCTCGTACCAGACGGCGACGCCCAGCCCGACGAGCGCGAGTGCCGCTCCCGCCACCCCGTCGAGGAGGTAGTGGTTGGCGGTGAGCACGACGGCCAGCGCCATGAGCACGGGCATCACGCACCCGATCGTGCGCAGCAGCAGGCCGCCTGCGGCGGTGGCGACGGCGATCCCGACGAGCAGGTCCCAGCCGACGTGCAGGCTGGGCATCGCCGCGTAGGGGTTCACGAAGGCAGGCGGCTGCAGGATGCGGTAGGCCTCGGAGCGCTCGGTCACCGTGTCGATGTAGCCCTGCCCGGCCAGTCTCGGCGGCGCCACGGGGTACAACGCGAAGATCACCAGGCCGATGCCGCCGGAGACGAACATCGCGTTGCGCAGGCGCAGGAACACCACTCGGTGCCGGATGGCGAGCCACACCATGACGGTGACGATCACCGGCCAGTGGCCCCAGATGTAGACCCAGTTGGCCGCGTCGGTGATCCAGTCGTGGCTCGTCGCGATGACCTGCATGCGGTGCTCGTGGTCGAGCTGGAGCGTGCGCTCGAGAGCGAGGATGTCCTCGGCGTGGTCGATCGCGCTCGCCTTGTCGGCGACCGTCAGGCCGCGCACGCGGAAGTAGACGAAGACGCCCAGCAGCACGGCACCGACCTGGCGCAGCACCCAGTAGGCCTGCCGCGGCATGTGCGCCGACATCGCCACCCCCCGGTGCGAGCGAGTGCCCGCTCCCCAGGGTGCCTGGTTTTGCCGAGATCGCAACCCGGATGGGGCTACGCGACCGCGGGCAGCCCGGTCTGGGCGCGGCGCGCGAGCAGCAGGCTGACACCGCCGAGCAGCAGCGCCGGGGCCCAGGCCACGCTCGTCATGAGCGTGACGGCACCCAGCGCGGCCTGCCACGGGACGCCGAGTCCCATGAGGGCCATGACGAGCGCGCCGTCGCGTGGGCTGGCCCCGTTCGGCCCCGGCACGACGCCGGCCACCTGGCTGGCGCCGAAGGCGCCCAGCAGGGCGAGCGGCGACAGGGTGTGGCCGGTCGCCGCCACGGTGCCGAAGAGCAGGGCGCCGATGGTGACCTGGTAGCCCAGGGAGAGCAGGACGCCGCGGGCCACGCGGGAGGGCTTGGGCAGCTCACGCCGCGGAACCAGGTCCGGGCGGTAGTGACGGATCGCCAGACCGGCGACGATCGCCCCGACGGCGAGGCCGAGGGCGACCAGCAGGATCTGGGTGGGCAGCGCCGCACCGGCGACACCGACGAACACGGCGAGGCCGATCGCACCGATGAGGCGGTCGATGCCGACCTCGGCGACGGCGGTGGGCACGTGCATGCCCACGCCGGACAGGCGCTTGGTGCGCCAGGCGTCGGCCCCGATGTGGCCGGGGGTGAGCAGACCGAACAGCTCGGACTCGGCGTACGCCCGCAGGTGCCAGCGACGGGTCTGGCCGCTTTCGGAGATCGCGTGCCAGCGCAGCGGGCACAGCACGTACTTGCCGACCATCCACGGCGCAAGGCCGATCAGCAGCGGCCACAGGGTCACGTGCGGCAGGGCCGGCAACGTGACCGCCGGGACGATCAGCGCGAGCAGCACGGCACCGATGCGCACCCAGCGGTTCTCCAGGAGGACACGGGTACGAGCGAGCACGGGGGTCCTTCCGGTGGGGGCTGACCACCGTTGTCGACGCCGGGCGGCGCTGCCTTGAGGGAGGGGCCCGCTTTGACCTCCTCGGTGCTGGAGGTCGAGGGACGAATGTTGCATCCGTCCCGCCCTGCGGGAGGGCGTGGGGGGTGCCCTCCAGGCTACGTACCCGCGGTGCGACGGGGTAGGCCTGCGGCCCGTCAGGTGGCTGTGACGTGCGCCTCGTGACGGTGCGTCACAACGCCTTGCGCAGCACGGCGAACACCAGGTCGTCCCGTCGCGGTCGGCCGTTGCGCTCCACGCCGTACGGGAAGGGCCGGGTCTCACCGGTGTCGGCGTACCCGCGGCGGGCGTAGTAGGCGATCAGCTCGGTGCGGACCGTGAGCACCGTCATCTCGACCTCGCTGAGGCCGAGGTCCCGCGCCCGCTGCTCCGCCGCGCCGAGCAGCGCGGAGCCCACGCCGCCGCCCTGCAGCGCCGGGCGGACGGCGAACGTGCCGAAGTACCCGCGGTCATCACGCGGGCTCAAGGCGCAGCAGCCCACCAGCACGCCGTCCTCGTCGGCCACCAGCAGGTCCGGGACCAGCTCGCTGAGCTCCTCGACGTCGGTCCTGCTGCCGTCGACGAGGTCGGCCTCGTGCGTCCAACCGGCCCGACTGGCCTCGCCCCGGTACGCCGAGGTCACGAGCTCCAGCAGGGCCGGCACGTCAGGTCCGGAGGCGGGGCGGATCAGCACGCCGCCCCACCGGGGAGCTGGGAGAGAACCGGTGCGAGGTCCTTCCCCCGTGGGGCGATCTCCTGCCTAGCCGTGGGCCCGGCGGGCGCGCGGCACCCGCGTCACGCGGGTGCGCTGCGTGACCGAGTCGAGAGCCTCGAGGAGCACCGTGCGGAACTGGTCGGCCGCGAGGACCAGCGAGACATGGCCGCCGGGGAGGGAGAAGACCTCCGCCCCGGGGATGCACTCCGCGAGTCGCAGCTGACGCCGGGCCGGGATCGCGTGGTCCTTCTGCGTGACGACGACGGCGGTCGGCACGTCGATGTCCGCCACCCAGGGCGCGGAGTTGAAGCGGCCGAGCTCCGCGAGCACCTCCGGCATCGACCAGGCGCTGGTGCTGCGGAACTCCAGCCGGCCCCAGCTCCGGTCGGCGCAGTCCAGCGACGGGAGCTCGGGGACCGACGCGGCGTAGCGCTCCACGCGGGTGCGGGCGTAGGGCGACAGCGGCAGCATCGCGATCGACAGCAGGGGGAAGAAGAGCTTCTCGCGGCGGGCACAGCGGAAGTTGCGCGTCGTGGAGCAGAGCACCAGCCCGGAGACCCGGTGCGGGTGCTGCTTCCAGAACAGCTGCGCGATGGCACCGCCCATGGAGTAGCCCACGGGCACGCACTTCTCGATCCCCAGCGCGTCGAGGACGGCTGCGACGTCGTCGGCGCAGTCCGACAGCCGGAACCGGCGCGAGCGGATGCCCCGGCCGTGCCAGCGCTGGTCGAAGGTGACCACCCGGTAGTGCTGGGCGAGGTCCGCCATCACCGGGTACCAGGAGAGCGTCGCGGTGGTGGTCAGCGCGTGCAGGAGCACCACCACGGGGGCGTCCGGTGTGGGGCCCGGGACATCCGTGACGTAGGTCCGGCCACGGTCGGGGAGGTCGAGGTAGCGACCCTCGTGCACGCTCGCGACGACGGGGACCTTGATCATGCGGCGCAGCCCTGCGCCGGCGACGTTCGACACCATGGTCATGGGTGCACTCCTCGGTCGGGGGTGTACCCCACGTGCCTGTTGGACTCTTACTACCCAGCCAGGTAACTGTGACGCACGTTACAGAGCGCTGTCAGCCAGTTCGCTCAAGGCCTGTTGCAGGCGTGTCGCGAGGTCCCGCACGTCGGCGAGGTTGTCGGGGCACGTGAGCATCGAGAAGTGCATCCGGTCGAGGTACGACCAGACCGTCACGTTGAGCGCGATGCCCTCGAGGATCGGGCCGACGCTGAACATCTCCGTCATCCGGGCGCCGCCGAAGGTCACCGGCTCCCGCGGCCCGGGCACGTTCGAGACGACGAGGTTGAAGGGCGCCGGGTGGCGGTCGGCGGCGTTGCGGTGCGAGTAGGCGCGCATGAACGCGCGGAACGGCGCAGGCGGTGTGAACTGCGACCAGTCCGCGAGCATGTCCGCCCCCAGGGCGCCCTGCACCTTCTTGGCCGCGCGGGTCGTCCCGGAAATGCGGGCCAGCCGCTCCACGGGGTCGTCGACGTCGGTGTGCAGGCTGGTGAACAGGTTCGACACGCGGTTGCCGTCGAGCCGCACCACGTCGCTGAGCGCGTCGGTGCCGACGGGCACCCCGGCCGTCAGCGACTTGTCAGGTCGCTCGCCGCGTGCGTCGAGCCAGGAGCGCATCGCGCCGGCGACGACGGCCAGCACCACGTCGTTCAGCGTGGCGTCGGGGACCGCCGTGCGCACGCGCTTGAGGTCGGCGAGCGGCAGGGTGGCCGTCGCGAAGCTGCGCCGCGCCGTGATCGCCCCGTTGAAGGACGTCCGGGGCGTGTCGAGCACCGGCCGCGGCGCGGCCACGGGGGAGCTCCTGCGCAGACGGAGCACGGCGAGCAGGCTGCGCACCGTCCGCAGCAGCAGCGCGGGCACGAGCGCGAGCTGCCGGATCGCATCGAACAGGCCGTGCAGCACGAGCTCGCGCGGCGGCGGGGTCGGCTCCAAGGGCTTGTCGCTGCCGAGGCCCGGTCCGGCGTCGGTGATGTTGGACAGCAGCGCGTTGGCGGCCAGCCCGTCCGCCATCGCGTGGTGCATCTTCGTGACGACGGCGATGCGTCCTTCCGGGAGCCCCTCCACGACGTGCATCTCCCACAGCGGCCTGCTGCGGGCCAGCGGCGTGCTCGCGACCTCGCCGACGAGGTCCTCGAGCTCGGTCATGCCCGCACCCTCCGGCAGCACGTGGCGCCGGACGTGCGCGTCCGCGTCGACCTCGTGGTCCTCGACCCAGAGCGGGTGGTTCAGCTGCAGCGGCACCTCCACCACCCGGCGGCGGAACGGCGGCAGCAGGTGCATCCGCGAGACGAGCTCCTCCTTGAAGCTCTCGAACCGGTACGCCGGGAGGCTGGAGACGTCGAGCACCGCCACCTTGATGGTGTGCATGTGCAGTGTGGGCGTCTCCATGTACAGGAAGCCCGCATCGACGCCGGGCATCCGCTCCACCCCTGGAGTGTTCCGTGCCCCGTGCGCAGAGGGCAAGATGCGCGAGTGAGTCCCGACCTCGACCAGCGCAGGGTGCGGCAGCTGCTGGACCTGTGCGCCGATGAGGTGACCTCGGGTCGGCTGCCCGCGTGCCAGCTGGCCGTGGCCCGGGACGGTGTCGTCGTCGTGCGCGGCACGTTCGGCGCGGCCGAGGACGCCCGCTTCACGGTGTTCTCGGTGACCAAGGCCCTCACGGCGGCCGCGGTCTGGCTCTTCCTCGCCGAGTCGCTCCGCCCCGAGACGCGGGTGGCCGAGCTCGTCCCCGAGTTCGCCCGCGAGGGCTTCGACGGCGTCACGGTGGAGCACCTGCTGACGCACACCGCGGGCTTCCCGCGGGCGCCGATGCGGCAGGAGGAGGGTGGCTCGTCGGAGGGCAGGCGGGCGCACTTCGCGCGGTGGCGGCTGGACTGGCCGCCCGGGTCCCGCACGGAGTACCACGCCACGGCCGCCCACTGGGTGCTCGCCGAGGTCATCGAGCAGGCCGCGGGGGAGGACTTCCGAGCGGTCGTGCGTGACCGGCTCGTCGACCCGCTCGCGCTCCCTGCGTTGCGGCTGGGGCTCGGGGCCGACGCGGCACCGGTGCTGGACGTCGTGCTCGTCGGGCAGCCGGCGGAGCTCGACATCCCCGTCGTACCGGTCGGGGAGCACCTGCTGCGCTTCAACGACCCGGTCGTGCGGGCAGTCGGCGTTCCCGGGGCCGGCGCCGTGTCGACGGCGGACGACGTGGCCCTGCTCTACCAGGCGCTGCTGCACGACCCCAAGGGCCTGTGGGACCCCGAGGTCCTGGCCGACGGGACCCGAAGGGTCCGCAACGCCATGCCCGACCCCTGGACGGGTGTCCCAGCCAACAGGACGCTCGGGCTGACCGTGGCCGGAGCCGACGGCCACGCTGTGATGCGGTCCTTCGGCCAGGCCACGGGTCCGCGCGCGTTCGGGGCCATGGGGCTCGGCGGGCAGGTCGCGTGGGCGGACCCGGGCAGCGGGCTCTCGTTCTGCTTCCTCACCAACGGGCTCGACCAGGACCAGGTCGCGTCGTTCACCCGTTCCAGCAAGATCGCCACCTATGCCGCGCGCTGCGCTTCCCCAGGAGCTTGAGTGACCTTCCAGCTGGCCGACCTGTTCGAGGCCGTCGCTGACGCGGACCCTGAGCGGGAGATCCTCGTCGTCGGCGACCGGCGCCTGACCTACCGCGAGCTCGACGAGCGCGCCAACCGCCTCGCGCACGTCCTCCGACGGCACGGCATCGGGCCCGGGGACGCGGTCGGGCTGCAGCTCGCCAACGGCAGTGAGTACGTCGAGGGCATGCTCGCCGCCTTCAAGCTGCGGGCGGTCCCGGTCAACATCAACTACCGGTACGTCGAGAGGGAGCTGCGCTACCTGTACGACGACTCGGGCATCAGCGCCCTCCTGGTGCAGCGGGCCTTCGCCCCGAAGGCGGCCGCTGCCCTCGACGCACCACTGAAGATCGTCCTCGACATCGATGACGGGTCGGGGGAGGGACCGGTCGCGGGGTCGGCGCCGTACGAGCGGGTGCTGAGCCACGCCCCGGCGGGCCGGCCGGAGGTGGACGGGCGCTCCTCCGACGACCTGTACCTCATCTACACCGGCGGCACGACCGGCATGCCCAAGGGCGTGGTGTGGCGCCACGAGGACATCTTCAAGTCGGCAATGGGCGGCGGTGACCTCACGCAGGGCGGCGACCACGTCAGTGGCCCGGAGGAGCTCGCGAAGCGCCTTCCCGAGAGCGGGATCACCGCGCTCGCCGCACCGCCGCTCATGCACGCGGCGGCGCACTGGCTGACGTTCCAC
>DATLCV010000081.1:0-29981 GCA_035526225.1 Mycobacteriales bacterium
GCGGATCGCACTCAGCCCGAGCAGGTCCAGGATCGCATCCGCCTTCGCGGTGAGCTCCTTCTCGGCCCGCAGCACGCCGCTCGTGCCGACCAGACCGCTCGCGACGTCGTACCTCACCTTCGCGTGCTGAGCGGTGCGCAGGTTCTCCAGCGCGGTCGCGCTCTTGACCATGCCGACGTTCTGGAACGTCCGCCCGAAGCCCATGGCCGCCTTCTTGTGGGGCGGGGTGCGGGTCACGTCGCGGTCGCGGTCGCGGACGGTGCCGGCCTGAGGCGCGTAGAAGCCGGTGATGCAGTTGAAGGCGGTGGTCTTGCCGGCCCCGTTGGGACCGATCAGGCCGACGATCTCGAACTCGTTGACGTCGAGGCTCAGGTCCTGCAGCGCCTGCAGTCCGCCGAAGCGGATCGACAGGTCGCGCACCTCAAGCACGGACACTGGAGCCCTCCACCGCTGCCGGGCCGCTGCCCTCGTCGTCGTGCAGGGTGAACCGCCCGCCGCCCAGCCATCGGGTCAGCGGTCTGACCTGCTGCCCGATCCCCCCGGGGTTGAGCACGATCGTCAGCAGCAGTCCGAGCGCACCGATGAAGCCGACGGCGAACTGCGGGGCGCTGTCCCAGCGGAAGACCCAGTCGTTGACGTGGTGCATCCAGGTCTCGTGGAGCACGAACTCCAGGGACGCGAACAGCAGGGCGCCGAGCATGACGCCCACGCGCGAGCCCAACCCCCCGACGACGGTCAGCAGCACGAACAGCAGGGCGAGGTTGAACCCGAGCCCGGATGCCGTGACGATGCCGATCCGGTACGCGTACAGCGCGCCGGCGATCCCGGCCAGCGAGCCGGACAGCACGAAGGCCAGCAGCTTGTACGCCGTGACGTTGATGCCGAACGCCTCGGCGACCCGCTCGTTCTCCTTGAGCGCCAGCAGCGCGCGGCCGGTCTTGGTGCGCAGCAGCGTGTAGTCGAGGTAGAGCGCGACGAGCAGGAACGCCAGGCAGAAGTAGAAGAAGCGCGTCTCGGAGTAGAGCCACGACGGGCGGTTCGCCGGCTGCCCGGCACCGGCGTTCGTCAGCCACGAGACCTCGAACAGGGAGTTCTCCAGCGTGATGCCGAACACCAGCGTGATGAGCGCGAGGTAGAGACCGGTGATGCGCAGCGCCACGACACCCATGACCAGGGCGAACAGCGCTCCGCAGGTGGCGGCGACCACGAAGGTGATGGCGAACGGCACTTCCCGCACTGTCAGCGCGTACGCCGCGGAGAAGGCGCCGATCCCGAAGAACCCGTTGTGCCCCAGGGAGAGCTGGCCGGTGTACCCGATCAGGATGTTCAGCGAGAGCCCGACGATGGCGTAGATCGCCGCGTCGGCGTAGATGGGGGCGAACGGGTTGTCCAAGGGCATGCGCACCAGCAACAGGTAGGCGAGCCCGGCGAGCAGGGCCAGCCTGAGGGCCCAGCTCAGGCCCGGCGCGACTCGACGCACCGCGTGGCTGTGCCGCGGGGACCCCTCGACGGCTGTCACCATCAGGTCTCCTTGCCGAGCAGGCCGGCGGGACGGATCAGCAGGACGAGCAGGAGCGCCACGAAGAGCACGACCTGGCCGGACCCCGGGAGGTTCTCCTTCGGGATGTTGGCGGAGGCGAGCGACTCGATGACCCCGATCACGATCCCGCCGACCAGCGCGCCGGGCAGGCTGGTGACCCCGCCGAAGACGGCGGCCGTGAACGCCGGCACGAGAGCCAGTCCCGTGAGGCTTCCGGGCGCTGCCAGGCCGATCGAGCCGGCGAGCAGGATGCCCGCCACACCCGCGAGGAAGCCGGCGATGCCCCAGGTGAGCGCCGAGATCCGCTCGACGCTGATCCCGGCCAGGCGGGCCGCGGTGGCTTCCTGCGACACCGCCAGGATCGCCGTCCCGTAGCGGGAGCGGTTGAAGAACATGGCCGCGACCAGCGACAGGACCGCGAGCACGACCACGATGGCGGCCCCCTGGTTCGTCACGCGGATCGCGCCGTCCGTCACGGCGTCACCGGCGAACAGGGGCGGGAAGCTGCCTGCCTCGCCGCCGTACATGAAGCCCTCCACTGCGTACAGGAGCAGGAAGACACCAGCGGTGGCGACGACCACGGTGATCTTGGGTGCGTTGAACAGAGGTCGCACGACCAGTCGCTCGGTGAGCAGCGCCACCAGCACAGCGGCCAGGATGCCGAGGAAGACGGCGGCCGGTGTGGGCAGGTCGGGCAGGAACCACCGCCCGGTGTCGAAGAAGATCCACGTGAACGCCGCGACACCCCCGAACTCCGCCTGGGCGAAGTTGAAGATGCGGTTGCTCTTGTAGAGCAGGACCAGGCCGAGGCCGAGCAGCCCGTAGACCGAGCCCTGGACGACACCCGAGACGGCTGGAGCGACGATCTCCAGCGCGACGACGTCGGCCGTCACTTCTTGTAGATGCCGATGGTGTTGGACAGGCGGCTGTTGCAGTCCGCCGCGTTGGCGTACGCCCCGGAGCCGCCGAAGTGGTCGGTCGTGGTGAAGGAGACCGGTTGGAGCACGCCACCGGGCACTGAGGCGTTCTGGGACGCCTGGATGAACGACTCGCGGGTGAGGGGTCCCTGCTTGAGCACCAGCTCGAGTGACTGGTGGAGCTGTTGCATGCCGCCCCAGATGCCGAGCTCGATGTCGTCGGTCAGGTCAGCGGGCGCGCCGTACTTCTGCCGCTGGTTCCAGCTGGGGGCCGGGTGCAGGTAGTAGCCCTCGTACTGGTTCGCGCTCGTGCCGCACGCCAGCGTGATGACGCTGCTGATGCCGAAGGACGGCCCCGGGCCGGTGTAGATCGGCTTGGCCGAGACCCCCGGGGTGCCGTTGCCGATCGAGCCCACGCACTGGGCGAAGAAGGACGGCTGGCCGAGGAAGTAGATGACCTCGTAGCCGCCACCCCTGATCTGCGTGGCGAGCGAGCTGCAGTTGCTCGGAGCCTTGTCGGTGAGGAAGACGTCCTTGCCCTTGTTGAACGGGCCGTTGCTGCCCTTGGCTCCGTTGCGCTGCAGCTCGGCGACGAACGAGTCGCGGGCGTCGGCGAAGTTGGGCGTCCCGGTGATCACGATGGCCCACTTCTTGCCGAAGTAGCCCTTGTCCTTGGCCAGCCGGATGAGCAGTGGCGACTGCTCCTTGTAGGTCAAGGAGGTCGCGAAGTACGACGAGATGCCGCGCAGACCTGCTTCGGTGACGCCGGAGGAGAGGTAGGGGACGAACAGGCGACGCAGCTTCGGGCTCTGCGCGCAGGCGCTGATCTGGTCCGTGCCGGCGCCGCCGATGATGAGGAAGTTCTTGTCCGCGGCTGAGTTGCAGGCGCGCAGGCCGTCCGCGGCGTTGTACTTGTCGTCGATGGCGACCGCTTCGACCGTGTAGCCGTTCGACAGCGTGCGGTTCTTCCAGTACTTCGGCGTGCCCGAGGTGAAGCTGCTCTGCGGCACGCCCGCGCCCGTCAGGGGGCCGTGCAGAGCGATGTGGATGACCTTGTTCTTGTCGTCGATGCCGGTGCGGGTCCCACCGGAGCTTCCCCCCGTGGTCCCGGAACCGCCGGTCGCCCCGGTGCTCCCGGTGGCCCCGGTCGAACCGCCGCTTCCGGTCGTGCCGCCGAAGCCCGTGGAGCTGCCCGAGGTACCCGTCGCCGTCCCGGTGGTGCCCAGCCCCGCCGTACCGGTGCCGGCGCCGGTCCCGGTGCCGGTGGTGCCGATCCCGCCGGTGGTCTGACCACCCAGGTCGTTGCTGAGGCCGCCCTCAGCGAGCTGGTCCTTCACGTCCTGCTTCAGGCCGCAGGCGGCCACCGTGGATCCGAGGATCAGGCCGAGGGCGAGGACGCGGACAGGCGAGCGGGACATGGGGGCTCCTGGGCTGCGAGAGGGCTCAAAGGGGGCGGGCGCGGAGCGAGGGCGTGGCGCCACGACCCTCGAGGGCCTGGCTCAGCCGGGTGCGCGAGCGGCCGGTGGTCGGGACGGACGGGTCCCCCAGGACCAGGCTGACGAGCACGAGCAGCCCGAGCAGGCCGGCGCCGGCGAGCCAGAGCTGGTTGGTCGGTCGCATCGACGTGGACAGCGCGACGGTGCGGGTGGGGGTGACGGTGCTCGGCTGCGGGGTCGGCACGACGTTGGGCTGCGGGTTCGGCACGATCACGTCGGGCGTGGGCACGAACGGGTCGGTCACCGGCGGCAGCCCGCCACCCACCACGGGCGGCCCGACCACAGGGGGCGCCACGGGTGGCACGAACGGCGGGACGAACGTGTCGGGCACCGTGTAGCTGACAGTCAGCTTCGCGGTGGCGGCCGGGCCGAAGACCACCTGGAAGTTGCTGCCCGGCGCCTCGTCGGCACGGGTGAAGGCGACGCCGTCGTTGGTGCCCGCCACCCACTGCTGGGCGAGCGTGGTGACGTCCCACGCGTAGGCAGCAGCGGCGGCCTTGCCCACGGCCTTGAACTGGGTGCACAGGCGGGCGGGGGCGTTGACGAGTCCCGCGCCGTCGTCGTCCTTGAAGCCCTCCGGGCCGGCGGCGCACGCGACGACCTTGTCAGGGGATGCGTTGAACGACACGTCCGTCGGGCTCGCCGGCAGCGGGGTCATCGTGACGACCGCCTGCGACACCGTCGCGTCCGTGGGCACCGAGAACAGGTCGAAGTACAGGAAGCTGACCTTGTCCTCGGCACCGGCGTTGGCGGCGACGGCCAGGTTGCCTGCGGACACGCCGTCGGCGGCGAGGGCCGTGGCGTTCGGCGGCGGTGCGGGCGCCTCCTCGGGCTTGTCGATGCCCTTGCTGAAGAAGTAGGCGGAGTTGGACGGGGTCAGGCTCGCGTCGTCCGCCGCGGCGATCCCCACTCCGATGACGGGCACGGTCCCGCACGAGAGCAGGGCAGCGCACACAAGACGCACCGTTCGGGACATGCCCCACCTCCACCTGGCACTCGTGACGCCGCTCACAGCTTCTCTGCAGCGTTTCGGCATCCTTGCGCGTATTCCTGCCGCGGGCCAGAACCGGATTCGGATCGGCTCAGGCGGGCGGGTCCGCGAGCGTCCAGCCGCGGACCGGCATCCCGGCCACGCGCGGGGTCTGCCGCCCGTGCGGCCGCTGGTAGTACGTGACGACCTCGGCCCAGTACGAGGCGAAGCGCAGGGACTCCCCCACGGTCACGAGTGCGTTCTTGTCGAGGTCCGCCTGGCGCTGGTTCATGCCCGCGTCCCAGAGCAGGCCGACCCACACCGACTCGCGCCAGTGCGGGTGCTCGTAGGACTTCTGGGTGCGCTTGGAGCTGGTGGAGACGAGCACACGTGCGCTCGGCAGGTCCTCCAGGAACCCGGCGGCCTCGCAGCCGGCGATGTCGACCCAGAGCTTGCCGCGCGTCGGCTTCAGCGTCGCGGCGAGCTCGGTGTCGTTGATGAACGCGCGGTCGTAGGGCCAGAGCTTCTCGTGCCCGCCCTCCTGCTTCACGTGCCCGGAGTAGTGGAACAGCGCGAACGTCCCAGGCGTGCTGCGCGCCGCCAGCCACGCGAGCCCGGCGCGCATCGCCTTTCCGGTGGCGGCCTTGTTCGTGATGACACGGATGTGGTCGGCGTGCCAGCCCGCGCTCAGCAGGTAGGCGCGGATGAACGCCACGTCGTTGGCGCCCGCGAGCGTGTCGTGCGTGGGACTGCGGTAGTCGGTGATGCCGACCAGCAGGGCCCACCGGTCTTCCGGCAGGGCGAACCGCGAGGGCACGAGGTCCTTCACGATGCCCGGAGGCGGCCCGAGCGAGGAGATGGGGCGCAACCCGACGCCCGACCGACCGCCGGCCTTCACGACCGGCACCGGGCGGGGCGAGCCCTTGTAGCCCTTGGGCTGCGGCGGCGCGACTGCGTCGTCGACGAGCACCGGGCTCTCGACCTGGGCCTGGGCCTGGACCGCCGTCTCGTGCCGCTGGATCACCCCGGAGGCGACCACGGCCACGCTGGTGGCCAGGACGAGCGCGGCGGTCCACGCCGTCGCCTCGACCAGCCATCCGGGGGTGCGCCTGCTCATCACTTGACAGTCGGCTCCGTGTCGCGAGAAATCAAGTCGTCGGTGGTCAGGACAACGCCCGCTCAAGGTCCGCGAGCAGGTCGTCGGCGCTCTCGATCCCGACGCTGAGGCGCACCAGGTCCGCGGGCACCTCGAGCTGGGAGCCGGCAACGCTGGCGTGCGTCATCCGGCCCGGGTGCTCGATCAGCGACTCCACCCCGCCCAACGACTCGCCGAGCGTGAAGACGCGGGTACGACGGCACACCTCGAGCGCGGTCTGCTCGCCGCCGGCGGTGCGAAAGCTCACCATCCCGCCGTACGCGCTCATCTGCTTGCTGGCCAGGTCGTGACCGGGGTGCTCGGGCAGGCCGGGGTAGAGGACCTGGGTGACGGCGGAGGACCGGGTCAGCAGCTCGACCACCCGCTCCGCGTTCGCGCAGTGCCGGTCCATGCGCACGCCGAGCGTCTTGACGCCCCGCAGGACGAGCCAGCAGTCGAACGGGCCGGGCACCGAGCCCATCGCGTTCTGGTGGAAGGCGAGCTCCTCACCCAGGGCCGCGTCCGCGACGACCAGCGCCCCGCCGACGACGTCGCTGTGCCCGCCGAGGTACTTCGTCGTCGAGTGCACGACCACGTCCGCGCCGAGCACCAGCGGCTGCTGCAGGTACGGCGAGGCGAAGGTGTTGTCGACGACCAGCAGCGCACCGGCCTCGTGCGCGAGCTGCGCGAGGGCGCTGATGTCGGCGATCCCGAGCAGGGGGTTGGTCGGCGTCTCGACCCAGATCAGGCGGGTCTCGGGACGCATCGCGGCGCGGACGGCGTCGAGGTCCCCGAGGTGCACGGGCGTGACCGCGACCCCCCAGCGGCTGGCGACCTTCGCGAACAGCCGGTAGGTGCCGCCGTACGCGTCGTTCGGCACGACGACGTGCGCTCCGGGCGCGAGCACGGTGCGCAGGAGGGTGTCCTCCGCCGCCAGCCCGCTGGCGAACGCCAGCCCGCGGGTGCCGCGCTCGAGGGCGGCCAGGCAGGTCTCGAGGGCAGTGCGGGTCGGGTTGCCTGAGCGGGAGTACTCGTAGCCCTGGTGGACCCCGACTTCGGACTGCGCGTAGGTGCTCGTCTGGTAGATCGGGGTGACGACGGCGCCGGTGGCGGGCTCGGGGTCCTGACCCGCGTGGATCGCGAGGGTCTCGAAGCCGTGCTCGTCGGGGGACCAGTCGCCGCTCATGCCCCCCAGGCTACGTGCGAGCGCTAGCTGAGGCGCTCGATGACCATGGCCATGCCCATGCCGCCGCCGACGCACATCGACTCGACGCCGAACTGCTTGTCGAGGGTCTGCAGGCCGTTGATCAGCGTGCCCGTGATGCGCGCACCCGTCATGCCGAAGGGGTGGCCGACGGCGATGGCGCCGCCGTGGACGTTGAGCTTGTCCAGGTCGAAGCCCACCTCGCGCTGCGAGGACAGCACCTGGGAGGCGAAGGCCTCGTTGATCTCGTAGAGGTCGATGTCGTCCACGGTCTTGCCGGCACGCTTGAGGGCGAGCTTGATGGCGTCGGCCGGTCCGTGGCCCATGACCTCGGGCGACAGGCCGGTGACGGCCGTGGAGACGATGCGCGCGAGCGGGGTGTAGCCGAGCTCGCGGGCCTTCTCGTCGCTCATGATCACGACAGCCGCGGCCCCGTCGTTGAGCGGGCAGGCGTTGCCGGCCGTGACGCGGCCGTCCGGCCGGAAGACGGGCTTGAGGCCCGCCATGCCCTCGACCGTGACACCCGCGCGCGGGCAGTCGTCGGCGGACACCACGGTGCCGTCCTCCAGCGTGTACGGCGAGATCTCCCGCTCCCAGAAGCCGTTGGCGATGGCCTTCTCGGCGAGGTTCTGCGACCGGCAGGCGAACTCGTCCATGTCAGCGCGGCTGATGTCCTTCCAGAGCGCGACGTTCTCCGCGGTCTGGCCCATGGCGATGTAGACGTCGGGGACGTTGCCGTCCTGGCGCGGGTCGTGCCACTCGGACGCACCCTCGGCGGTCGTGGCGGTGCGTGCCACGGCCTCGGCGAAGAAGGGGTTCTGGGCCGTGCCCGCGTCCGCCATGCCGTTGCCGAAGCGCGAGACCGCCTCCACACCTGCGGAGATGAAGGCCGAGCCCTCCCCGGTCCTGATGGCGTGGAAGGCCATCCGCGTGGTCTGCAACGACGACGAGCAGTAGCGGTTGACCGTGGTGCCGGGCAGGAAGTCGTAGCCGAGCTTGACGGCGACCGCACGGCCGACGTTGAAGCCGGCCTCACCGGCAGGCTGACCGCAGCCCATCATCAGGTCGTCGATCTCGCGCACGTCCAGGCCCGGCAGCTTCGCGAGCGCCTGAGTGACCGCGAAGGCCGCGAGGTCGTCCGGGCGGGCGCTGACGAGCGACCCCTTGAAGGCGCGCCCGATGGGGGTGCGAGCGGTCGAGACGATCACGGCCTCGGTCATGCGGGGCTCCCTGGGGACGAGGGGTGGGATCAGAATCCCGTTCTGGTCAACGCTAGCCCTCGTTGCGGGACGGTTGCGAGGGGGCTCCGGGGTGGTCCTCGTCACCTCCCGCCGGGCCGGCGTCGTCGGGTTCGCGGGCCTCCGGGGCCCCGCGGCCGACCAGCGGGAGCCGGCGCACGAGCCGGACGAGGCGCCCGGGACCGGCAGCCGCCGCGCCCTGCTCGCCGGGCTCGGTCTCGATCGCCGTACCCGGCTCGCGGCTGGCCAGCTCGGCCGCGACCGCGACGTCCTGCACGCTCGTGCTCACCGGGACGCTGACCGGGATGGTCACGCCGCTGTGCTCGAGCAGGCTGGGCAGCAGCGCGTCCGCAACCCGGCGGTAGCCCTCCGGCGAGGGGTGGAAGCGGTCCGCGCTCCACAGGTGCGGCTGCTCGGCGAACTCGGGGCTGAGCAGCGTGCCGAGCGAGACCGCGATCCCGTCGTTCTCGACCACGGCGACGAGCTGCGCGGCAGCCATCCGCCGGCTGTAGAAGGACGCGACCGTCCGCAGCGGCTGCAGCAGCGGCTCGACCGTGCCCAGGTCGGGGCAGGTGCCCACCACGACGAGGGCTCCCGCGGCACGCAGGGTCGCGACCGCCTTGCCCAGCTCGCGCACCGCGTCCCCGGGGAGCACGCGGTGGGTGACGTCGTTGGTCCCGATCATGATCATGGCCAGGTCGACGGGGCGCTCAAGCGCCTGCGCGACCTGGCGCTGGAGGTCCGCCGACCGGGCACCCACGACGGCGTAGGAGTCCAGCCGCACCCGGCGCCGCAGGTCGCGCGCCGCGCCACCGGCGAGGAGCGCGCCCGGCGTCTGCGCGGGGCTGTCGCAGCCCAGTCCCGCCGCGCTGGAGTCGCCGATCACGACCAACCGCAAGGCCCGACCGGGGTAGCGGCCGTAGCTGCCGGTGGGGTCGGGCGGCAGGTCGGTGGGCTCCCCGATCGTGCGGCGTGCCAGCGCCCCCTCAACCCGCACGACGCCGTACCCGAGGGCTCCCAGCAGGCCGATGGCACCGCCGCCGTACGCACCCCGCACCGCTGCGAAGCGCGCCACCGCAGCGGCCCGCCTGCCTGGTCGCTGGACGCGCACGGGAGCTCCCTTCGTTACCGGCCGGTAGCCGACCCTAACCCTCCTAGATTGAGCCGGTGCAGATCAGCAACTCGATCATCGAGCTCGTGGGCAACACCCCGCTCGTCCGGCTCAACAGCGTGACGGAAGGCATCGCGGCCACGGTCGCGGTGAAGGTGGAGTACCTCAACCCCGGCGGCTCGGTGAAGGACCGCATCGCGCTGCGGATGATCGAGGACGCCGAGCAGTCAGGGGCGCTCCAACCGGGCGGCACGATCGTGGAGCCGACCAGCGGCAACACGGGCATCGGCCTGGCGATCGTGGCCCAGACCCGTGGCTACTCCTGCGTGTTCGTGTGCCCGGACAAGGTGGCCAAGGACAAGATCGACGTGCTCCGGGCCTACGGTGCGCGCGTCGAGGTGTGCCCCACCGCCGTCGACCCGGACGACCCGCGGTCGTACTACTCGGTGAGCGACCGGCTGGCGCGTGAGCTGCCCGGTGCGTGGAAGCCCGACCAGTACTCCAACCCGGCGAACCCGCGGTCGCACTACGAGACCACGGGGCCCGAGCTGTGGGCGCAGACCGACGGTCGCATCACGCACTTCGTCGCCGGCATGGGGACCGGCGGCACGATCGGCGGTGCCGGCCGCTACCTCAAGGAGGTCTCCGAGGGCCGCGTGCAGGTCATCGGCGCGGACCCGGTCGGCTCGGTCTACTCCGGCGGTTCGGGCCGCCCCTACCTCGTCGAGGGTGTCGGAGAGGACTTCTGGCCCACCACCTACGACCCCACGGTCCCCGACCAGGTCATCGCGGTCAGTGACCGCGACTCCTTCGCGATGACCCGACGGCTGGCCCGCGAGGAGGGGCTGCTGGTCGGCGGCTCCTGCGGGATGGCGGTCGTGGCGGCCCTCGAGGTGGCACGAGCGGCAGGCCCCGAGGACGTGGTCGTGGTGCTGCTCCCGGACGGCGGGCGCGGCTACCTGTCGAAGATCTTCAACGACGACTGGATGGCCGACTACGGCTTCCTCAGCGCGCCCGGGGAGCGACTGGTGCGCGACGTCATGGGGCGCAAGACCGGGTCGGTCCCGGAGTTCGTGCACTCCCACCCGACGGAGACGGTCCGCGACGCCATCGACATCCTGCGCGAGTACGGCGTGTCGCAGATGCCGGTCGTACGCGCCGAGCCGCCGGTGATGACCGCGGAGATCGTGGGCGCCGTGCACGAGAGGGACCTGCTCGACGCGCTTTTCAACGGCCGGGCGCAGCTCGCCGACCCGCTCGGCCAGCACATGGGGACGCCCCTGCCCCTCGTGGGCGCGGGTGAGCCGGTGAGCGCCGCGATGGCGGCACTGGAGAAGGCCGACGCCGCCGTGGTCGTCGACGACGGCCGGCCCACCGGCGTGGTCACCCGCCAGGACGTGCTGGCCTTCCTCAGCCACGGCTAGGCGCCGCAGACCTCCCGGCCCCGTACGAGCGCCTGAGCCCCGCCCAACGTGGCCGGCGGCTCCTCCCCCAGCAGGTCGTAGCGGTGCACGAGCAGGTGCGCCACGGCGTCCGAGACCAGCGCAGGCGGCGGCTCAGCGCGCAGCAGGTCGGTGCCGGTCACCGCGAGCTGGTCGGCCACCAGCAGGTCGGGGGCCAGGCGCGGCAGCGCCCGCAGCGGCGCTCCCTCCAGCTCCGCGGCCCGGTCGGCGCACCACTGCGCCAGGTGCCGGGCGGCGTCCGCCCTGGTGCCCCAGGGCGGGCAGGCCGCCGCCCAGCGCGCCGGGGCCCACAGCCTGAGCCGCTGGACCAGCGTCGCGAGCTCTTTGTCGAGCAGCGCGTCAGGCACCGGGAACCAGTCGGGAAAGACGGTCGACGGTGAGCACGAGCAGCTCACCGCGGTGGTCGACACCGAAGCCCTGCAGCCCCTCGGCGCGCACGTCGAGGTCGACGACCGGGCCGACCCCGCGGCCGGAGCGACGCACCGCCACCAGCCGGCCCTTGCAGTAGTCGCCGAGGACCAGCGCGCCGCGCAGGGACGGCAGGACCCGGCCTGTGTAGACCGGTCCTACGGTGATCGAGCACCAGCCCGCGTCGTGGGCGAAGGTCGTGGCCGGCACCACGACCGGCCCGCCCGGGGTGAACTGCTGGTCCTGCTTGAAGCGGTCGTCTCCCTCGTAGACGGACCAGCCGTAGTTCGCCCCGCGCTGCAGCTCGGGCGGGACCACGTCGAGCTCCTCCACCCGGTTCTGCCCGGCGTCGCCGAGGTAGAGGACTCCCTGCGCGTCGAAGGAGAACCGCCAGGGGTTGCGCAGCCCCAGCGCCCAGACGTACCGGTTCTGGGGGTACGGGTTGCCGCGGGCCGGGTTTCCCGTGCGCGGGTCGATCCGCAGCAGCTTGCCCAGGAACGAGGCCGGGTCCTGCGCCCTGTTCTCCGGGTCGCCGGCGTTGCCACCGTCCCCCAGGGCGACGAGGAGCATCCCCGCGCGGTCGAACAGCAGCAGCCCGCCGTTGTGGTTGGGATACGGCTGCGCCACGGTGAGCAGCAGCTGCGGCCGCACCGCCCGCCCGCCCGCCACGGTGTACGCGACGACCCGGGTGTCGCCGTTGCGGTCGGTGTAGTCCACGTAGACCTTGGGGACCCGGGGGTAGGACGGGTCGAAGGCGATCGAGAGCAGCCCCTGCTCGTTGCCGTCGCTGACCTCGTCGCCGAGGTCGAGCAGCACCCCTTCACGCTGCCCCTGGGCATCGAGGGTCAGGACGGCGCCACCCCGCTCGGCGAGGTACAGGTGCGCGGGGTCGCCCGGCGCCGGCCCGACCCACACCGGGGACGAGAACGCGCCCAGCTCCTCCAGCGCGAGCGGCGGCGCCGTCGAGCTCGGGGACGGCGTCGGCGTGGGTGTCGCCGTGGGCTGCGCCGTTCCGGGGCCTGCCGTGGCTCCGCCGGAGCACGCCGGGAGCAGCAGGAGGACGAACCCGGCTGCCGCCCGGCGCAGGCCTCGCACCGCTAGTCGCGCAGGTAGCTCAACAGGCGCAGCACCTCGAGGTAGAGCCAGACGAGGGTGACGAGGAGCCCGAACGCGACACGCCAGGACTCCCGCTCGGGCACACCGGCCGCGACCAGCCGCTCGGCCTGGTCGAAGTCGAGGACGAAGAACAGCGACGCGATGCCGATGCAGGCGAGGCTGAACAGGATGGCGATGCCGCCACCGCTGCGCAGCCCGAGCCCGTCGCCCCCCCCGATCACGGAGGCGAGCAGGTTGACGACCATGAGGCCGAGCACGCCGAAGCCGGCGCCGACCACCATCTTGGTGAACTTGGGCGTGGCCCTCAGACGACCGCTCTTGTAAGCCCACAGCACGCCGAGGAACAGCGCCGAGGTGCCGATGGCGGCCTGCACGACGATGCCGTTGTAGGCGGTCTCGTAGACCTTGCTGATCCCGCCCAGGAACACGCCTTCGCACGCGGCGTAGGCGAGCACCAGCCCAGGGCTGACCTGCTTCTTGAAGGTGTTGACCATCGCCAGGGCGAAGCCGACCAGCCCTGCGATCGCCACCACCCCGAAGCCGAGGTCGGCCGCCCAGGTCAGCCCGCCGGCCACGAGGACGACGCTCAGCAGCAGCCCGGTCTTGATGACGACGTCGTCCATCGTCAGCCGCTGCGGGGTGCGGTAGATCTCCTCAAGCTCCCCGACGCTCGGCGTGGGCGCCTTGAGCGTGGGCGCGTTCCCGAAGACCGGGTTGCTGGACTCCATCGTTCTCCTCGTGTCGTGGTGGCCCATCTTCTGCTGGGGACAACGTACGGCCCCCAGCAGACGTGCCCCCGGTGGGAGTCGAACCCACACTGGCGAGGTTTTTAAGACCCCGGTCTCTGCCATTTGGACTACAGGGGCGCTTTCCGATCGATACCGTACGGCGCGTGGAGGAGCGCGTGCGGTACCGCACTGTGCTGGCCCACCGGGAGTTCCGCGCCCTCTTCGCCGCGCAGACCCTGAGCCTGCTCGGGGACCAGCTCGCCCGCATCGCCCTCGCGATCCTCGTCTACCGCCGCACCGGCTCCACGCTGCAGTCGTCCGCCACGTTCGCCGTGTCCTACCTCGCGTACCTGGTCGGAGGGCCCCTCCTGTCGGGCCTGGCCGACCGCTACCCACGACTGACCGTCATGGTCACGTGCGATCTCGTGCGCGTGCCCGTGGTGCTGGCGCTGTGCCTCACCACGCTCCCCCTGTGGGTCGTGTTCGTGCTGATCGGGGTGCTGGGCGCAGCCGGACCGCCCTTCGACAGCGCCCGCAGCGCCCTGCAGCCCGATGTCCTCGAGGGTGAGGCCTACGTCGTCGGGAACACGCTGATGAACGTCTGCGGGCAGATCAGCCAGATCCTCGGCTTCGTGCTGGGCGGCGCGATCGTGGCCCTCACCTCCGTGCGCGGGGCGTTGGCGCTCGACGCCGCGACGTTCCTCGTCTCCGCCGGGGTGCTGCTGCACGGGGTGCGGCCCCGCCCGCCCGCACAGACCGAGCTCGGGACGTTCTTCCGTGACACGCTCCAGGGCCTGGGCCTCGTCGCCCGGTCGGCCCGGCTCCGCAGGCTGCTGCAGTTCGCGGTGCTCGCGTCGGTCTCGGTGACCGCCACCGAGGGGCTCGCGGTCGCGGTCGCGGACGAGCTCGGGCACGGCGCCGTCATGGCCGGCGTCCTCACGGCCACGGTGCCGACGGGCTTCCTGCTCGCCTCCGGCCTGGTGCTGCGCGTGCCCAGCGCGCAGCGCGAGGGCCTCCTGCCGTGGCTGGTGCTGCTGAGCACCGTGCCGCTGCTCGCCACCGGCTTCCTGCACTCCGTCGTGCCGCTCGTCCTGCTGTGGGCGCTTGCGGGCGCGGGGGCGACCGCCAACCTCGTCGCCGGGCCTGCTTTCGTCCAGTCCTGCCCTGCTGAGTTCCGCGGCCGGGCGTACGGCATCGCGACGGCGTGCCTCATGACGGCACAGGGCCTCGGGCTCCTCGCGAGCGGCTGGCTGGGGACCGTCTTCTCACCTCGCACGGCCGTCGCGGTAGTGGCTGCGCTGATGCTCGTCCTGGCGTTCCCGGTCATGGCGGCTCAAGGAATGCCCCGAACCATCCGAAACGTCCACCAGTGACTCACCAGGGGGGAGTGGCGGGCATGTCGCGCACCACCTTCCGTGTGCTGCTGCTCACGGCCGTCCTCACGGCCACCACCCTCGTGCTCATGCCGTTGGCGCGGCCCCTCATCGACCCGGCGGCCCTCCCCGTCTCCGTGCCGTGGTGGACCCTGGCCCCGGCCTACCTCGCGGTGACCTTCCTCCCCATCTACTACGAGACCCGCGGTGAGGTGCGCGCGGTCAGCCTCACGCAGGTCGCGCTGGCCATCGGCCTGGTGTTCGTGAGCCCGTGGATGCTCCTGCTGGCCCGGGTCCTCGCGGCGGCGGTCTTCTGCCTCCCGGTGCGCCGTCAGCCGCCCGCGAAGGCCGCGTTCAACATCTCGCTCTGCGCCTTCGAGGTCGGTACGGCGGTCAGCATCGCCAGCCTGTTCTCCCCCCTCGACGGGGCCGGCCCCGTGCTCTGGGCCGCCTTGCTGGTGGCGCTGCTGCTCTCGGAGATCGTGAGCTTCCTGGTGCTGCAGGTGCTTTTCGCGATCCTGGGCGTCGAGCACTCACGCGAGTCCACGCGCTCAGCCGTTGTCGGCCTGCTGGCAGCCACCGGGGTCTTCGCGGGGGTGGCCGTCGTGGTCGTCGCTGCCGCCTGGACCGACCCGTGGACGTCCGCCGTCGGTGCCGCGGTGGGCTGCGCGCTGGCGATCGGCTACCGGCAGCACCGGCGCCTCGCAGCCGACCAGCAGCAGAACGCCCGGCTGCACCAGTTCCTGCAGGGCCTCGGACCGGTCGACCTCGACAGCGAGGACAGCCAGGACGTGCTCCAGCAGGTGCGGCTGCTCCTGCACGCCGAGCACCTCGACCTCGCCCTGCAGAGCCCCGAGGGCTGGCGGCACTTCAGCGACGACGACCCCGACGTCGGCGCGATCCGCGAGACCGCCCTCGAGGTCGAGCTGCTCACCCGGACCCGTGCCTCCCTGCTCGAGGGCAACGACCACATGTCGGCACCGCTCATGGGCGCTCAGGACATGCTGGGCGTGCTCACCGTGTCCTCGCGCATGGGCAACGCCCGGCCCTTCGGCCTGCGCGACCTGCGGATGCTCGAGACCCTTGCCACCGAGCTCGCCGCCGCCGTGGAGCGGGGACGCCTGCAGCGCGAGCTCGCGCTCGCCGCCACCACGGACGCGCTCACGCACCTGCCCAACCTGAACGAGACGACGCATCGGCTCAACGTCATGCTCAGCGCGGACGAGGACGTCATCGTCACCACCTGTGCGGTCGACTCCTTCCGCGAGGTGAACGACACCCTCGGCCACCAGGTCGGCGACGACCTGCTCAGCGAGGTCACCCGGCGCCTGCTGCTGTCCTACCCGGAGGCGCTGATCGGGCGCATCGGCGGCGGCCGCTTCTGCGTCGCCGTCCCGGCCACGCCCTACGGCGGCGACCCGTCGATGTTCGGCCTCGGTGTGCGCGCCCAGGTCGAGGGCGGCGCCCAGCTCGGGCCTGTCGGCACGCACATCAAGCTGTCCGTCGGCTGCGCCCGCGGGCGCGAGCACGGCAAGGACGCGGCGACCCTGATCCGGCGGGCCGAGACAGCCATGTACAGCGCCCGGCACGCCAGTGGCGGCCCTGTCGTGTGGGAGCCGGCGTACGAGGTCGAGGGGCAGCGCCGGCTCGCCGTCGTCATGGCGCTGCGCGAGGCGCTCGCGTCCGGAGCCATCGGGGTGGGGTTCCAGCCGAAGGTCGACACGCTGACCCGGGTCGTCACCGGCGTCGAGGCGCTGGCGCGTTGGACGCACCCCGCCCTCGGTGCCATCTCGCCGGCGGAGTTCGTGCCGCTCGCCGAGGCCTCGGGGCTGATGGGGCCGCTCACGAGCACCGTGCTGCGTCAGGCGCTCACCACGTGCAAGGGGTGGCAGCGTCGCGGTGGCCGCGTCGGCGTGGCGGTGAACGTCAGCGCGGAGACGATCCTCGACCCGTCCTTCGTGACCGAGGTCGCCGCCATCGTCACGTCGGTGAACATCGCCCCCGACCTGCTGACGCTCGAGCTCACCGAGGGCGTCGTCGTCAACGACCCCGGTCTGGCGGCGATCCGGCTGGGTGAGCTGCGCGCGCTCGGGGTGAAGATCTCGGTCGACGACTTCGGCACCGGGTACTCCTCGCTGACCTACCTCAAGGGCCTGCCTGTCGATGAGGTGAAGATCGACAAGGCTTTCGTCGACGGCATCACGCACGACCGCGCCGACGGCGCCGTTGTGCGCGCGGTGGTCGACATCGCGCACACCCTCGGGCTGCGGGTCGTTGCCGAGGGCGTGGAGCAGGAGGAGCAGCACCAGATGCTGGCGCGCTTCGGGGTGGACGAGGTGCAGGGCTACCTGCACGCGCGGCCGATGGCCGCCCTCGACATGGCGCAGTGGCTGCGCCGCCGCGAGCAGGAGACGCCGCACGGACTACGGGGCGTCTGAGCCCGAACATGCTTCCAGGGGCTGGGAACGGGTGTAGCACCACCCGTTCCCAGCCCCTGGACGTGGAGCTGGGGACGTGACCGCGTCACGTCGTCGTCGTTCTGCGCTCTCTCAGTTCCAGGCCTGACCGCTCATGTCCTTCACCCCCCGTGCCCCACCCCATTACGCCGTTCGGCGCAACCTGTGAACGGGACAGTAGGGCTTTCAGACCAGTCCCGCTAGGCCTTGAAACGGACAAACCGGGAGAGTTTCCCCAGATCCCCCAAAATTAATCACCGATTGGCCCTACAGGATCACGCAGAGTGTGCCGATACCCGGCGCAAGCAAGCGCTGTGTCACGACGGCGGTCGGACCGTGCCGCCCTCAGGGCAGGTCCGCGAGGCCCTTCGCCCGGGTGAGCACCGCGTCGAGCATCTGTTCGGTCAGCCGGCCGGTGAACGTGTTCTGCTGAGAGACGTGGAAGCAGCCCAGCACGGTGGGGCCTCCGGGGACGACGAGCTCGGCGCCGTGCCCGAAGCGGGGCGCCCGGCCGGGGAGCTCGCAGCCGTTGGCTGCGAGCGCGGCGAGCGTGGACGCCCACCCGAACGCGCCCAGCGCCACCACGGCCCGGGTCGTCGGCAGCAACCAGCCCATCTCGCGCACCAGCCACGGCGCGCAGGTGTCCCGCTCCTGCGGGGTCGGCTTGTTCTGCGGGGGCGCGCAGCGCACCGGCAGCGTGATGCGGGTGTGCAGCAGCCGCTGGCCGTCCCACGCGTCGACGGACTCCGGCTGCGCCGCGAGACCCGCCCGGTGCAGCGCAGCGAAGAGCCAGTCCCCGCTGCGGTCGCCGGTGAAGATGCGCCCGGTGCGGTTGCCCCCATGGGCGGCGGGCGCGAGCCCGACCACGACGATGCGCGGCCGTTCCACGCCCCAGCCCGTGACGGGGCGGCCCCAGTACGTCTGGTGCGCGAAGGATGCCCGCTTCTCGACCGCCACCTCCTCGCGCCAGGCCACGAGCCGGGGGCAGGCCCTGCAGACCGACGAGCGTCCGTCGAGGTGGTCCAGGGACGGGGCACTGGCGGCCAACCGGACGACCTCGTCGGCGTCGTGGGCCATGGGCGTGCGCAGGCTGGCCTTGTCGGTGGGAAAGCCTCCCCCGGGCCGGATCACGCGAGCGAGACCGCGATGCCGTCGAGGATGTCGGTCTCGCTGACGAGGACCTCCTCGAGCCCGAACCGCTCGACCGCCGCGAGCAGCACAAGTGCGCCGCCGCCGATCACGTCGGCACGGCCCGGGTGCATCACGGGGAGCGCGGCGCGCTGTGCCCGCGTCATGGCGAGCAGGCTCTCCGTGACCTCCCGCACCTCCCGGGCCGACACCCGCGCCAGGTGGATCCGCTCCGGCTGGTACGACGGGAGGTCGAGCGCGAGGGCCGCCACCGTCGTGACGCTCCCCGCCAGCCCGACCGCCGTACGGGCCAGGGCGACCGGGACCACTCGCGCCGCGGCCTCCAGGGCAGCGTCGACGTCGGCGCGCGCTGCGGCCACCTGCTCCGCCGTGGGCGGGTCTCCGCCGAGGTGCCTCTCCGTGAGCCGCACGCAGCCGACGTCGACGGAGGCCGCCGCCTGGACGCCGTCGGTGCCCAGCACGAGCTCGGTCGAGCCGCCACCGATGTCCATCACGAGGTACGGCGGGTCCGCCACCAGCCCCCTGGTCGCCCCCGCGAACGACAGCGCGGCCTCCTCCTCACCGGTCACGACCTCGGGCTCGAGCCCGAACGCGTCGCGCACCAGGGCGAGGAACGCCTCGCGGTTGCCGGCGTCGCGCGTGGCCGACGTGGCGACGAACCGGGCCCGCTCGACGCCGAGGTCACGACAGGTGGCGGCGTAGTCGATGGCAGCGGCCCGGGTCCTCGCGAGCGCCTCCGGCGCCAGCATCCCGGTCCTGTCGACGCCCTGACCCAGCCGCACCACGCGCATCTCCCGGTGCACGTCCGTCTTGTCCGGCCCGTCCAGGTCAGCCACCAGCAGGCGGATCGAGTTGGTGCCGCAGTCGACGGCGGCCACCCTCACGAGCGGGTCTTCTTCCCCGGCCTGGCAGCTGGGTCGTCGGGGTCCACGCAAGGGCCCTGCCGGGCCCAGTCCTCCAGGACCGCGAGCACCTCGTCACCGAACGGGTTGACGCCGGGACCCACCGCGAGCGCGTGCGCGACCAGCACGTGCAGGCACTTCACGCGAGTGGGCATGCCGCCCTGCGCCGGCGCGCTCTCCAGCACCCCCAGGGCGTCTCGCCGACCGACGTAGTCGCGCGCCGCCTCGTCGTACCTCGCCTGGAGGTCGGGGTCGGTGGCGAGCCGGTCGGTCATCTCCTTCATGAGACCGTCGCTCTCGAGCCGGCCGATCAGGCTCGCGAGGCGCGGGCAGGTCAGGTAGTACAGGGTCGGGAAGGGCGTCCCGTCGGGCAGCCGAGGGCTCGTCTCGACCACGTCGGGGAGCCCGCAGCCGCAGCGGTGCGCGACCTGTCGGGCCCCACGTGGCTCACGGGACAGCTGCAGCGCCACGGCACGGCGGTCGCGGTCGTCGAGGCTCATCTTCCGGGAGCGGGCGACGGCGCGGGCCGGTCCGCCGACTGCACGCCGGCCCAGACCTGGGAGTACCAGGGCGCCTCAGGACCTACGGCCTGCACGCCGGGCAGCACGGCCCGGCCCGCTGGGACCGGAGTGGCCTTCGGAGCCAGCACGACGTAGGCGTACTCGCCGGGCATCACGAAGTGGAGCCTGGTGCGGGCCTGCGCGCGGACGTACGCCGGGTCGCGCCACTGCTGCAGCTGCCGCTCCAGCGACTCGACACGCGCCTGCTGCTGGGCGTTCTTCGCCTTGGCCCCGGCGATCTGGCCGCGCTGGGAGAGGTACTCGCGCAGCGGCAGCGCCGCGCTGACCACCAGACCGCACACCACGAGCCCGAGCACCGCGGCGCGGGTCGTCAAGCCGGGTCGGTCAGCAGGCACCCTTGAACGCTAGCCCCGTCAGGCGGAGAAGCGCGGGAAGGCGGCGGCCCCGGCGTACCGCGCCGCGTCGTCGAGCTCCTCCTCGATGCGCAGCAGCTGGTTGTACTTCGCCACCCGCTCGGAGCGCGCGGGGGCGCCCGTCTTGATCTGGCCGCAGTCGGTCGCCACGGCGAGGTCGGCGATCGTGGTGTCCTCGGTCTCGCCGGAGCGGTGGCTCATCATGCAGCGGTAGCCGCTGCGGTGGGCGAGGCTGACGGCGTCGAGCGTCTCGGTGAGGGTTCCGATCTGGTTCACCTTCACCAGCAGGGCGTTCGCGGTCCCCTTGCCGATGCCCTCGGCGAGGCGCTGCGGGTTGGTGACGAACAGGTCGTCGCCGACGAGCTGGACCTTCGCGCCGAGCTGCGCCGTGAGCGCGGCCCAGCCCTCCCAGTCGCTCTCGTCGAGCGGGTCCTCGATGCTCACGATCGGGTAGCTCGCGACGAGGTCGGCGTAGTAGTCAGCCATGTCCTGCGCCGTCTTCTTCGCGCCCTCGAAGGCGTACAGGCCCTCGGAGTGGAACTCGGTCGCCGCGACGTCGAGGGCGAGCGCGATGTCCCGGCCGACGGCGAGCCCGGTCGTGCCGATCGCCTCGACGATGAGGTCGAGCGCGTCGCGGTTGCTCGGCAGGTCCGGTGCGAAGCCGCCCTCGTCACCGATGCTCGTCGTCAGGCCGCGCTTCTTCAGCACCGCTTTGAGCGCGTGGTAGACCTCGACGCCCTGGCGCAGCCCCTCGGTGAAGGTGGCGGCTCCGATGGGGGCGATCATGAACTCCTGCACGTCGACGTTGGTGTCTGCGTGCGCCCCGCCGTTCAGGATGTTCATCATCGGGACCGGGAGCAGGTGGGCGCTCGGACCGCCGACGTACCGGAACAGCGGCAAGCCGTGCGACTCGGCAGCTGCCCGCGCGACCGCGAGGCTCACGCCGAGGATGGCGTTCGCGCCGAACCGGCTCTTGTCGGGCGTGCCGTCGAGGTCGATGAGGGCTTGGTCGATGAGGCGCTGCTCGCTGACCTCCATGCCGACCAGCTCGGGGCCGATGTCGTCGAGGACGGCGTCGACGGCCTTGCTGACGCCCTTGCCGCCGTAGCGGTCGCCGCCGTCACGCAGCTCGACCGCCTCGAACGCCCCGGTGCTCGCACCGCTCGGCACGGCCGCGCGGCCGATGGTCCCGTCGTCGAGCCCCACCTCGACCTCGACGGTGGGGTTGCCGCGCGAGTCGAGGATCTCGCGGGCGCCGACGGCCTCGATGGACGTCACGGGGGCTCCCTTGCAGTGGGGTTGCTGATGCGTGCGCGAGCCTACCGAGGCCGGTACGGCGCTCAGCCGCGCAGTCGGGACGCCCACTCCTCCGGGTCGAGCGTGGCAGGGTCCAGGCCCTCGGCCGCAGCGGCCGCCTCGGCGGCGGCGAGCCGGTCGCGGTACGCGCGCGCGACGCCCCGCAGGGCCACCTCCGGGTCGACGCCTGCCTCACCGCACCTGCTCACGACATCCCACAGCTCGGCACCCAGCCGCGCCTCGGGCTCGTCGGCCGGGCTGATCGCCGTACCGGGGGGGACGGGAGCGCCGAGGCGGGCAGCGCGGCGCTGCAGCTTCGCGCTGAGTGCGAGCGCAGGCTGGCCGAGCGGCACGCCCTCGGTGATCGACACACGGCCCTTCTCCGCCGCCTTCAGCGCCTCCCAGCTGCCCTCGAGGTCGTCCGCAGGGGCACCGGCAAAGACGTGCGGGTGCCGACGGACGAGCTTGTCGACGAGGTCGCCGGCCACGTCGTCGATGCCCCAACCGCTCTCGCCGCTGATGCGCGCGTGGAAGACGATCTGCAGCAGCAGGTCACCCAGCTCCTCCCGGAGGTGGTCGAGGTCGCCGCTCTCGAGCGCGTCGTAGGTCTCGTACGCCTCCTCGAGCAGGTACGGCATGAGGGAGGCGTGGGTCTGCTGCGCGTCCCAGGGGCATCCTCCTGGCGAGCGCAGCCGGTCCATGACCGCGACGACGTCGAGCAGCCGCTCGCCGGGGCGGTCCGGCATCAGCAGTCGGGCGTCGCGCCGGGCGTCGGGACGCCGCCGGCCTCGTCCGGCCGGGTCGACGGGGACGTGACCGCGTCGCTCGGACAGGGCTCGGGCGCGACCACGGTCCGCGTGCGCACCTGCCAGCTGCCGAACCGCGGGCTGACCCGCACGTGCAACGCCTTTGCGGTCTTCAGCAGCAGCGCCTCGACGACCTCCGCCCGCTGGTCGGCGAGCAGGTTCCGGCGCAAGGTCGTCGTGGCCTGCGCGAGCGGCACGGTGCGGCGCTCGATCACGTGGATCACGTGGAACCCGAAGGACGTCTTCGCGAGGACGAAGGAGCCGGGAGGGGCGGCGAAGACGGCGTCCTCGAACGGCTTCTCCAGCGCGCCACGGCCTTGGAAGCCGAGGTCACCGCCGGTGGCCTTGTTGGTGGTGTCCGCCGAGAACTGGGCGGCCAGGGCGGCGAAGGTGCTCGGCGCGGCCTTGACCTTCGTCAGCAGGTCGTTCGCCTGAGCCTCGGTCGGCACGAGGATGTGCGCGGAGCGGACCTTGTCGAACTGGGCGATGCTCTGCCGGTACGCCTGGGCGATCACGGCCGCCGACACGGGGATCGAGGCCGTGAGCTTGTCCGCCAGCGCGTCCCGCAGGGCCGCGTCGGAGACGGCGCCACGGAGGTCCTCAGCGGCGATGCCCGCCTTGAGGGCCTCGGAGCGGAGCGCCGCCTCGCCACCGAGCTGCTGGGCGAAGGCGTCGAAGGCCTTGTCCACCGTCGCGCCGTCGACGCTGACCCCCTTGTCCTGCGCGGCCCGCACCAGCACGAGGTGCTGGATGAGCCGGGTCAGCACGCTGCGCTCGAAGGCGGGTCGGTCGGCGCCGACGCTCTGCTGCGCACTGGGGTCCTTCAGCCCGCGTTCGACGACGGCCGCGAGCTCCGACGTCGTGATCCGCTCGTCGCCCACGATCGCGGCTGCGCCGGCACGGACCGTGCCGCAGGCACTCAGGGTCACGGCGAGCAGACCGGCGAGGGCGGCGAGGCGGGTCGTGCGGATCACGCGGGGCTCTCCTTCGAGGGGTACGGCGGCTACCAGCCTGCCAGATCGCCCCGCTCAGCCGTCCAGGACGGCAGCGAGCAGGTCGGACGCCCAGGCGAGCAGCGCTGTGTCCCGCAGCGGTTGGCCGCCGAAAGGCGCGGTCTTGGGGTGCGGGACGAGCACGATGTCCACGGCCTGCTTGTGCACCGCGCCGGGGAACAGCCGCTTGAGGCGCAGCACCTGTGACTCCCGCAGCTTCATCGGCGCGAACCGGACCTGCTGGCCCTGGAGCACCACGTCGGTCAGGCCCCGACCCCGGCAGGCGTTGCGGAAGGCGGCCACCGCCAGCAGGTTCTCCACCTCGTCGGGGAGCGGGCCGTAGCGGTCCTGCAGCTCCTCCCTGACGGCCTTGAGCTGGGTGTCGTCGAGGGCGGCTGCGATGGAGCGGTAGGCAGCGAGGCGCAGGCGCTCGCCGGGCACGTAGTCGTGGGGCAGGTAGGCCTCGACGGGGAGGTCCACCTTGGTCTCGGTGACGGTGTCGAGGTCCTCGGTCTCGTCGCCGGGGAGGCCGCCGTGCGCCTTGAAGTCCCTCACGGCCTCTCCGACCAACCGCATGTACAGGTCGAAGCCGACGCTGGCGATGTGCCCCGACTGCTCACCCCCGAGCAGGTTGCCGGCGCCACGGATCTCCAGGTCCTTCATGGCGACGGCCATGCCCGCCCCGACCTCGGTGTTCTGCGCGATGGTCGCCAGCCGGTCGTACGCCGTCTCCGTGAGCGGCTTGTCCGGTGGGTAGGTGAAGTACGCGTAGGCCCGCTCCCGCCCACGACCGACGCGGCCGCGGATCTGGTGCAGCTGGCTCAGTCCGAAGGCGTCGGCCCGCTCCACGATCAGCGTGTTGGCGTTGGGGATGTCCAGACCGCTCTCGACGATCGTGGTGCAGACGAGGACGTCGAAGTGCTTCTCCCAGAAGCCGACCATCACCTGCTCCAGCGCGTCCTCGCCCATCTGCCCGTGGCCGACGGCGATCCGGGCCTCGGGCACCAGGTCGCGCAGCCGCTTCGCAGCCCGGTCGATCGACTCGACCCGGTTGTGCAGGAAGAAGACCTGGCCCTCGCGCATGAGCTCGCGGCGGATGGCCGCAGCGACCTGCTTGTCGTCGTACGGTCCGACGTAGGTGAGCACGGGGTGCCGCTCCTCCGGCGGCGTGAGGATCGTCGACATCTCGCGGATGCCTGTCAGCGACATCTCCAGCGTGCGCGGGATCGGGGTGGCGCTCATGGTGAGCACGTCCACCGCAGCGCGCATCTGCTTGAGGAACTCCTTGTGCTCCACGCCGAAGCGCTGCTCCTCGTCGACCACGACCAGGCCCAGGTCCTTGAACCGCACCTGGTCCGACAGCAGCCGGTGGGTGCCGATGACGACGTCCACGGAGCCGTCGTGCAGGCCGGCAAGCACTGCGGCGTGCTCGCTGTCGCTCTGGAAGCGCGAGGTCGGCCGCACCGTGACCGGGAACTGCGCGAACCTGTCGCGGAACGTCTTGTAGTGCTGCTGCACGAGCAGGGTGGTCGGCACGAGCACGGCGACCTGCTTGCCGTCCTGCACGGCCTTGAAGGCCGCGCGGACCGCGATCTCCGTCTTGCCGTAGCCGACGTCTCCGCAGATGACCCGGTCCATCGGCAGCGGCTTCTCCATGTCGGCCTTGACCTCGTCGATCGCCTCGAGCTGGTCGGGCGTCTCGACGTAGGGGAAGGCGTCCTCGAGCTCGCGCTGCCACGGGGTGTCGGCCCCGAAGGCGTGGCCTGGCGCCGAGGTGCGGGCGGCGTAGAGCTGGATGAGACCGGCCGCGATCTCGCGCACAGCCTTCTTCGCCCGGCCCTTGCGCTTGGCCCAGTCCGCGCCGCCGAGCCGGTCCAGGGACGGGGCCTCCCCGCCGACGTACCTCGTGACCTGCTCGAGCTGGTCCGTCGGCACGAACAGCTTGTCGCCCTTGGCGTACTCGAGGATGAGGTACTCGCGGGTAGCACCCGCGACGGTGCGCTGCACCATCTCGACGTACCGCCCGACGCCGTGCTGCTCGTGCACAACAGGGTCACCTGCCCGCAGCTGCAGCGGGTCCACGGCGTTGCGCCGACGCGACGGCATCCGCCGCGAGATGTCCTTGCTGCCCGGGCCCTTGCTCCCGGTGAGGTCCGCCTCGGTGAGCACCACCATCTTGAGCAGGTCGCTGGCAAAACCCGCCTCCAGGTTGGCCGTCGTCACGGCCACCGCACCGGGCAGCGGCGCGTCGGACAGGCCCGCGGGCACGTCGGCCGCGCGCAGCACCTCCACCAGGCGCTCGGCAGGCCCGTGCCCGACCGTGGTGAGCACCACGGCGTACCCGTCGGCGAGCCAGCGGCGCACGTCCTCCAGCGCCCGCTCGGTCTCCCCGTGGTATGCCTGCGGCGCTCGCGCAGCGAGCACCACGCTGCTCTCGTCCAGGTCCTCGTCGGCGGTGAACGGCGACACGGTCCACCAGGGGTGGCCGTGCGCCGTGGCGTGGTCGCGCACCTCGACGAGTCCCTTGTACGCGGCCGCGCCGAGGTCGACGGGTGCCTTCCCGCCGGTCGCGGCCGTCGCCCAGGACGCCTCGAGGAACTCCTGGCTGGTCGCCACCAGGTCGTGGGCCCGGGTGCGCACCCTCTCGGGGTCGCAGACCACGACCACGGTGTCGGGCGGGAGCTCGTCGACGAGGAGCTGCAGGTCGTCGACGAGGACGGGAGCCAGGGCTTCCATGCCCTCCACGGGGTGCCCGTCCGCGAGCCGCAGGCACATGTCGGCCAGCTCCGGGTGCTGCTCCGCGAGCTCCTTCGCACGCCGCCTGACCTCGTCGGTCAGCAGCAGCTCGCGGCACGGCGAGGCCCACAGGCCGTGCTCGGCGACCTGCAGGGACCGCTGGTCGGCGACCTTGAAGTAGCGGACGTCCTCGACCTCGTCGCCCCACATCTCGACACGGACGGGGTGTTCCTCGGTGGGTGGGAAGACGTCGAGGATCCCCCCACGTACGGCGAGCTCCCCGCGCTTCTCGACCAGCTCCACCCGGGCGTAGGACAGGTCGACCAGGCGGCGCACCACCGTGTCGAGGTCGGCGGTGTCACCTGCTCGGAGCGCGACCGGCTCCAGGTCCCCCAGGCCCCGCACCTGGGGCTGCAGCAGCGACCGGACCGGGGCGACGACGACGTCAACAGGGCCGGTCGCCGGGTCGTCGGTGCTCGGGTGCGCCAACCTGCGGAGCACGGCGAGCCGCCTGCCGACCGTGTCGGCGCGGGGGCTGAGCCTCTCGTGCGGCAGCGTCTCCCAGCTGGGGTACAGCGCAACGCGGTTCGGGTCCATGACGGACCCGAGCGCGGCCTCGAGCTCCTCGGCCTCCCGGCCGGTAGCGGTGACGGCCAGGACGGTCCGGCGGCGCGCCAGCGCACCCAGCAGGAAGGGGCGCATGCCGTGTGGCGCGGTCAGGTCGACCGTGGCGGGCACAGCCTCGACGACGTTGCCGAGGGAGGGGTCGCCCAGCACGACGTCGAGCAGTCCCGCGAGGCTCACGGAGCGACCAGCCGGGAGGGTTTCACAGACCCCAGGCTAAGAGGCCGAGCAGCGGGCACAGGAGCCTCACCCGGTGGTGACAGCGGGCCTACCATGGGTCGGTGCCTCTGACCGAGCTCGAGCAGCAGCTGCTGGTGCTCGCTCGGAGGATGTCCAGGCCCGTGCGACTCCCCTCGCCGACCGGCGACACGATGCTCGACCGCCCGGCGTACCAGGCGCTCTGGCACATCGTGCTGGACGGTCCGCTGCGACCCACGGTGCTCGCCGGGCTGCTCGAGATCGACCTGTCGGTCGTGAGCCGGCAGGTCCGGGCTCTCGAGGACGCCGAGCTCGTCAGCAGGGTGACCGACCCCGCGGACGCGCGCGCCGCACTCGTCTCGGCCACTCCTGCCGGACTGGCGGCGTTCCAGGAGACGCAGCGGCTGCGCACGCAGCTGCTGGACGAGGTGCTGACGCAGTGGCCTGCGACGGACCGTGAGGCGTTCACCGCCCTGCTCCGGCGCTTCAACACCGAGCTGGAGGCCAGCATCGCCCGCCGCGCCGCGGAGGCCGCCGACTAGTCGCCTCCGCCGGCGTGGAAGGTGTTCTGCGCCGCCTCCAACGACGTCGTCAGCAGGGCCTGCACCGCGTCCGCCGCCCGGTCCACGTGGAAGGGCAGCTCCTTGCGCTCGACCGCGGTGAAGTCCTTGAGCACGAAGTCGGCAGGGTCCTGGCGCCCCGGGGGACGGCCGATGCCCCACCGGACCCGCAGGTACTCCTTGGTCCCCAGGCTCTGGGTCAGCGAGCGCAGCCCGTTGTGGCCGTTGTCGCCGCCGCCGCGCTTGAGGCGCAGGGTGGCGAAGGGCAGGTCCAGCTCGTCGTGCACCACGACGATCCGCTCGACCGGGACCTTGAAGAAGTCCCGCAGGCTCGAGACCGGGCCGCCCGAGAGGTTCATGTACGACGAGGGCTTGGCCAGCACGACCCGATGGCCGGCGAGGCGGCCCTCGACGACATCAGCACGGCCCTTGTGCGCCTTGAAGCGCGCGCCCATCCGCTCGGCGAGCAGGTCGAGGACGTGGAAGCCCACGTTGTGCCGGTTCCCGGCGTACTTCGGGCCCGGGTTCCCCAGGCCGACGACCAGCCAGAGGTCGTCCGCCACGACAGGGCTACCCCTCGGTGGCGGCGGGGGCCTCGTCGGACGCGTCGCCCTCGGCCTCCTCGACCGGCGCCTCGACCTCGGCAACCGGACCGGCCAGCTCCGCCTCGGCCTCGGCCAGCTCTGCGTCGAGCTGCTCGGCGGTCGGCGTCGCGAGGCCGGCGACCACGACGTGCTCGGGGTCGGTGATGAGCGTGGTGCCCTCGGGGAGCGGGATGTCCTTGGCCTCGATGTGACCGCCCGGGGCGAGGCCCTGGATGCTCACCTCGACGTGGCTCGGGAGGCGCGAGGCGTCCGCCTCGACGGACAGCGTGTTCAGCTGCTGGTCGACCAGCGTGTCCGGCTCCGCGTTGCCCGTGAGCGTGATCGGCACCTCGACGGTGACCTTCTCACCCTTGCGCACGGCGATGAGGTCGACGTGCTCGACGGTGCGCCGGATCGGGTGCCGCACGACGACCTTGGGCAGGGCGAGGTGCTCGCCGTCCTCGGTCTGCAGGGTCAGCAGCACGTTGCTGTCGTGCTTGAGCGCGAGCATGAGCTCGTGACCCGGCAGCGCGAAGTGGCGCGGCTTGTCGCCGTGGCCGTAGAGCACTGCGGGGACCTTGCCGGCGCGGCGGGTGCGGCGGGCCGGGCCCTTGCCGAACTCGGTACGAGACTCGGCGACGATGCGGACCTCGGACACTGCAGAACTCCTCAAGCGGGCGGGTGACGCCGTACGGCGTCCACGTCATGTCATGGCGCCACAGGCGCGACGGACGAGTCTAGCGGACCTGAGCGTGGCACCCCAAAGCGCTACGCGTCGCCGTCGAACATCCCCGTCACGGAACCGTCCTCGAACACCTCGCTGATCGCCCGCGCGAGCAGCGGGGCGATGGACAGCACGGTGAGCTTGTCGAAGCGCTTCTCGTCGGGGATCGGCAGCGTGTTCGTCACGATCGTCTCCGCCACCCGGCTGTTCTTGAGCCGATCGGTGGCCGGGTCGCTCAGGACGCCGTGGGTCGCAGCGATGATCACGTCAGCGGCACCGGCCTCGAACAGCACGTCGGCGGCCTTGGTGATCGTGCCGCCGGTGTCGATCATGTCGTCCACCAGCACGCACACGCGGCCGTCCACGTCGCCGACGACGCGGTTGGCCACGACCTGGTTGGCGACGCGCGGGTCGCGCGTCTTGTGGATGAAGGCCAGCGGGCAGCCGCCCATGCGGTCCGACCACCGCTCCGACACGCGCACCCGCCCGGAGTCCGGGGAGACGATCGTCATGTTGGTGGTGTCGTAGCGCGCGGCAACGTGCTCGGTGAGCAGCGGGAGCGCGAACAGGTGGTCCACGGGGCCGTCGAAGAAGCCCTGGATCTGCGCGGTGTGCAGGTCGACGCTCATGAGCCGGTCGGCACCGGCCGTCTTGAACAGGTCGGCGACGAGGCGTGCGCTGATGGGCTCGCGGCCGCGGTGCTTCTTGTCCTGCCGGGCGTAGGGGAAGAACGGCGCGACGACGGTGATCCGCTTGGCCGAGGCGCGCTTGAGCGCGTCGACCATGATCAGCTGCTCCATGAGCCAGGTGTTGATCGGCGCGGTGTGGCTCTGCACGACGAAGGCGTCACAGCCGCGGACGGATTCCTCGAACCGCACGAACAGCTCGCCGTTGGCGAACTCGTAGGAGGCGGTCGGGGTCGGCGTCACCCCGAGGTGCCCGGCGATCTCCGTGGTCAGCTCGGGATAGGCACGTCCCGAGAAGAGCATCAGGCTCTTGCTGTTGGCCTGCCGGATCGCACTCATCGGCTCGCTCGTCCCTACTGCTCGGTGTCCGCCCCGGAGGCCTCGGACCGACTTGTGCCGACTGTTTCCGCACGACCCTCGGCGGCTTCCGCGGCCTTCGCCGCGGGCGTGCCGGGGCGGCGGCGACCCACCCAGCCTGCCACATTCCGCTGGTGCGCCCGCGCGACGGCTATCGCCCCGGGGGGCACGTCCGACGTGATCACCGAGCCGGCCGCAGTGTAGGCGCCGTCCCCGACCGTGACGGGGGCCACGAGCATGGTGTCCGAGCCGATGCGCACGTGGTCACCGACCGTGGT
>DATLCV010000025.1:0-10150 GCA_035526225.1 Mycobacteriales bacterium
CCGCGAGGCGCGACGTGGCGGCCTCCGGTACGCCGCCGGTGTCGGGTCCCCGACAACACGGGTGCTGTGCGTGACTGAACCTGGGCTCGTCCTGAGGGCGTTGACGGTCAGGAGCTGTCCATCGACCGGCTTTCGGGGGGAGGCGAGATGAAGCGGAGCGACGAGGATCGGTTCACCGACTTCGTGCGCGCGTACAGCGCGTCGTTGTTCCGCACCGCCTACTTGATGACCGGCGACTACCAACGTGCCGAGGACATCCTCCAGACGTCCCTCGTGCGGATCTACCAGCGCTGGACGCGGATCGACGCGATGGACCACCCGAGCGGCTATGCCCACAAGGTCGTCGTGAGCCAGGCGGCGTCCTGGTGGCGGCGGCGTTCCTCCCGCGAGACCTCGCTGCAACCGGGCGATGAGCCCGCCTGGGACGGCCGTGTTGAGGACATCGCTGAGCACGAGCGGGTGTGGCAGGCGGTGCTGAGCCTGCCTCGGCGGCAGCGTGCGGTGACGGTGCTCCGCTACTACGAGGACCTCACCGAGGCGCAGATCGCCGAGACGCTGGACATGGCGCCGGGCACGGTGAAGAGCCACAGTCACGCGGCCGGTCGCCGCCTTGCCGAGCTGCTCGGCGAGCCGAGGACCGAGCCGGCCCTGCCCGTGCAGGAGGCGACGTCATGACGCTCGACCAGCGACTGACCGACGCTGCCCGCCACCTCGCAGACGGGCTCGTCGTGCCTGTGGTGGACCTCGACAGCGTGCGCGCGCAAGCCCGCCGCAACCAGCGCCGGAACGCCGCCCTCACCGTTGCGTCCGTGGTGGTCGCCGTCGGGGTGGTCGTCGCCAGCGGCGCGACGATCGGGCGGGACTCCAGCGCACCCCAACCCGCGGATCCGGCCCCGTCTCCGAGCTCGTCGGTGTGGAGCCCGGCCTCGGTCACGCCACAGGACGTCGTCAAGGTCCCGGGAGCCGTGCTCGGTTCAGTCGGCGTCGCGGTGGGAGACACGGACACGAGGCTTGCCCTCTGGGGCTACGGCGGCAACGTCGGCCTGGTAGTGACCCAGGACGGCTTCCGGAGCGCCACGTACGCGGACGTCCCGTTCCAGTACGGCGGACAGACCGGCCTGGTTGACGTACGCGTCAGCAGTCCCCGAGATGACGTGTTCCTGGTCCAGGCCGGCAACGCGAGTGTCGAGTGGCTGGTGGGAGTCGATGGCCGGGTTCGCCGCGTGACCCGCGTCAACAGCGAGCGGATGCCTCGGGACCCGCGACTGTGGTTCCAGTGTGAAGGCTCATGGCGCGCGACGTGGTGTGCTCTCGACCTCGACAAGGCGACTGCCTACCGCTGGTCGGGCTGGGACGGCTCCGCCGTACCGCCAGGGAGAGCCGTGACTCCGTGGGGGGCCAACCCCAAGCCGCGGTCCACCTACTCGTCGGGCCGCCTGGAGGCCTGGTGGGGTTCTGGCAGCGGGCGACGAGTGCGCACGCTCGCGGCGGTTCGGCAGGGCGATTACGTGCTGGGCTGCCGGCCGGGGCTGATGGCGTTGTGGTCGAGCGCTTCTGGCGGTGGGACGTTGAAGATCCACACCAGCCGCGACGGGGGGGCCACCTGGCAGGTCGTCTCGCACGGTGCGTCGGGAGTCGAAGCCTCGTGGCAGGTGCGTTGCATGCCCGACGGTTCGTTCCTCGTCTTCTCGGACAAGGCGGTCTGGCGCGCGGAGGCGTCGGGCGGCCCTCTGCGCAAGGTGCTCAGCGTGACTGGAGGGCTGACGGCGCCGGATGGCGGCATACAGCTCCAGCTCCTGGGCGACCTGGCCGTGCTCGCCGCGCGAGGGATGGCAGCCGTGTCCCAGGATGCCGGCCGCACTTGGACGACCATTCAGAGGTGGCGATGAGGAACCGGGGAGTCATGAGCCGCGCAGCCCTTCTGGGTGCCCTCGCGGTGGCCGTGACCCTGAGCGGGTGCGGTGGGGCGAGGAGCGACGCCCGGTCGGCCTCACCCACGCCGGCTCCCTCCTCTTCCCCCTCCTCCTCTGCTGCCCGTCCCGAGGAGGGGGTGCCGGTCTGGTACGACGACGCGGGGCTTCACCATGGAGACTCCGTCGAGAAGCCCCCTGTGAAACGGGTGGGCAAGCTCGCGCTGGTGCGCACGGGGGCGGTCTATCGCGACCCAGCCACCAACAACATCTGGTTCCACCCGTGGGGCGGCTCGCCGCGGGTCGTGGGGCACGGGACCCCTTCCGGGCCCGGCGGCGACCCTCAGGGTGACGTCGCAGCCTGGTTCGACGGCAAGACCCTGGTCGTCTACGACACCGTCGGCGGAAAGGTGCTCTCCCGGAGCCGGGAGGTGGCCGGCGTGCGCAGCGACGGCTGGTCCGTCGAGCACCTGAGCCACGGCAACGGGTTCATGCACGTGTCGGCTCAGCAGGTCATCTGGGCCTCGACGGACGACGCTCTGGGCCGGCGCGACCTCGTCGCGCGGACCTCCGCGCTGCCGTGGCAGGCACGACCGCCCGCCGCTGCCCACCGGTCCAAGGGGTCAATGCCCGCGAGCCTGCTGGACGTCAGTCCGGTCAGCGCCGTGTGGTTCACCCACGGCAACATCGACGGCTCGACGCTCGACACGTACTTCCTCGTCGGGCCGGGGACGTACTCCCGGCCGATCACCGGCCTCGAGTCTCCGGGCATCCTGAGCGCCGACGGGTCCTGGCTGCTCACCGCGGAGCTCGCGGACGGGACGCACGGGGTGGCCATCACCGACGTGCGCACCGGCGAGGCGTGGAGGCCGTTCACGAAGGCCACGTACGCGTTCTTCTCGTGGTCCTACGGCGACGTAGCTGTGATGCGGGTGAATCCTCGCGTCCAGGAGTCGAACCGATGGTCCCTCGTGGCCTGCTACGTCGTGCGTCGCGTCTGCAAGACGTTGGGCGACGGCTCCCACGTGCTGCTGCCGAACCCGTGATTCCCGACCGGTCTCGCGCGCTGTGCGGCTGTGGACCTACGACGTCTCGGGGACGTGGCCCGAAGGCGCAACGATCTCCCTCGACGTGCAGTGGAGCGGCTACGGGGAGGACACCTCCCGGCCTGGTCGTCGGCGTGCTGGTCGTGGCTCTCGCGGGGTGCGCAGGCGGTACCGGGGATGCCGCCACGAAGCCTGCGCCCTTCACGGCTTCCCCCACCGCTGACCCCCTGGCGTTTCCAGCCTCCGCCTTCGCCGACCTGCGTGAGGGGCCGCTCCCCGGGCCAGTGAGGGCTTCCCTCCAGCGAGCCTTGCGAGAGTCGGCCGGAGGCGTCGGCGTGACGGCCACGGTGATCACGGCGGAAGGAACGTGGACCGGGGCGACCGGCACAGCTGACGGCAAGCGCCCGCTGGTGCCGAGGGACCAGATGGCTATCGGCAGCCTCACGAAGACCGTGATCGCCGCGCAGGTGATGCAACTGGTGGAGGCCGGCAAGCTGAGTCTCGAGGATGATGCAGCAAACCATCTGCCGCAGAGCCTCACGTTCGACACCAACAGCGCCACCGTCGGCGATCTGCTCGGAATGCGCAGTGGCATCCCTGACTACATCGACGCGATCTGGCGCAGCCTGTCGACCGACAAGCGGCACGTCTGGACCACCGATCAGCTGCTTGCACGCGTGGGACCGAACCGAGCGCCGGTCCGCGCAGCCTTCGAGTACTCCAGCACCAACTACCTGCTGCTGGGCCTCGTCATCGAGCAGGTCACCGCTCGACCCGTCGCGGAGGTCTTGCGGCTGGGAGTTCTCCGCGGCCCAGGGCTCCAACGCCTGATCTACCAGCCCGAGGAGCGCCCGACCGCTCCGATGGCGGTGCCTGACGGCGCCTCGGCGAGCACCTTGAAGGGGGCGGGCGGATACCTGCCGTCCCTGGCGGGAGCGTCAGCGGCCGGCCCGGCAGGAGGCATGGCATCGGACTCCGCGACGGTCGCTCGATGGTGGGGCCGACTCTGCGGCGGGCAGGTCGTCTCGGTGGCCTCGCTCGCGGCCATGACGAGCTTCGGGGCATCCGGTGAGTACGGACTGGGCCTGGGGAACAAGGCTGACGAACACGGCCGATGGGCTGTCGGCAACGAGGGACAGCAGGTCGGCTTCAGCGCGAAGGCGGTGTGCGTCCCGGAGCAGGGGATCGTGATCACCGTGCTGTCCAACGACGGTGACTTCGCCGGGCCGGTCACCACTGCGCTCGCGGCGGCGATCGGACTCTCGTGAGGTCACGATGCGGTGACGTCGCTGGACGGGAACCGTGACGGGCGGCGAGGTTCTGCGGATGCGACTGCTCGGGCGCGCTCTCCGCTGGCGCGCGCGCGCCTCGGTGGCGACTGCCCTGCTCGCGGCCGTGACAGTCCTGGCGGCCGTCGTCGGGCCGCTCTGGACGCGGGCGGGCAGCGAGTCGATCCTGCGGGACACCCTCGTGACCGCGGGGCGCACCCAGGACGCGGCGATCTTCCAGTCCCAGGAGGTCGCGGATCAGGAGGGGCTTGACTTCGTGCGGGCCGGCGCGACCACCACCCCGCTGCCGCACTACGGGCCGCCTATCGAGGGCATCAGGCTCCTGACCGACACCCAGCTGCCCGGCGGTGGGACTCTGCGTGTGCGGCACCCGTTGCTCTGGCGGGAGGGCTTCTGCGTCCACGTCCTGGTGCTCACCGGGCGCTGCCCTTCCGCCGCGGGCGAGGTGATGCTGCACCGCATCACGGCCCAGCGGCTGAAGGCCAGGCTCGGGACCGTCGTGCATGCGGCCTACCAGGGCGTCGAAGACCGCTTCCCGGGACAGCCGATGCAGGAGCGGGTCGTCGGCAGCTACGTCCTCAAGGACGCGAGGTCGACCTACTGGGCCGGCGACGGGGACACGGCCTTCCAGTCCGGCCTGGGCGGCACGGACGGCCTGACCGATCTGCCCGACCGCGTCCCGGCGACGCTGACGGTGCCGGAGACCTTCGCCGCCCTCTCTCGCGGCACTGACGGCGACCGCATTCCCCAGGCCACCGTGTCCGTGACCCGACTGCTGGACGTCGACCATGTCCGGCTCGCAGACGTGCCCGCGCTCCGGCTGGCCGTCGAGCGGGCGGGTGTCGCGGTGGTTGCCGCCTCCACGGAGCAGCGTGCGCTGGTGGTCTTCGGCAACGTCGTCTTCCAGCTCGACGCCGCGGAGGCCGACGGGGAGGAGCTGGGCCGGGCGAGCACGATCGTGCTCGCCCAGCTGGTGCTGCTCGCGGCCGTCGTGCTCGTCCTCGTGCTCAGTGCGTCCGGCGCGGCACGCGCGCCCGAGATCGCGGCCGCGCGGCTGCGCGGCCTGCGGACAAGGACCGTCGTGCAGCTCGCGCTCGGCGAGCCCGTCGTCCTCGTCCTCCTGGGTACGCCGCTCGGCGCCCTCGGGGGGCTGCTCCTCGTGCAGGCCATGGCTGCCGCCCGGCTGCGCGACGGCACCCCCGTCGCGATCGGCACCGGGGCGGTGGAGGCGCTGGCGCTCGCCCTCGTCGCCCTGCTGGCGGCGGTCGCGCTCGTGTGCGGCCGTGCGCTCGGCACACCGGTGCTGTTGCTCTGGCAGCGCACGGACAAACCGCCGTCGCGGTTCGCCCTCGCTGCGGAGCTGCTGGCGGCCGTCGTCCTCGCCGGCGCCGGCTACGGGTGCACCCAGGGCGGGTCGCCGTGGGAGCTGCTGACGCCCGTCCCGGTCTCCCTCGCCGTGGCACTGCTCGGGCTGCGGCTGCTGCCGCTGCTGTTCCTGCCCGCTGTGCGACGCACCCGTGCCCGGCGGAACGTCGCGAGCTTCCTGGCGGTGCGGCAGCTGGTACGCCGTCGCGAGGGCTCCTGGCTGACCGGCCTCCTCGTGGTGGCGTTCGGCCTCGCTGCGACGGCAACGGCGTCATGGTCGGTTGCGAACGGGGCGGCGAAGACCCGGGCCCGGGCCGAGGTCGGCGCGCCGGTGGTGTACCTCGTGCAGCCGGATCTGCAGCACCCCGACCTCGACCTGCGGTCCGCCGTCCGCGCTGCTGACCCGTCGGGTCGCAGGGCGATGGCGGTGCTGGAGTACCTGCCGTTCGCCAACGACCCGGGCGGCCGGCTCCTGGTCGTCGACAGCGATCGGCTCGCTGCTGTCACGTTCTGGGACGAGCAGGTCCAGGGCGGCAGGGTCGCGGACGTCGTAGCTGCGCTGAAGAGCCCTTCGGGGTCGTTCGCGAGCGCCGTCGTCACGGCCGAGGTGTCCCGCGACCCGCTGTCGCTGCAGCGCTCCGACCTGCCGCCGAACGGGGCGGTCATCACCGACGTCACCTCGCTCAGGCGCACGGTCGTCATGCGCAAGGTGGTGGCCGCGCTGCCGCGCGGCCTCGACGTCGGCAGCATGATGGACTTCGACTCGAGCCCTGCGGTGGACAACGCGAGCGTCGCCGCGCTCCTCGAGGTGTGGACCACCACCAAGGACCCCGCGCTCAAGAGCTCCCTCGAGCACCACGGGATCCAGGTGCTCGCCAGGGAGGACGCGTCGGGCCGGCAGGCGGTGCTCTCCCGCCAAGGACCCGGTCTCGCCGTGCTGCTGTCGCTCGTCGCGGCCGGGCTCGCGCTGCTCCTCGCGGCGGCCAGCACGCTGTTCAGCGTCCTCACCAGCGCCCGCCGTCGTGGCTGGGAGCTCGCGGCTCTCGCCTCCGTCGGCGTCTCGGAGAACGTCCTGCGCCGTTCCAGCCGCCGGGAGTCGCTCCTGCTCCTCGGCGTGGGCCTCGCGATGGGCGCGATCGCCGGTGTCATCGCCTGCGTCGCGACCCTCCGGTCGATCCCGTACTTCGCCGACGCCACCTCCGTCCGGCTGTCGCTGCGCCCCGACCCCGCACCGCTCGCCGTGCTGCTCGTCGTCGCCGTCGGCTTGATCGTGGTTACGTCCGGCCTCGTCGGGCGGGCGCTGCACCGGGCGGCCGACCCCGCCCGGCTGCGGGAGCTTCAGGCATGATCACCCCACTACGTCGCTCGCTTCGCTCACGACGCATCGGGGACCACGAATGACGACGGGCCTCGAGGTCGTCCTGCGGGACGTCACGCACACCTACACCACCGACGAGGTCGTCGTGGCACTCGACCGCGCGGACCTCACCGTCGCACCGGGAGGGAGCGTCGCGCTCGTCGGTCCCTCCGGCAGCGGCAAGTCGACGGTGCTCACCCTGCTCGCCGGGCTGCAGAGGCCCGATGAGGGAGAGGTGCGCATCGGGGACCACGTGGTGTCCTCGCTTCCCCAACGCCGGCTGCACGCGCTGCGCGCTGAGACCGTCGCCGCCGTGCTCCAGGTGCCGGGCGCGGGGCTGCTGCCCTGGGCGTCGGCCCGTGAGAACCTCGACCTGGTGCGTCGGGCGGCTCGCGCCACCCGTGAGGGCAGGTCGCCCGAGGAGCTGCTGGCCCGCCTCGGCCTCGAGCAGGTCGCCGACGCCCCGGTCGCCCGCCTCTCCGGTGGCGAGCAGCAACGGGTGGCTCTTGCCACGGCGCTGGTGCACCGGCCGTCGGTGCTGCTGCTCGACGAGCCCACCTCGCAGCTCGACGCGCGCTCCCGGGGAGCTGCGCTCGCGCTGCTGCGGGAGGTGCACGACGAGGAGCACGCGACGATCGTCATCGCGACGCACGACCGAGAGGTGGCCGGGATCACCGACGACGTCGTCTGGGTGCAGGACGGGCGGCTGCTGTGACGGCCCTTGCGGCACAAGGGGTCTCGGTGGCCTTCGGGAGCCGTCGGGTCCTCCGGGACGTCTCGCTCGACGTGAAGGCCGGTGAGCTCGTCGTGCTCCAGGGCCCCTCCGGCTCCGGCAAGTCGTGCCTGCTCGCGGTCTGTGCCGGTTTGCAGGCGCCGGACACCGGGACGGTGACCCTCGACGACGAGCCCGTGCGGCTGCGCGATGCCGCCCAGCGCCGCCGGGTCGGGCTGCTGCTGCAGGGGCTCGGGCTGCTGCCCCTGCTCACGGCGACGGAGAACGTCGAGATCCCGCTGCAGGTCGCGGACGACGCCCTTGCGCCGGCGACGGTCGTCGACCGAGCAGCGACAGCGCTTGCGCGGGTCGAGCTCGCCGACCGCGCCGACCGGCTGGTCGAGGAGCTGTCGGGGGGTCAGCGCCAGAGGGTCGCCCTCGCTCGGGCGCTCGTCGCCCGGCCGGAGGTCGTGCTCGTCGACGAACCGACCTCCGCACTCGACGGCCAGCTGCGTGACCTCGTCTTCAGGCTGCTGCGCGAGGAGGCCGAGCGTGGCGCTGCCGTGCTCGTCGCGACGCACGACCCAGCGGTCATCGGCTGGTCGGACCGTCTCCTGCTGCTGCACGACGGCGAGCTGACCGAGGGCTGAGGTCCTCGGTGAAGGCGCCGCCCTCGAGCGGGTAGCGCGTCGACGCGTGGCAGCGGGTCTGTGTCGGCTCCCCGACACCAACCCCTGGGCACGTGACTGAACCTGGGCTCGTCCTGAGGGCGTTAACGGTCAGGTGGTGTCTATCGACCGGACAGCTGACGACAAAGGAGCTCAGATGAAGACCAGGACCGTCAGGCGCCTCTCCGCCGCCCACTGGGTCGCTCTCGCTGCCGTCGCTGTGGCAACGACGATGGGCCAAGCATCGCCGGCCGTAGCCGACCCGCCGGAGACTGCCGAGGTGGCGCTCGCGTGGCAGGAGACCGCCCTGACCACCATCCCGTTCTCGCCCGCCCAGTCCCTCTACCTCGCCTTCACCAGCCGCGCCGTGGACAAGGCGGTCCGCACCTCGCTCAAGCAGCAGGCCAGCTCCGAGACCGCGGCGGTCGCGCAGGCGGCGCACGACGTGCTCGCCGAGTACTTCCCGGCGGCGTCGGGTGCCCTTGACGCGCGCCTCGCGACCAGCCTCGACAGCGTTCCCGACGGCGAGGCGAAGGCCCGCGGCATCGCGATCGGCGCCGACGCCGCCGACGAGGTGATCGCGTCGCGGGTCGGCGATGGGCGCGGGGACAGCTCGATCGTCTACTCCGCCGACCCCGGACCCGGCGTGTGGATCGACAGCCGGCCGATGGCAGTGGCCTGGTACGGCTTCGTCGACCGGGTCAACGGCAAGCGTCCTGTGGCGGTTGACGGTCCCGACCCCGTGGGCAGCCCGGAGTACCGCGCCGACCTGGCCGAGGTCCAGGCGAACGGGCGCGCCGGCGCCGACGCGACCAAGGCCGCCACCGCGACGTTCTTCAACGTCCCGGCGTTCGGGCTCTACCGCAACGCGCTCATCGGGCACCTCCGCAGTCACCCGTTGAGCCTGGCGGAGACCGCGGACCTCTTCGGCGACCTGGACCGGGCGTCCGCGGAGGCGATGCGCCAGACCTGGCGGTTGAAGTTCACCGAGGGCTTCTGGCGCCCGACTGCCGCGATCACCTCCCAGGACGGTGACCCGCTGACCGAGCCGGTGGCCGGTTGGACCTCGGTGCTGCCGGTACCGCCGTACCCGGAGTACCCGAGCGGTCACGGGACGATCACCAGCGCGTTCGCCCAGACGGTCCGCTGCCACCTGGGTGACATCCCGCTGACGCTGGTCGGCGCCGGCGGCCAGGTCCGCGCCTACGGAAGCCTCGCCGACCTCGAGCACGACGCCTTCATGTCCCGGATCTGGGGTGGCATCCACTTCCGCGACGCCATGGACGACGCGTTCCAGATCGGCCACACCGTGGCGGGTCAGGTCTGCGGGTGACGGCCCGGATCCCACGCCCGGGTCGGCGAGATCAGGGGTAGCCATCCCTCGGCTCGGGCTGCAACACCGAAGGCCGGCCGCTCCGCGAGGAGCAGCCGGCCTTCCGCCGTACCGAGTTCGATCAGATGTCGTAGTAGAGCGATGGTCCGCACTTTCTGAGCGTGGAACCGCGTCAGGACTCGCCCTGTGACACAGCCTGTGACACATCGCCGGTCGGTCGCGCGAACGCCGCGTCGATCGCCTTGCGCGTGCGGACGTCGGACGACGGCATGAGGTGCGTGTATGTCCTCAGCGTGAAGGCCGCGTCACGGTGACCGAGGAACTCCGACACCGCCTTGATGCTCTCGCCGCCGTCGAGCAACGCGCTCGCGTAGAAGTGCCGCAGGGCGTGCATGCCGTTCTCGCGAGTCGTGGGGATCTTCGCCTTGACGAGCGCGGGCTTCCAGATCTTCGCGTTCCAGTAGTTGCGG
>DATLCV010000028.1:0-32933 GCA_035526225.1 Mycobacteriales bacterium
GAGGACCAGGGGCTGACCGACTACGTCAACACCTCGATCGGCGTGGCCACGGCCAGCCTCTTCATGATCGTGGCGTCGATGCAGGTGCCGCCCGGCTACGCCCTGTTCATCCCGTCGGCCCTGCGCAAGGCCATCGGCCTCCCGGTGATCGGCGTGGGCCGGTTCAAGGACCCGCGCCAGGCCGACCGGGCCCTCGTCGAGGGCCACTGTGACCTGGTCGGCGTGGTGCGCGGCCAGATCGCCGACCCCGACTTCGCAGCGAAGGCTCGGGCCGGCCTGGTCGACGACGTTCGGCTGTGCCTGTCCTGCAACCAGGAGTGCGTGGGCCGCATGGGCCTGAACCGCTGGCTCGGCTGCATCGAGAACCCTCGCACCGGCCGCGAGTCCGTGCCGCTGCCCGCGCCCACGCGCCGGCCGAAGCGGGTGCTCGTCGTCGGAGGAGGGCCAGGGGGGCTGCAGGCCGCGCTCACCGCTGCCGAGCAGGGGCACCACGTCACGCTCTTCGAAAGGGACGAACGGCTCGGCGGTCAGGTGCCCGTCGCGGCCGCCGTACCCAGCAGGGCCGAGGTGCTCGACCTCACCCGAAACCTGGTGAGCGCCGTCCAGCGGACCGGGGTGGACGTGAAGCTCGCGTGCGAGGCCTCAGTCGACCTGCTGCTGTCCGAGCACCCCGACGCCGTCGTGCTCGCGACCGGTGCGGTGCCCCAGAGGCCCTGGTGGGCGGGGGATCTCGAGGAGGTCGTCGACGTGCGGGACGTTCTCGAGGGCAGGGTCACGCCGATAGGTCGCGTGCTTGTCGTGGACGAGCTGGGCTTCCACCAGGCCACCTCCGTCGCCGAGCTGCTGGCCGACCGTGGCTGCACGGTGGAGGTGTGCACACCTGGCATGGTCGTGGGTCAGGACCTGGGCATCACGCTCGACCTCGAGACCTGGAACGTGAAGGCCGAGGCGAAGGGCATCCGGCAGACCACGGACGTGGTCATGATGGCTGCGGCGCCGGGCGTCGTGGTGACCCTCCAGCACCACCCGACCGGCACGGACGTGAGCCGCACCGTCGACTGGGTGGTCTGCGCGGTGCAGCAGCGAGCGGACGACGCCCTGTGGCAGGCGCTCAAGGGCGCGCCGTTCCCGGTGCACCGCGTCGGCGACTGCCTGGCCCCCCGCCGTGCGCACGCCGCTGTCGTCGAGGGCCACCGCGTGGCGGTGTCCCTGTGATGCGCAGTTGTCAGGTCGTGGAGGGGTCAGGACTCGCTGACCCCCTGACAACTCGCGGGGGAGGTGGGCCGTGAGCAACGGAGTGCAGTCGGTGCACCGGGGCACCGAGACAGCGCCGCTGCAGCTGAGCCGGCTGGCGGTCGTGGTGGTCCGCAACGGCGTCCTCCCCGTCGGGGCGAGCGAGGCGGTGGCGGAAGCAGGCGGCCGCGTGCTGCTCCTCGGCTCCGGCACGGTCGAGGCGGCGCAGGAGCTCGGCGCGCCCCGGGCCTGGGCGGCCGACACGGTAGGTGCAGCGCCCGCCGGGCTGTCCGCTGCGCTCGTGCCGGTGCTGGAGCACGTGCAGCTGCTCGTGCTTCCCGCCAGCCCTGACGGCCGTGACCTCGCACCTCGGCTCGCCGCCGCGCTCGGTCGGCCGCTGCTGGCCTGCGCCACGCGCGCGGAGGTGGACGAGGAAGGCGTCGTCGCCGTGCTGGCCCGGTTGGAGGGTCGCCTGGAGGTCGAGGTGCGGACCTCCGAGCCTGCAGTCGTCACGCTGCTGCCGGGCTGCCGCAACCCCTTGCCTGCGAGCAACGGCGAGGTGCTCGAGGTGCTGCTCGACGTGCCCCACGGGGTGGACGCGGAACGGCTCGCCGTCCTCGAGCCCGACCCCGAGACCATGGACCTCGCCGACGCCCGCCGCGTCGTCGGTGTCGGCGCCGGCCTCGGTGGGAAGGACCCGGAGGCCTTCGACCTGCTCAGGGCCGTCGCGGCCCGGCTCGGAGCGACCACGGGCGCGACGAGGGTCGTCACCGACGCGGGCTGGATGGGGCACGAGCGGCAGATCGGGACGACCGGTATCGCCATCGACCCCGACCTGTACGTCGCCCTCGGCGTCGCCGGGGCGTCGCAGCACACCGGTGGGCTCGGCAACCCCCGCCACGTCATCAGCGTGAACACCGACCCGTCCTGCCCGATGACCGCGATGGCAGACCTCGGCCTCGTGACGGACGCGCACGCGCTCCTCCTCGAGCTCGCCGACCGACTGGGGGTGACGCGTGCCTGACGTCGTCGTGGTGGGCGCCGGACCCGCCGGTTCGGCTGCCGCGCTGGCAGCGGCCCGGGCGGGTGCCGAGGTCGTCCTGATCGAGCGCGGGCCGTTCCCGGGCGCCAAGAACGTGTACGGCGGTGTGGTCTACGGGCGGGTCCTCGACGACGTCATCCCCGGCTGGTGGGAGGAGATCCCGGTCCAGCGCTGGGTGACGCGGCGCCAGACGATGGTGCTCACCGGCACCCAGGCGCTCACCCTCGACTTCCGCACCGAGGCGTGGGGGCAGGCTCCCTACAACGGCTGCACGACCACGCGGGCTGACTTCGACGCGTGGCTGGCGGGCAAGGCCGTGCAGGCCGGTGCGCACCTCGTCACGAGCACCGTGGTGACGGGGCTCATCCGCGAGGGCGGTCGGGTGGTGGGCGTGCGCACCGACCGTCCCGACGGCGACCTGCGGGCCCCCGTCGTCATCGCGGCGGACGGCGTGAACTCCTTCCTCGCCAAGGAGGTCGGGTTGCTGCCCCCCACGCAGCCGAAGCACCTGACACTCGGCGTGAAGGAGGTCCTCGCGCTGCCGCGCGAGGTCCTCGAGGAGCGCTTCGGCGTCACCGGCGACCACGGCGTCGACATCGAGATCCTCGGGTGCACCCGAGGGGTGCCGGGTGGCGGCTTCGTCTACACCAACAGGGACACCGTCTCCATCGGCGTCGTCATCGGGTTGGCCGGGTTGGCCGAGGCGAAGGTGCGGCCCGAGGACCTGGTCGCCGACCTGAAGGCGCACCCGGCGATCGCGCCACTCGTGCGGGGTGGGGAGCTCAAGGAGTACTCCGCGCACCTCATCCCCGAGGGCGGCTACGACCACATCCCGCCCCTGCACCACGACGGTTTCCTCGTCACCGGTGATGCCGCCGGTCTCACCCTTGCCGCGGGCATCTGGCTGGAAGGCGTCAACTTCGCGATCGGCTCCGGCCTGGCTGCCGGACGGGCTGCGGCTGCTGCTGTCGCGAGCGGTGACGCGTCGAAGAGGGCGCTCTCGTCGTACCGCAAGGATGTGAGTAAGAGCTTCGTCCTGAAGGACCACAAGCGGCTGCGGCACGCGCCGGACCTCGTCCTCTCGCCCCGCGTGCAGCAGCGCTATCCCGGGATGCTCGCCGACCTCGTCGAGGGCCTGTTCACCGTCGACAACCCGCGCCCGAAGCCGGCGTGGTCGCAGCTGCTGCGGCGTGCAGCCGCGCGCAACGACGTGCGCTTCCACCAGCTGGCCGCGGATGCCCTCAGGGGAGCGAGGGCGTTCCGGTGAGCGGACAGCGGTACGACGAGGTCGCCTTCGAGGATCGGATGGCGACGGTGGAGTTCCGGGTCGCGGAGCGCGCGCACATCGTGGTCGACAGCGATGTGTGCCGGTCCTGCACCACGAAGGCGTGCGTGACCGCGTGCCCCGCGAACCTGTTCGCTCCCACGAGTGATGGCGGCATCCTGTTCAACTACGAGCAGTGCTTCGAGTGCGGCACCTGCTACCAGGTCTGCAACGGCGAGGGTGCGCTCACCTGGGCCTACCCCGAGGGTGGCCACGGCGTCGTCTTCCGGCAGGGCTGAGCCGTGCTCGTCGTCGCCCTCCTGCACCCGGTCGACCTGCGCACCGCGGTCGACCCGCTCACCGGCGCTGTGACCCACGACCCTCGCCTCGCAGCGCTGTCCGCACCCGACGAGGCGGCACTAGAGCACGCCCTCAGGGCCGGAGATGCTTGGGGGGCAAGGGTTCTGGCGCTCTCGGCAGGAGGCCCGGAGGCCGACGGTGCCCTGCGCGAAGCCCGCGCCCGCGGCGCCGACATACGCCGGATCGCGTTGCCCACGTCGCACCTGGACGACCTCGTGCGCGACGAGCAGGCGTTGGCGCGGGAGATCGTCGTCGGCATCGGCGAGCGGCCTGACCTCGTGCTCTGCGGTGACCGGTCCACCGACCGCGGCACGGGCGCCCTGCCGGCGTTCCTCGCGCACGAGCTCGGCATGGTGCAGGCGCCCGGCCTGGTATCGCTGGTGCTGGAGGACGGCGCCCTGCTCGGCGAACGACGCCTCGACCAGGGCCGCCGCGAGCAGATGCGCGTGCCGCTGCCCGCGGTGTGCTCGGTGGAGGCGGCCGGCGTGCGGCTGCGCCGGGCGTCGTTGCCGGGGTCTCTCGCTGCCGCGGAGATCCCCGTGGAGGTGGTCGCCGGAGCGGTGCCGCCGGCACGCGTGCGGGTCATCCAGGCCCGGGCCGCCCGTCCGCGTCCGCGCCAGGTCCCCGCGCCGACCGGGTCCGCACGCGAGCGGTTGCTGGCCCTCACCGGCGCCCTGCTGTCGCACGAGCCGCCGACCGTGGTGGGCCCGGTCGACGCGGCCGACGCCGTCGACGCGCTGCTCGACTTCCTCGTCCGCCACGGGTACCTCTCCGAGGCCCGCACCGGTTGGGCCGTCCAGTGACGCTGCACCTGGGGGACCTCGCGTGGCCGGCGGTGGAGGGCGGGCTGCTCGTCGTACCCCTGGGGTCGACCGAGCAGCACGGGCCGCACCTGCCCCTGTCGGCCGACACCGACATCGCCACTGCGCTTGCAGGGCAGGTGCCCGGAGGCGTCGTCGCACCCGCTCTGCCCTACGGCTCCAGCGGTGAGCACGCCGCCTTCCCCGGCACGCTGTCCATCGGGCAGGCAGCCCTGGAGCTGGTGCTCGTCGAGCTGGTGCGGTCAGCCGACCAGTTCGCCCGCGTCCTGCTCGTGAACGGCCACGGCGGCAACACCGATCCCGTACGGCGGGCTGTCGCCACGCTGCGGGCCGAGGGCCGCGACGTGCGCGCCTGGGGCCCCAGGTGGGGAGGTGACGCCCACGCCGGTCGCACCGAGACGTCGGTGCTGCTGGCCCTGGGTCGACCCGTCGGCCCGCAGCGACCCGTCGGCGCGACCGCGCCGGTGTCGGAGCTCTTGCCCGTGCTGCGTGAGGGAGGGGTGGGGGCGGTGAGCGCGACCGGTGTGCTCGGCGACGCACGTGGTGCCAGCGCCGAGGAGGGCCTGACCCTGCTCGCCGTCGCTGCCGCCGACCTGCTCGCGTTCGTCGCCTCGTGGCCCCCCTCCCCCCGTGCGATCGATCTTCGTCCTGTGGGGGCTGTGCGGGCCAGTGAGCCACCAGAAGGCGAAGATCGCCGCGAGGCTGGCAACGATCTTCGTCGGCGTGAGGCAGTCCAGGCGCGAGGAGCCACCAGATGACGAAGATCGCCGGCAACGGGCGGGTCGCGCTCGTGACCGGAGCAGCACGGGGCATCGGAGCAGCCACGGTGCGCGCACTCGTGGCCGACGGCTGGCTGGTCGTCGCGACCGATCGGTGCTCGGACGACTCGCGGCTGCGCTACCCCATGGGGACTCGCGAGGAGCTCGAGGCGCTCGCCTCCGACCAGGTGCTCACCTGCGTGGCCGACACGACCAGCGAGGAGGACCTCGCTCGGGCGGTCGCCCTGGCGGAGGAGAGGTACGGCGGGCTCGACGCCGCCTTGGCCGTCGCGGGCGTCGTCGCAGGCGGGGTGCCCCTGTGGGAGCAGGACGCCGACCAGCTCGAGGCCGTCCTCGACGTGGACCTGCACGGCGTCGTCGCCCTCGCGCGCGTCACGGTGCCGGCCCTGCTCCGGCGACCCGCCCCGAGGTCCGGCCGGTTCGTCGCGGTCTCCAGCGCCGCCGCGACGCGCGGCCTGCCGATGCTCGCGGCCTACTGCGCCGCCAAGGCAGGCGTCACCGGTCTCGTCCGCGGCCTGGCCGCGGAGCTGCGCGGCACCGGGGTGACGGCGAGCTGCGTCTCCCCTGGCTCGACCCGCACACCGGTGCTGGAGGAGAGCGCCCGGCTCTACGGGCTCGCCGACGCTGAGCACTTCGCCCGCCAGCAACCGCTGGAGCGACTGCTCGAGCCGGAGGAGGTCGCGGCCGCGCTCGTCTGGCTCGCCGGCCCGCACAGCAGCGGGGTCACCGGTGCCGATGTGGCGGTCGACGGCGGCCTCGCCCTGTGACCCCCGCGTGAGGGTGGTGCTGGATCCGCGCACCCGGGTCCGCGACGGCGGGCGCACGCTGCTCACCCCGACCGGTCGTCTGCTGCGCCTCACCGAGCAGGGCGCGACCCAGCTCCGGCAGCCGGGCTCCGTCCTGGCACGGCGGCTGCTCGACGCAGGCGCCGCCCACCCGGTGCCCGACCCGCGGCCGGCCGACGACGTCACCGTCGTGATCCCGGTGAAGGACCGCATCGCACGGCTCGAGGTGTGCCTCGCGGCGCTGCACGGCCATGACGTCCTCGTCGTGGACGACGGCTCGAGCGAGGATGTCGCCGCGGTCTGCGGACGGCACCAGGCCCGCTGCGTACGGCGGGACAACGGCGGTCCCGCCGCCGCCCGCAACACCGCGATCACCCTGCTGGACAAGGACTTCGTCGCCTTCCTCGACAGTGACTGCCTGCCGCCGCGCGGCTGGCTGGAGCAGCTGCGAGGGCACTTCGACGATCCTGCCGTCGTGGCCGTGGCCCCCCGCGTGGTGGGAGGTCCGCGCTCGCCGCTCGACCTCGGCCCGCACGCGGCGACCGTCCGCCCGCGAGGGGCGGTCTCCTACCTGCCGACCGCCGCGCTGCTCGTGCGACGCAGCGCCCTGCTGCCCTTCGACGAGGGCCTGCGCTACGGCGAGGACGTGGACCTCGTGTGGCGGCTCGTCGCCGCGGGGGGCCTCGTGCGCTACGACCCCCGGGTCGTCGTGGAGCACGCCGAGCCCACCGGGCTCCGGGACCGACTGGTACGCCGCTACCACTACGGCACCAGCGCTGCCCCCCTCGCGGAGCGGCACCCGAGCAGCGTGAGTCACCTCGTGCTCCGGCCGTGGCCGACGGCGATCGTCGCCCTTGCACTGCTCCGGCACCCGGTGCTCGCCACGGGAGTCGCGGCTGCGAGCACGGCACGGCTGGACCGCCGGTTGCAGGACCTCCCGCTCTCCGGCCGTTGCGTCACCGACGCGACCACCGGCACGGCACTCGGCATCGGCAGGGCCCTGCACCTGCTCGGTCCCCTCGGCTGGTTCGCCGCCACCAGAGACCGCCGTGTCGCCGTGCTGCTGCTCGCACCCGTCCTGCTCGAGTGGCGCGAGCGCCGGCCGCAGGAGGACCTGCCCGGCTACGGCACGCGGGTGCTGCTCGACCAGGCGGCCTACGGCGCAGGAGTGCTCGCCGGCTGCCTGCGGCACCGGACGCTGTTGCCGCTGCTCGGCAGGAACCTCACCTCGTGGGGGCGAACCCTGCAGCGGTGAAGCGCCTGCTCCTGCTCGTCGTCCCCCTGCTCGTCCTCGCCGGCCTGACCGTCCCGAGCCACGCGGACCCCTCGCCGTACCCGGGGTTCGTGGCCGAGCACGGCTACGTCAGCACGCCGTACGGCGACATCTACGTCGAGTACCACCGCCCGGCGAAGGGGCGGATGCCGGTGATCCTGCAGATGACGCCGTACCGGTACCTCTACGCGCGGGTGCGCGCGCAGGGCGTGACGACGGGCTTCTACTCCGACCGTTACACCAAGCAGGGCTACGCCGTGGCGTTCGCCGACCTGCTCGGCACGGGTGAGTCGAGCGGTTGCTGGGACTACGGCGGCCCCGCCGAGGCCGGTGCCGGTGCGGCGGTCGTCGAGTGGCTCGGCACCCGGTCCTGGAGCAACGGCAAGGTGGGCATGATCGGCACGTCGTACGACGGTGCCATCCAGGCGGAGATCGCGACCCTCGCGCCGAAGCACCTGGCGGCCATCGTGCCTCAGGAGCCCGTGACCAGCTGGTACGGCTACAACTACGACCACGCGGTGACGCACAACAGCACCGACGACGACGTGTCCCCCGACGACACCGGCTACCCGGTGGGCACGCCTGACCTGTTCGACGCGGTCCTCGGCCGCACCCCGAACACCGACCCGGGCCGGACCCCGGAGCAGCACGTCGCCCAGGCCGCCGACAAGGCCTCCGAGTGCGAGGCGGTGGAGCACAACATGCGCGGGCACGTCGCGGACCCGACGTACGCCGGGTTCTGGCAGGAGCGCGACTGGGCGCTCCGGGCGGGGAAGGTCAAGGCAGCGGTGCTCATGCAGCACGGCTGGCGCGACTTCAACACCAAGCCCGACCAGTTCACCCGCTACTGGCTCGGGCTCCGCGGTGCCGCCGACAAGCGCGCGGTGCTCGGGCAGTGGGACCACACCGACGTCTTCTCCGCCGGGCGCAAGCTCGCCGGGCATGACGCCCGCGAGTACCTCGACGCCTTCTACGCGCGGCACCTCAAGGGCGCTCCCGCCTCGGTCCTGCGTCCCTTCCCGAAGGTCCTGTCGCAGGGGTACGACGGGAAGTGGCGCACCTCGCTCCCGCTGTCCGCCCGACAGCGCTTCGCCTTCACGGGCTCACGGGCGTTCGTGAACACGGGCACCCAGACGTCGAAGGCCTTCAAGCAGGCCGCCGCGCCGGGCGACCCGACGATGGCAACGTGGCGCTCGGCGCCGTTCGGGACCGCCCGCCGGCTGTCCGGCGGGGGGGAGGTGTCCGTGGACGTCTCCGTCCTGTCGACGCGCGGGCAGCTGGCCGCGACGCTGCTCGACGAGGCGCCCGACGGCACCGCACGCGTCATCACGCTCGGCCTCCTCGACCTGCGGTACGCCGGTTCGATGGCCGCACCCGCTGCCCTCGTCCCTGGCCAGACCCGGCGGGTGACCCTGACGCTGCGCCCCCAGGACGCCGTCGTCGCTGTGGGCCACTCGCTGCGCCTGGTGCTCGCCGGCAGCGAAACGGTGTGGGGTCTGCCCGACCCCCTGGTGGGTCAGCAGTACACGGTGGCGTCGCCGACCCTGTCCCTCGCCCTCGTGGCGCCGTAAAGGTCGGCAACAAACCGCGCCCCAGGAGCAGGAGTTCGGCCGGCCACGGCGAACCTCCGCTCATAAGCACGACGGCACGCCGCGGCCCAGGGCTGCGCGACCCAGCCCGTCGTGCAGCAGGACCAGCGGGGCGCTTCCGGGGGGAGGTGCCCCGCTGTCCTTGCCTCCTCGGGCGGCAGCGGGTCAGCGGGTGCGGGCGGTCTCGCGGCGCACGCGCAGGCCGCTGAGCAGCAGGCCGGATGCCAGGCACGCCCCGGCACCCTCTCCCGCGCGCAGCCGGAGGTCGAGCAAAGGCTCGAGCCCCAGCCGGGCCAGTACGGCGGGGTGGCCCCGCTCCCGGCTGCGCTGACCCGCCACCAGGTGCTGGTCGACCGCCGGCTCGAGCAGCACGGCGCAGAGGCCGGCCAGCGAGGTGAGCAGCCCGTCGAGCACCACCACGGCCCCGGCGCTCGCGGCGCCCAGCACGACACCGGTGAGGTACGCGACCTCCGGACCGCCGACGGCGGCCAGGGCCCGCAGCGGGTCCTCGGTCGAGCCGACGCGCTGCAGGGCAGCGTCCACGACGGCACGCTTGCGCTCGAGCATGGCGCTGTCGGCACCGGCACCAAGGCCGACTGCGTCGGCGGCGGGTACGGCGAGCAGCACCGCGGCGAGGGCGGCGGCGACCGTCGTGTTGCCCATGCCGACCTCGCCGAGGGCGACCAGGCCGGTGCGTCCGTGCTGCAGCCCTTCCGCGCGGCCGCGCTGCACGAGGTCCTCGACTGCGGCGGTGGTCAGCGCGTCCTCGTCGCGGAGGTTGCCGCTGGCGCGACCGCAGTCGACGACCACGGCCTCCAACCCGGCCGCCCGCGCTGCCACCGTGCCCACTGCGGTGCCCTCCCGCGCGGCCGCGACGACGTCGTCGGTCACCTCGTCGGTGAACGCGGAGACGCCGAGCTCCAGGACGCGGTGGTGCCCTGCGGCGAGCACGAGGACCCCGCTGGTCAACGCCTCGTGCCCGAGTGCCACAACCCGGTCCACGGCCCGGTCGAGCACGCCCAGCGAGCCCGGGGGGGTGAGCAACCGGTCGGCCTCGTCGCGGGTGTCGACGACGTGCTGCCGGGCGGGTGCCCGCAGGTGCGACACGGGGGCGGCGGTCTCGGACCAGCGGTCGGTGAGCACGACCTCGGCGAGCGGTTGCCGGCGGGACCAGCCGGCGCGCTCCAGGCCGGGGTCCGGTGGCCGCTCGTCCGGCCACCCGAGGCACAGCCAACCGAGGGTCACGACGCCCTCGGGCAGCCCGAGCAGCGCGCCGAGCCGGTCCGGCTCGAACAGCGTGACCCAGCCCATCCCGAGCCCCTCCGCCCGGGCGGCCAGCCAGAGGTTCTGGATGGCGCAGGCGCACGACCACAGGTCGGCGTCGGGGAAGGTCGCCCGGCCGAGGACCCCGGCCGGCGGCGTACGGCGGTCGCAGCACACGACCACACCGAGCGGCGCCTCGCGGATGCCCTCCAGCTGCAGGTCGAGCAGCGCCCGGGCCGAGTCGGGCTCGAGCTGGGAGGCCTGGGCGAGCCGCTCCTGGTCGGCCATCCACGCAGCCTGCTCGCGCAGGGCGGGGTCCTGGACGACGACGAACCGCCACGGCTGCGAGTGCCCGACGGAGGGCGCCTGGTGCCCCGCGGTCAGCACCCGTGTCAAGACGTCCTCGGGGACGGCGTCCGCGCGGTACCGGCGGATGTCGCGCCGGGCACCCAGCACGCCGTAGAAGGCGGCGCGCTCGGCCTCGGGGAACGCCCAGCCCGAGGGGTCCGCGGCCCGATCGGCGGCGGAGGTCGCGTCCCCGATCAGGGGGACCGGCCGCGGGTACGTCACGGCTTCACGGTAGTCAGCCGCGCCACCCCTACAGTCCCTGCATGGCGATCAGCAGGAGCGTGGACGTGCGGGCGAGCGCGCAGGCGGCGTACGACCTGGTCAGCGACCTCCCCGGGATGGGGGCGCTGAGCCCGGAGAACGCCGGGGGTCGCTGGGTGGGTGGCGCGACCGGGCCGGCAAGGGGGGCGCGGTTCCGGGGCCGCAACCGCAACGGGGTGCGGCGCTGGTCCACGAGCGTCCGCGTCGAGGTGGCCGAGCCCGGCCACCAGTTCGCGTTCGGCATCAGCTACTACCGGCTCGTCCCGATCGCCCGGTGGGGCTACACCTTCGTGCCGACGGCTGACGGCTGCACCGTCACGGAGGAATGGACCGACCGCCGGCCGGGCTGGTTCAAGCTGCCCGCAGGAGTCGTCACCGGCGTCATGGACCGCGAGGCGGCGACAGCACGAAGCATCGAGCAGACGCTGGCGACCCTCAAAGCCACGTTGGAGGGCTGAGGCGCAACGGGAGTGTCCACCGTTTGGCCCTGTCGTCCCTCCTCCGAACGGGTGCATCATGAGGCCACCTGGGTGGTGCACACGCCCGAATAGGCACGCTCCGTCAGTGTTTGGTCGCATTGCGTGAGGGAAGGGGATACCTGTGCTCGACCTCCCCTCACGCCTGTTGCACAGCCCCCGCCTGGGGCTGGGGGTCACGACGGCGGCCCTGATCGCACTCGCGACGGGGGGCACCAGCCTGCTGGTCTCCCACGCGACGCACCAGCTCCAGCCGCAGGTGCCGCAGGCCGTCGCGCCGGCAGCGCCCCGCCCCGAGGCGGTGCCGGTCGTGGTGCAGCGCGCGCCTGGCAGCGTCCCGCCCCTCGCGCCCCGGCCCCCTGCGGCCCATCGCCCGGTCGCGCCTGCCCAGACCTCACCTCGCGAGGTCGGGCCGCTCGTGCCGGTCGAGGTGCCCGAGGTCCCCGCCCCCGTTGCACCGCCCGAGGCGACAGTCGTGGAGCCGCCCGTCGTCGATCCCCCCGTCGTGGAGCCGCCGGTGGTGGAGCCGCCCGTGCTGGAGCCGCCGGTGCTGGAGCCGCCGGTGCTGGAGCCGCTGGTGCAGGGGCGCAACGCAGAGCAGCGCGGACGTGGTGAGCGTCGCGCGCACCCGGACGACAACGGCAAGCACCTGGGCCAGCTCAAGCGCTGAGCGGCCAAGGGTGAGACGCAGGTCACAGCGCGTGCCAGGATGACCGCAGCGGACGCCCACAAGGAGCCCCAGTGCCAGTTGCGGAGAGCGACACCCCCCTCGTGCAGCTGCTCACCCCCGAGGGTGAGCGCGTGCACCACCCCGACTACGACGTCGACCTGACCGACGACGAGTACCTCGCCTTCTACCGCGACCTCGTGCTCGTCCGGCGCATCGACGTCGAGGCGACCGCCCTGCAGCGACAGGGCGAGCTGGGCATCTGGGCCGCACTGCTGGGCCAGGAGGCGGCCCAGGTCGGGTCGGGCCGGGCAATGAGGCCTCAGGACTTCGCGTTCCCGACGTACCGGGAGCACGGGGTGGCGTGGTGCCGCGACGTCGACCCGCTCAAGCTGCTGGGGCTCTTCCGCGGCGTGAGCAACGGCGGCTGGGACCCGCAGGAGAAGCGCTTCAACCTCTACACGATCGTCATCGGATCGCAGACCCTGCACGCCACGGGGTACGCGATGGGCATCACGAAGGACGGCGCGGTCGGCGACCCGGAGACGGGCGAAGCGGTGATCGCGTACTTCGGCGACGGCGCCTCCAGCCAGGGCGACGTCAACGAGGCGTTCGTGTGGGCCAGCGTCTACAACGCGCCGGTCGTCTTCTTCTGCCAGAACAACCAGTGGGGCATCTCCACGCCGACCGACCACCAGACGCGGATCCCGCTCTACCGCCGGGCGGAGGGCTTCGGCTTCCCCGGCGTGCGGGTCGACGGCAACGACGTGCTCGCGAGCTACGCCGTCACCCGCGCGGCGCTGGACGCTGCACGGACGGGTCAGGGGCCGACCCTGGTGGAGGCCTACACCTACCGCATGGGTGCGCACACCACCTCTGACGACCCCACCCGCTACCGCCTCTCCAGCGAGCTCGAGGCGTGGAAGCTCAAGGACCCGGTCGAGCGGATGCGGTCCTTCCTGTTCAAGCAGCAGCTCGCCGACGCCGACTTCGTGGACTCGGTCGAGGCGGACGCCGACGCGCTCGCCGCGCGGATCCGGGAGGGCTGCCTGTCGATGCCCGATCCCGACCCGCTGTTCCTGTTCGAGAACGTGTACGACGAGCCGACGACGCTCCTCCTCGAGCAGAAGGAGGCGCTCGGCACCTACCTCGCCGGGTTCGCTGGAGGGGGGCACTGATGGCGCAGCTGACGATCGCGAAGGCGCTCAACGAGGGCTTGCGAGCGGCGATGGAGCGCGACGACAAGGTCATCGTCATGGGTGAGGACGTCGGCAAGCTCGGTGGCGTCTTCCGGGTCACCGACGGCCTGCAGAAGGACTTCGGCGAAGCCCGCGTCATGGACACCCCGCTCGCGGAGTCCGGCATCGTCGGTACGGCGATCGGGCTGGCCATCCGCGGCTACCGCCCTGTCTGCGAGATCCAGTTCGACGGGTTCGTCTACCCGGCGTACGACCAGATCGTCAGCCAGCTGGCGAAGATGCACGCCCGCTCCAAGGGGAGCGTGAAGATGCCCATCGTCATCCGCATCCCCTTCGGCGGTGGCATCGGCGCGGTGGAGCACCACAGCGAGTCGCCAGAGGCGTACTTCGCGCACACAGCAGGGCTGAAGGTCGTCGCCTGCTCCAACCCGACCGACGCGTACTTCATGATCCAGCAGGCCATCGCCTCGAACGACCCGGTGGTGTTCTTCGAGCCCAAGCGCCGCTACTGGGAGAAGGGCGAGGTGGACACAGCGGCCACGCCAGACCCCTTGTGGCAGGCGCGGGTGGTGCGCGAGGGCACCGACCTCACGCTGCTCGCCTACGGGCCCATGGTGAAGACCTGCCTCGATGCATCAGCCGCGGCAGCTGAGGAGGGCCGGTCGCTGGAGGTCGTCGACCTCAGGACGCTCTCCCCGCTGGACTTCGGCGCGGTGACGGCCTCGGTCCGCAAGACCAAGCGCTGCGTCGTCGTCCACGAGGCGCCCTCGAACGTCGGCCTCGGCGCGGAGCTCGCCGCCCGCCTGTCCGAGGACCTGTACTACGAGATGGAGGCCCCGGTGCTGCGCGTCACCGGCTACGACACGCCGTACCCGCCGTCGCGGCTGGAGGAGGAGTACCTCCCTGACCTCGACCGCGTGCTCCACTCCGTCGACCGCTCGCTGGCCTACTGATGAGCAGGCTCCGCGACTTCAAGCTGCCCGACCTCGGTGAGGGCCTCACCGAGGGCGAGATCCTGCAGTGGCTGGTCAAAGTGGGCGACACGGTCACCCTCAACCAGCCCATCGTCGAGGTGGAGACCGCCAAGGCCGCCGTCGAGGTGCCGTCGCCTTTCGCCGGCGTCGTGACCCGGCTGCACGCCGAGCCGGGGGCGACGGTGGACGTCGGGTCGGTGCTCATCAGCTTCGACACCGACCCTGGCTCCGGTCCGCTGCCTGAGGCGGCGCCCGCGGAGGCCGCGACGGCCGACGCGTTCGGCCCGGGGGAGGGCGCGCTCATCGGCGAGGTGGGCCCCAACGGCCGGACGGCAACGCTGGTCGGGTACGGACCGAAGTCCGGTGCCGCGACGCGCCGGCCCCGCGTCGACGTGCCGTCGCCCACGCCTGCCGCGGAGCCACCACCGCCGCCCGCCACCGCCGCGCGGGTCTCGGCCGCCGCGGTGGGCCTGGCCGCTGCGCACTCGGCCGGGGACGTGAGCGTGCTGGCGAAGCCACCTGTCCGCAAGCTCGCCAAGGAGCTGGGGGTCGACCTCGCGAGCGTCGCCGGAACGGGTGATGGTGGAGTCATCACGCGGGCCGACGTCGAGGGCGCCGCAGCCGGCACCACGCCGGTGCGGCTCGCGGTCTTCGACGGGAGCCGGGAGCGGCGCATCCCGGTGAAGGGCGTGCGCAAGGTGATGGCTCAGGCGATGGCCGAGAGCGCCTTCACCGCCCCGCACGTCACGGAGTTCCTCACCCTCGACATGACCCCGTCGATGGAGCTCGTGCAGCGGCTTCGGCAGCTGCCCGAGCTGGCCGACGTCAAGGTGACGCCGCTGCTGCTGGTCGCGAAGGCCCTGCTCCTCGCCGTACGGCGGAACCCGGAGGTGAACAGCACCTTCACCGACTCCGAGGTCGTCGTGAAGGACTACGTGCACCTGGGCATCGCCGCGGCTACCCCGCGCGGCCTCGTGGTGCCCAACATCAAGGACGCCGACCAGCTCTCGCTGCCCGACCTCGCGCGGGCGCTGCAGCTGCTGACCGAGACCGCGCGGGCCGGGAAGACGAGTCCGGCGGACATGCAGAACGGCACCATCACGATCACGAACGTCGGTGTGTTCGGCATCGACACGGGCACGCCGATCATCAACCCTGGTGAGTCGGTGATCCTCGCGTTCGGGGCGGTGCGGCCGACGCCGTGGGTCGTGGACGGGGAGGTCGTCGTACGGCAGGTGACGACGCTCGCGCTGTCGTTCGACCACCGGCACGTCGACGGGCAGCTCGGGTCGCAGTTCCTCGCCGACATCGGCCGGGTCCTGTCCGAGCCGGCGCTCGCCCTCGCCTGGGGCTGACTCCTAGGGGATGACCGGCAGCTGAGTCGGGAGCGGCAGCGCCGGCAGGGGGAGCGGTGGCAGGGGCAGCCGCGGCTCGGGAAGGGTCGGCAGCGCCGGCAGCGGCACGCGAAGCGCCGGCAGGGGCACGGGCAGGGGCACTGTCGGCGGCTGCAGGACGACCGGGGGCACGGTCACCGGAACCGTGACGGTCGGCAGCGGCGGGAGCATCGTGCCCGTCGGCGCCGACCTCGGCGCCGGGCAGGTCGTGCAGGACTGCGGCCCCGCGGGCTGAGGAGCGGGCGACACGACGGCAGGTCCGTAGCCGGCCTCCTGGCTCGGCTGCTGCACCACGGCGGCGGCCCCCCCGGTCACCAGGACAGCACCGCCGACGACGGCGACCAGGCCGGCCACCGCCTTAGAGCCCAGGACGGCGCCCAGGCCGCTGCCTGCGAAGCCGGCGCCGGCTCCCCCGAGGAGGTGGGTCGACGTGAGCCCGACGGCGAGCCCTGCGGTGCCGCCGACGAGCTGCGCGCGGGTCCGCTCCAGCTCGGCGAACCGGTCCCGGCAGCGCCGGCACAGGGCCAGGTGGTCCTGGCCGGCATGGCGCTCGGCAGGCGTGAGACCGTGTCGTGCGACGAGTCCCCAGCCGCGGCAGTGCCGGGACCGCGGCGGCACACCGGCGCTGGTGCGTGCCGAGGGCAGCAGGTGGTGTGCGGCCTCGGGCCCGAGGCCGAGCAGCGCGGCTACCTCGTCCAGCGAGCGGTGCTCCACCTCGACGAGCAGCGCGAGCAACCGGCCGCGCGCACCGTCAGGGTCGTCCGTGGTCGCCGCCAGTCGTGCGAAGGCGCTGATGAGCGCGTCGTCGAAGGACCCGGTGCCGCGCAACGCGAGGGCGAACCCGGGCTGGGCCAGGGCGGCCCCCCGCTCCGGGCCGCCGCCGACGACGGCACTCAGCTCCGTGACGCGCTCGAGGTGACGCGCTGCCAGTCGCGATGCCGCTCCCCGGTCCCCGAGCCGTGAGCGGCGCGACAGGAGGGTGTCGCCGGACACCGGCGCGCGCAGCAGCCCCGTCATGAGCCGCCGGCGCGCACGTCGTCCCCTCCGGCGACCTTCACGGCGTACATCGCGGTGTCCGCCGCGGCGACCAGCTCAGCAGCGGTCGTCGGGGATGACAGCCAGCCGACGCCGATGCTGAGGGTGACGCGAGCGTTCTGGCTCGACAGGCCGGGAGCCTTGCGGGACGCGCTCAGGACGCGGCGCGCGACCTGCAGCGCGCGCGCCGTCCCTGTGCCCGGGAGCACGACGGCGAACTCGTCCCCGCCGAGCCTGCAGGTGACGTCGGAGGGCCGCACGTGCGCGAGCAGCAGCCCCGCGACGGCCGCCAGCACCGCGTCGCCGGCGAGGTGACCGTCGGAGTCGTTGACCTGCTTGAACTTGTCGAGGTCGATCAGGAGAAGTGCCGGACCGGGCCCACGCGCCGCCCCTGCCAGCTCGTGCGCCATCGCCTCGTCGAAGGCCGCGCGGTTAGGCAGCCCGGTGAGCGGGTCGCGCGTCCCCCGCGAGGTGAGGAGCGCGGTGAGCTCGTCCACGTACGCCGAGATGGCCAGCTGCAGCGCCTCGTCGACGACCTCGGTGCCGCCGAGAAGTCGCAGGGCGAGCAGGTCCTCGGTGAGACCGGCCACCGCGTGCCCCTGCTGGGCCCGCAGCACGCCGAGCGCCTCGGCCGCCTCGCGGAGCACCGGTGAGGAACCGCGCCCGGCAGCGGCCCGCAGGACGTGGGCGAAAGCGGGCACGTCGTCGCCGAACCGCGCCAGCCAGGCGTCGGTGCGCATCGTCGAGGACGGTCCCATGTGGTCGGTGTCGACCGGTCGGGCAGCGACCGAAGACCCGGAAGGGTGACATGGAACGTCGTTCGCCGCGCTCGTCCGCATTCGTGGCAAAGGTCGGGTGGACGGCCGGGTCAGCTGTGCACGTGCGGGCGGACGATGTCGACGACGCCCTCGCGGGCGACGGCAGTGCGCACCTCGCCCAGCGGGGTGACGACGACGTCGCCGCCCAGCTCCGCCTTCACCCGGCGCCAGTCGTCGCCGGTGATCCACCCCTGGAAGTCGGCCTCCGTGGGGCAGGCGTCAAGGACCGTGAGGCCGTCGGGGTGGATCGCGGCGACGTGCAGGATGGCGTTCTCCCGTCCGAGCTCGGCGAGTGCCTGGTCCCACGAGGTGAGCAGCTGCTGCGGGTCACCGCGGAAGGCGTACTGGTAGAGGTGCATCACGCACCTGCCTTGCTGTCCATTGCTGCTCCTCAGGTCGGTTGAGTCCGTCACCGAGCAGGCGTGAGAGCACGGCTCACGGTGTGAGGTGCCACCGGACCGGCGTCTCCGGCGAGTAGGAGCAGAAGGTGCCGGTGCGCACGCTGTGGGTCAGGTGCCGGCCCAGCTCGGGGTCCGCGGCTGCCACCCGCTTCACGGCGTCCCGCACGCGTGCCGTCACCGCTGAGCGTGCCTTCTCCGACGACGAGCCGGTACGGCGGACTCGGCCCCCGAGCCCGTACGCGGCGCTGAGCTGCTCCAGCAGCAGGGCGCGCTCGGTGGCCTCGGTCTCGGACAGCGAGTCGGCGTCCTCGAGCTCACGGAGTCGGCGCTTGTAGGCCTCCCGGGCCGCCCCGTCGAGGATCTCGCCGGTGTCGTGCTCGGTCGGACCGCCGTACAGGTCGAGCGCGGCGACCTCGACGCCAGGGCATCGCAGGAGGGTTGCGAGGTCGCGCAGCCCCTTGCTGTCGCGGACCCGCGTCTCCCGGCCCCGCCAGCCGAAGGCCCAGACGTCCCCCTCCCGGACGAGGGAGGCGACCGGCGCGGGGGCGGGCTCCGAAGCTCGCGCTGTGGAGAGCTCGCGCAGCAGTCCGAGCGCGCCGATCGCGCGCACCATCTCCTCCGCCCGTGCGCGGTGCGGCTCCGCGGTGGCTGCATCGGGTGAGAGCCGCGCGAGCGAGGCGTGCACGGGCGCGTGCAGGGCGGCACCGATGCCCTCGACCGGCCACAGCTCGGCGTACGGCGCGAGCAAGGCGTAGACCCGTCCCGCGACGGGATGGCCACCCAGCGCCGCAACGACCAGGGCGATCTGCGCCATGGTCGGGAGCCACTCGGAGTCGATGGGGAACTCGTCGAGGCGGGGCGCGACGAGGTCGAGGTGCGCGCGGGCTCGCGGGAGGTCACCGAGCTCAGCCGCGAGCAGTGCACGGCTGACGTTCACCCACAGGTCGGGGAGCTCCACGGAGTCCAGCAGCTGCTCGAGCTGCCGCAGGCCGGCCTCGTCCCTCCTGCCCGCGTGCAGCCAGAGCCGTCCCACCGTGTTGAGCAGCTCGGCGTTGGCGCTGCCCTCCCCGATCTTCAGCGACTCGTCGAGGAGAGCCTCGCTCTCGTCGTACCTGCCCTCCGCCAGTGCCCACATGCTTCGCCACAGCGGTGGGTACCAGCGGTAAAGCGGGTGCCGGACCTGTTCGGCCCGCAGTCCGTAGGTGACAACCTCTCGCTCGCACTCCTCGCGCCGGCCGAGCTCGGTCAGTGCGACGACGCGCAGCCGCCTGCCGAGCAGCTCCAGGTCGCCGTCGGCGCCGGCGACCGCGAGCTCGACCACCTCCGTCGCCACAGCGAGCCGCTCGAGCACGTCGCCGGGTCCGCTGATGGCGTCGCACAGCGCGGCCAGGCAGGCTGCGGTCGCGAGATCGTCTCCGCTCTCCCGGGCCAGGTCGACCGCGCGCCGCGCCACGGCGGTCACCTGGTCGAACGTGTCGACGCGGGCTCTCGCGACGGACAGGCGCGCCATGACCTGGGCCCTCAGCGCGAGGGCGTCCGTAGGCAGAGCCACGAGCGCGTGCTCGAGCAGGTCCAGCTGGGCTGCGTCCTGCTGATCGACCTCGAAGCCTCCTGGACCGGACCCGAGGCCGAGAGCGGCGAGGGCGAGGAGGTCGGGCCGGACTGCCTGCTGCGCAAGGGATCCCGCCGTGATCAGGTCCTCACGGGCACCGCTGGTGTCGCCGCAGCCTCGGCGCGCGCGAGCCCGGCGGACGAGCTGCTCGGCACGGTCGGCCGGGGTCTCGAGCAGGTCCAGAGCCCGGTCGTGCCAGTGGACGGCGTCCTCGAAGGCCTGCATGCGCTCCGCTGCCGCCGCCGCGTCGAGGCAGCGCTCCACTGCCAGGGTCGCGTGCTCCGGGCCGGCGAGCAGCAGGTGCGCGGCCACCTCCGCGGCGGCGACCATGCGCCCTCGGGTCAGCAGGCCGTCCAGGACCACGCCGGCCCGGGCGTGCCACTGCGCGCGCTCGCCGTACGCGATCCCCTCGTACACCGCGTCGCGGAGCAGCTCGTGGGTGAACCGCGCCTCCCCTGGGGAGGTGGAGACGACGAGGTCCTCCACGAGGTGCGCGCCGAGGTCGTCCAGCGGTACACCGACGACGTTCGCGAGGACGTCGAAGCGGAACCGCGGGCCCAGCACCGCCGCAGCCGTGAGCACGTCCCGTCCCGTGACGCTGAGGGACCGGGTTCGGGCTGTCACCATGCTCCGGAGACTGGTCGGCACGTCCTCGGCGGCTCGGGCGAGCTCGGTCACGAGCAGCGGGTTGCCACCGGTCCGCGCGATGAGGCGGTCGTCGGCGCCGGGCACGAGGTCGCGCACCTCGTCCGGCGACAGTGCCGTCAGCGCGATCCGGCTGCCCTGCCGGAGCAGCTGCGCCCGCAGGTCCTCACGCCCCTCCCAGCCGGTGTCCCGGGCGGTGGCGAGGACGACGATAGGCAGGCTCCGCAGCTCGGGGCTGACGTCGAGCAGCACGCGCAGTGTGGAGGCCTCGGCGTCGTGGGCGTCGTCCAGCACGATCAGGAGCGGCCCGTCCCCTGCGAGCCGGAGCGCCTGCGCGACGTCCTGAGCGAGGGCCCCGCGGCCGGCCTCGGGGTGCACCTCCCCCGCACCGGAGCCGGCCACCAGGCTGCGAAGCAGTGGAGTCTGCTCGGCCAGCTCGGCCACGGCCGGGTGTGTCGCCGTGAGCGCCCGCACCACCGTGGACCAGGTGCGCAGCGACCCCGAGCTCTGGTCGCTGCGGCACCACGCCCAGTGGCGGGTGAAGCCGTCAGCCCGCCGGACCAGCTCCTCCGCGAGCCGCGTCTTCCCGATGCCGGCCTCACCCGTCACGAGCACGAGCCGGCCACGCCCCAGGCGCGCCTCGTCCAGCAGCGCGGCGAGCGCGGCGAGCGCGTGATCGCGCCCGACCAGCGGGGAGGCCACAGGATCCACGGGCAGAGTCTGTCCCTAGGGTGAGTCGCGTGACCACTCGCAGCGCACGCGTCCGGGCACCGGAGCTCGTCGGACGCGGCGGGTGGATCGGCACGGACGCGCCACTGTCCCTCGCAGGGCTGCGTGGCCGGTTCGTGCTCCTCGACTTCTGGACCTTCTGCTGCGTGAACTGCCTGCACGTGCTCGAGGAGCTGCGGGTTCTCGAGCACCAGTTCGCGGACGTGCTCACGGTGATCGGCGTGCACTCACCGAAGTTCCTGCACGAGGCGGACCACGACGCCGTGGTCGCGGCCGTCGAGAGGTACGGCGTGCACCACCCCGTCCTGGACGACCCCGACCTGACCACCTGGAAGCAGTACGCCGTCCGCGCGTGGCCGACGCTCGTGCTGGTCGACCCCGAGGGCTACATCGTTCACGTGTCCTCCGGTGAGGGCCACGCGGAGGGGATCGGCAAACTCCTCACAGAGCTCGTCGCCGAGCACGGCGCGAAGGGCACCCTCCGCCCTGGCGACAGCCCTTACGTCCCGCCGCCGCCCTCGGTGTCGGAGCTGTCCTTCCCGGGCAAGGCGCTGCTGCTGCCCGACGGCAGGCTGCTGGTCTCCGACTCCTCCCACGACAGCGTCGTGATCCTCGACGGCGAGGTGGTCACGCGCCGCTTCCCCGGGTTCCTGCAACCTCAGGGCTTGTGCCTGCACGACGGGCGCGTGCTCGTCGCAGACACCGGCCATCACACCGTGGTCGGCCTCGACGTCGAGAGCGGGGACCTCGAGATCGTCGCCGGCACCGGGCAGGTCTGGCGCCCGGGCGACGCGACGTCGGGGCCGGCGCTGCAGGTGAACCTGAGCACTCCCTGGGACATCGGCGTGTGGGAGGACGAGGTCGTCATCGCCATGGCGGGCACGCACCAGCTGCACGCCCTGCGGGAAGGGCTTGTGCGGGTGCTCGCCGGGACGACCGGTGAGGGGCTCCGGGACGGACCGGCCCTGTCCGCCTACCTGGCGCAGCCGAGCGGGCTCGCCGCCGGCCTCGATCGCCTCTGGTTCGTCGACGCGGAGACGAGCGCTCTGCGCGCCTACCGCGCCGGCGAGGTCGGGACTGCCGTCGGAACGGGTCTTTTCGACTTCGGGCACCGCGACGGGGCCGCCGTCGGCGCGCTGCTGCAGCACCCGCTGGGCGTCGCCGTCCTGCCGGACGGCAGCGTGGCCGTCTGCGACACCTACAACGGCGCCGTACGCCGGTACGACCCGGCGACGGACACCGTGAGCACCCTCCTGGCCGGGCTCGCGGAGCCCAGCGACGCAGTCGTGGACGGCGAGCACCTGTTGGTGGTCGAGTCGGCCGCCCACCGGGTGACCAGGGTCCTGCTGCCGACCGAGGCGTTGCAGGTCGAGGGGGTCGCGCACCGCACCCAGCGTCCCGAGACGGTCCTCGGGCCGGGTCGGGTGACGCTTCACGTCGTCTTCACCCCGCCGCCGGGCCAGAAGCTCGACGACAGCTACGGACCTCCGACCAGGCTCACGGTCAGTGGCCCTCTCGTCGTCGGTGGCGATGGCCTCAGCACTGACCTCACGCGCGACCTGGTGCTCGAGGGTGAGGAGGGCGTCCTGCACGTCGCAGCGAGCGCCGCCTCCTGCGACGTCGATGCCGCGTCACCCGCCTGCCACGTGACCCGGCAGGACTGGGGCATTCCCGTCCGGCTCGTCACGGGTGGACCGACGGAGCTGGTTCTCGTCCTCAACGGGCTGTGAGATCGACGTCATGACGGCATCGACGTGGCAGCTGCCCGACGTGCTGCAGCGTCGGCTCGAGGTGCCCGTGCTGTGCGCCTTGCTTCCCGTGCCTCGGGGCGGTCGCGTCCTGGAGCTCGGCTGCGGATCAGGCAACACCTTCCCCGCCTTGCACAAGGCGCTGCAGCCGTCCCTGCTCGTGGGCATCGACCTCCCGGCCTGGGCCCAGCTGCTCGCCCACCCACGGCAGTTGAGACCGTGGGTGACCGGGGCCGGCTGCCCCGAGCTCGTGCCGGTGGCCTCGGCCGTCCTCTGGGCGATGCACCGGCGCAACTGACCCCCCGCAAGGGATCCCCGCGGGGTGTCCTCATGCATACGTGTGTCGGTATTCGCGAACGCGTAACGGGATCCCGACACGCCTTGCGCAGGACATCCCGTGACCGGCGCTGGTGGCGAGCCGATAGTGCCCCGACGTTCTGGCCGTCCACCGCCGACCCGCACGCGGCCGAGCACGGCCCGTCGGCGATGCACCATCCGCCCATGGATGTGCGCGAGCTGCTGGTGGAGGCCTGTGAGCGAGCCCAGGTGTCGCAAGGGGAGCTGGCCCGACGGGCCGGGACCTCGCCGTCGGTTGTCAGCGCCTGGGCGTGCGGGAGGATGTCGCCGTCGGTCTCGTCGCTGACCCGGGTGCTCGCGGCGGCAGGCCTGCAGGTGCGCGCGGCCCTTGAGCCCCTCCTTGCCGACCTCGACGCTCGGGTCGACGAGGTCCTGGCCGGGACGTGCGTGGTAGACCACGCCGCGCTCGCGGCGGTGGTGAGCAAGGCGGGTGCGGAGCAGCGCTGGGGGGTCGAGAGCGAAGACGGCACCGTCGGGCACGACACGGGCGTCATCACCTGGGCCTTCGACGGCGCCACCGCGCTCGCGCTTCACGGCCTGGCGTTCCCGCAGGACGTCCCGGCGATCTGCGTGCTCTTCGACGGCGCAGCGCAGTCGTGGCTCACCAAGGGCATGGTGCTCTCGACGACGCGTGGTCGGGTCTCCTTCTGGGACGCCACCTTCGAGGAGGCGCGTGAGAACCTGCGCGACATCTCCGTCGGGCGCTACGGGATGCTCCTCATCCGGCTCGTGGAACGCATGCCGCCGGTGGTGCTCCTGCGTGGAGACAGGGTCGAGCAGACTCTTCCGACGCTCCCGGTCGACGCCGTGGAGGCCGCCCATCCCGCCCTCGCGGAGGTCCTGTGCCGCATGCGCACGCGCCGCAGTGACGAGCAGCCGTGAACCGCTGAGGCGGCTCGCTGCGACAGAGTGGGCGTGGGGGCAGCGATGACCGAGCTCGTGAGGGACGACGTGACGCTGCTGCGCGCCGTCGCTGCGGGAGACCGGGAGGCACTGCGCCGGCTGTACGACCGGCACGCCCCGTGGCTGGTGCTGCGGCTCTCGCGACGCTGCAACGACCAGGGCCTCGTCGACGAGGTCGTGCAGGACACGTTCCTCGCTGTGTGGAAGGGCGCCCGGCGCTGGGACGGTCGCGGCGAGCCTGCTGCCTGGATCTGGGGGATCGGGGTGCGTCGCTTGGTCGACGCGCTGCGCCGTCGTCCCCGGGCCACGGTCGCCCTCCGAGACGTGCATGACGAGGTCGTCGTCAGCGCCGAGGACCTGGTCCTTCTCGGCGTCGAGCACGGAGATGTCGGAACGGCCGTGGCACGTCTGTCGCCGGAGCTGCGCGCGGTGCTGCAGGCGACCGTGCTCGACGGGCTCACCACCAAGGAGGCCGGCCGGCTGCTCGGCATTCCCGCCGGGACCGTGAAGACCCGCGTCATGCGGGCGAAGGCAGCCCTGCGAGAGGAGCTGGCATGACACCCCCGACGTCTTGGCACCCTGGCGAGGAGCTGCTGCAGTCCTACGTCGACGGGGGGCTCCCGGGCCTGTCGGCGGGCTCGGTGGAGGCACACCTGCTCAACTGCGCCGACTGCCGCGCGCAGATCGGGCACGCGGTGGAGCCGCGCCGTCTCGTCCAGGTGAAGGAGGCACTCGACGACCGCCTCGACGAGATCGCGCGACCTCGGACCGAGCGGTTCCTCGTGCGCCTCGGCGTCGACGAGTGCGACGCCCGCGCGCTGCTGGCCGCACCGAGCATGCGCCGAGCCTGGTGGCTCGCCGTACTGGGTGCGGCCGCTCTCGGCCTGCTGGCTCTCGGCAACACGCAGGACCCGACCGCCGTGTTCCTGGCGCTCGCCCCGCTCGTCCCGCTCGGCGCGACGGCTGCCGCCTACGCACCGGCGCTGGACGCGGCGTTCGCGCTGGTCTCGGCGACGCCGTACCGCACGACCAGGCTGCTGCTCGCCCGCAGCCTGGCTGTCGGTACGACATCGCTGGTCGCGATCGCCCTCGCGTCGCTGGCGATCCCTCAGCAAGACCTCGCGCGCGTCGTGTGGCTGCTGCCGAGCGTCGCGCTGACACTGGTCGTCCTCAGCCTCGCCCCACGTCTCGGCGCCGGGTACGCAGCCGGGGGTGTGGCCGTCGGGTGGTTGCTCGTCATCTCCACGCTCGAGACCAGGGGGATCGACGTCGACTGGCTCGCCGAGGCCGCCGCCCAGGTCGTGTGGGCGCTCCTCGCCGCTGTCGCGTTCGCGGCAGTGGTCCACCAGTGGCACCGGATCGACACGAGGGGAATCGCATGAGTCTGCAGGTGAACGAGGTCCGCAAGAGCTTTGGGCGCACGACGGCGCTCGACGGGCTGAGCCTGGATGTCGGAGGTGGCGTCACGGGACTCCTCGGGCCCAACGGTGCGGGCAAGACAACCCTGCTGCGCATCGTTGCCACCGTGCTCGCCGCCGACAGCGGCACCGTGCGGGTCCTCGGACGAGATCCTGGCGACGCAAAGGACCGCATCGAGATCCGGCGGCGGCTGGGCTACCTGCCGCAGGACGTCGGTGCCTACAACGGCTTCTCCGTCAGGGAGTTCGTCGACTACATCGCCGTCCTGAAGGAGCACCGGGAGAGGCGGGCCCGTCGCGAGGAGGTGGATCGCGTCCTGGAGCTCGTGGACCTCTCGGACCAGGCGTACACGCGGGTGAGGTCGCTGTCCGGCGGGATGCGCCGCCGGCTCGGGCTCGCGACGGCCTTCCTCGGCTCCCCGGAGCTCCTCGTCCTCGACGAGCCCGCCGTGGGGCTCGACCCGCAGCAGCGGTTGCGGTTCCGCGAGCTGGTGAGCAACGACCCCTCGCGCACCGTGCTGCTGTCGACTCACCAGACGGACGACGTCGCCGCGCTGTGCCGGGACGTGGTCGTCGTCAACGAGGGCAAGGTGCTGTTCCGCGGGTCACCCGCCGATTTGGCGGCCAGTGCCCGTGGGCGGGTGTGGCGCAGCGAGGTCCGCGAGGCCGGAGCCGAGCTGGCCTGGGTGGCCGGCGACGGCTCGACCCGGCAGATCGGCACCCCGCCCGCTGGTGCCGACCTTGTCGAACCCACCGTCGAGGACGCCTACCTCGTCCTGGTCGGCGCGAAGGCGCTGCAGCCGGTGGGGGTGTGACGTGGAGATCTCGGTGCTGGTCCTGGGTGTCCTGTTCGAGCGCGCCCGCCCGGACCTCCGGGTGCGCAGGTGGTGGGCACGGCACGGGTGGACACCTCCGGGCACGCGGCTCGCCGTACCCGTGCCTGTCGCCCTTGCCGGGGTCGACGCGCGCCGGCTGCTGCTGCGCCCGACGACGCTGTTCGTCGCCTACGTCCTCTGGCGTCTCGTCACGGACCGGCTCCCCCGTGGTGCGTACGACGGGGTGAACAGCACCGTCGGCTTCGCGTGGGCGTTCGTCGGCGTCCTGGCGATCGTCCTCGTCGCCTCGCTCGCGGGCCGGGACCGAGGCGAGGAGATCGTCGGGGTCACACCTCGTGGTGAGCGGGCACCTGTCTCGTCGTGGATCGTGCTGCTGCTCTGCGCGGGGCTGCTCGAGTACGGCCTGGCGGCCGTGCGCCGGTGGGGGCACAGCGCGCCGGAGTCCTACGCGGCCCTGATGCCGGACGCGTGGGAGCTCGCGCAGGTCCCGCTCATGCTCATCGGGGGTGGCCTGCTCGGCCTGATCGCCGCCCGCCTCGTTCCGGCGTGGGTGGCGGCACCGCTCACGATGATCCTCGGGATCACCTGGGTGGGCGTCTTCTCGGCCAACCTCGACCTGGCGATGCTCGCTCCGGTCATCGACTGGATCGAGTACCACGAGGACGGGCGGGTCGTCGTGGAGCCGGGCAGCTTCGGCTGGCACAACGCCTACCTGCTCGGCCTGTGCGGGCTGGGGGCCGTCGCGGCACTGATGACGACGCCGGGACGGAGGCGTCCGCTCCTGCTCGCGGGCACGGCCTTCGGTGTCGGCACCGTGGTCGCGGGCGTGCTGGCGCTGCCGTGACGCTGCTGCAGCTCCCACCTGCACGCACGGCCCTGCGGCACCCGGCCGTGCGGGTGGTCCTCCTGCTCGTCCTGCTCGGCCCGGTGTGGATCGCCTGGCTGGGCAAGGACGACGCGTCCGTGGTGCGCCTGCGGGTGCTGGGCCTGGCACTCGCGGTCGCCGTCGCGATGAGCTGGGACGACCGGGTGCACGCCATGACCGCCTCCGCGCCGGTGGGCCTGCCCGCCGTACGCCGGGGGCGCGGGCTCATCACGGTCGTGCTCGCGCTGGTGGGCTTCGGGCTGGGGTGCGCGGCTGTACCGGACGGTCAGCAGCTGCACGCCGCGGCGCTGCTCCTGGAGTCGGTGGCGCTCGGGGGACTGCTGCTCGCCCTGGTCGCCTGGTTCGGCCGCGATGGCGACCCGGTCCTCGTCGTCCCGCTGCCCGCCCTCCTCATCAGCCTGGTCGTCCTCATCAAGCTCCCTGCGCCCCTGACGTTCCTGCGCGCCGAGCCAGGCAGCGCCGGCTGGCCGGACGAGCGGGCGCGCTGGCTGGGCCTGCTCGGGCTGGCCCTCGTCTGCGTCGCCCTTCTCGGCCGGGACCCCGCCGCGCGGCGCCCGCACCTCGCCCGCCGGCGATAGCGGTTCCGCTGACGGCTACTTCTGCTTGGCGTAGTAGATGTCGGTGTTCAGGCCCTCGGCGAGCAGGTCCTCGTTCTGCAGGGTCCACACGACGTTGAGCTTGTTGTCAGGGCCGAAGGCGATCTCGAAGAAGTCGCCGAAGGCCGACCCGTAGTCCTTGCTCGCGATCTTCGTCGTGCTCACCTTCGCGGCGGCGAAGGGCTTGCCCGGCTTGGCCGTGGCCGCCCAGACGTACCAGTCGTCGCGCAACGTCTGGCGGTAGTAGTACGCGATCCCGAGGGTGCCGTCGTTCGCCACGTCGACCCAGCTGTAGCGGATGATGCCCTTGCGCGGGGTGACGTCACGGCCGGTCCAGCTGCGGCCCCTGTTCGTCGAGGAGTAGAGCCACAGCCGCGAGTCCACCGGGTCGTCGATGCCCGTCACGGGATCCGGCACGTTCTCGGGGAGGATCTGCGTGTGCCGCGTCGTGGAGTGGTTGTAGAGGGCGTAGAGCCTGCCGTCCTTGCCGACCGACACTGACGGGTACGTCGAGATGCCGTCGCGCGCGTCGTACGTCCCCATCCGCGAGCGGGTCCAGGTCTTGCCGTCGTCGTGGCTGGAGTAGGCCCACAACGTGCCCTTCTCGAACCCCGGGTCGCCTGGCTCGTCCTGCACGTAGTTGGCGCCGCCGTCGTTCGTGCACACCACGTACAGGTCCTTCGACCCCTTGCGGTGGTCGGCCGCGGGCCGGCACCAGCCCGAGTCGTTCAGGGTGATCCCCAGCGGGTCGAACGTGTCGCCGTGGTCGTACGACATGTACACCGTGTACCGGCCCGGGCCGTAGGCGTCGCCGTCGCCGCGCCTGCCGACCGGGTAGCTGACCTTGTCGCCCTGGTTGCCGATGTACATGACGACGCCGTCGCCGTGGGCGGTGATCCACGGGCGGTCGTCGACCGGCTCGCCGAAGGGCCCGACCGGGCGGGTGGTCTCGAGCGCGACCTGCCCGTTGCCGGTCGCCTTGTACCTGCTGAAGGAGTTGTCCGCGACGTTGGTGTCGACGAAGTACATGTGACCGGTGTCGTCGTGCGCGACCTCGCCCTCGTCGCCGAACTCCGCGTTCTGCTCCTGCAGCGGGGTCAGGCCGTTCATGTCCGTGAACGTCTTGCCGTCCTTGGACGTCCACAGCCATGACTGGCTGCGGACCCCGGTCGCCGAGCGGGAGTCGGGCGACACCACCAGCGAGTGGTTCTGCTTGTGCGCCGTCACGTAGACGTTGTTGAACCGGTCGACGGTGACACTCGGCTCGTAGCCGCCGGTGTACTTGTCGATCGTCAGCAGCACCGGCTTGCCGAACGCCGGGGCCTTGCCGGCGCTGGGGCCGGCGAGCGCGGCCACCGCCGAGGTCGCGAGCACAGCGGTGCAGGACAGGGCGAGCACGGTACGTCGCATGCTCCAGTGTTCGCCGTACGGCCCGGGAAGTCCTGCCCTCAGCGCCTGAGCTCGCGCACGGCCATCGCCAGGAACCACGCGTCCACAACTCCCAGCCCGGCGCGCTGCAGGGCTCCCGAGGCGTGCCCCAGGAGGGTCCCGCTGAGCAGCGTGGCACTCGCCGCCCCCACCACGAGGGCGACCGTGCGGGTCCTGCCCTCGAGGTGCCGCGCGGCGAGGAGCGGCGAGAGGGCCATGGCCGCGTAGCCCAGGCCGGCGGCAACGGCATGCGCGCCGTCGCCCGCGTCGCCCCCGAGCGGGAGCGCCGCGACGCCGAGCGTCGTGACCCCGGCGGCGGTGACCGCGGCCCGCACCTCAGGAGCGGCCAGCGAGCGCCCGAGGGTGCCTGCCCACACCGGTGCGAGCACGCCGAAGCCCACCAGTGCTGCCGTCATGAGGGGGCGGGTGGGCGCGCCGACCTGGGCGAGCTCGCTGATGTGGTCGTGCACCGGGCTGTAGGAGTCGGCGCGCGCCCCGGCGAGCAGCCATCCCCCGACAAACGACACGGGTGCGCCGATCCCGCACCACGCCCCGACCCGGGCCCGGTTCACGCCGCGTCGCTCCGGGTGCCTAGAACGCGGCCTCGTCGAGCTCCATGAGGGAGCTGTCGACGGCCTGGGCGATCGCCAGTGACGAGGTGAGCGAGGGGAAGACGCTGGCCGCGAACCACTTGGCCGCCCCGACCTTGCCCTCGTAGAAGTGCTTGTCCCGCTCGGAGGCCGTCGGCAGCGCGGCCTGCGCCACGTCGGCCTGGCGCAGCAGCAGCCAGCCGACGACGAGGTCGCCCAGCGCCATCAGCGCCCGAGTGGTGTTCAGCCCGACCTTGTAGATGTTCCTGGGGTCGTCGACCGACGCCATGAGCTCGTTGACGCAGTGGCCGATGATGCCCTGCACGTCCTCGACGGCCTGCGCAAGGAGCTCGCGCTCCTTGTCCAGACCGTTGCCGGTGGACTTGGCGAACTCGGTGATCTCGCCGGCCAGCTTGCCGAGCGCCTGGCCCTGGTCCCGCACGATCTTGCGGAAGAACAGGTCCATCCCCTGGATCGTGGTGGTGCCCTCGTAGAGGGTGTCGATCTTCGCGTCGCGGATGTACTGCTCGATGGGGTAGTCCTGCGTGAAGCCGGAGCCGCCGAAGACCTGCAGCGACGTGGCGAGCAGCTCGTAGGCCTTCTCCGACCCGTAGCCCTTGACGATGGGCAGCAGCAGGTCGTTGAGGCGCACGAGCAGGTCGTCGGTCTGGCCGCCGTGGGCGGAGATCTCGACCTGGTCCTGGATGGTGGCGGTGTAGAGGACGAGGGCGCGCATGCCCTCGGCCCACGCCTTCTGGCGCATGAGCATGAGGCGCACGTCGGGGTGGTGCGTGATGGTCACGCGCGGTGCGGTCTTGTCCGTCATCTGCGTGAGGTCGGCCCCCTGCACGCGGATCTTGGCGTATTCGAGGGAGTTGAGGTAGCCCGTCGACAGGGTCGCGATGGCCTTGGTGCCGACCATCATCCGGGCGTACTCGATGACCTGGAACATCTGCGCGATGCCGTCGTGCACGTCACCGACCAGGGTGCCGACAGCCGGGATCTTCTCGCCGAAGGTGACCTCGCAGGTGGAGGAGACCTTCAGGCCCATCTTGTGCTCGACGTTGGTGACGAAGGCGCCGTTGCGCTCGCCGATCTCGCCGGTCTCGACGTCGACGTGGAACTTCGGCACGAGGAACAGCGACAGGCCCTTCGTGCCCGGCCCGCCCTTGCCCTCGACGCCGACCGGGCGCGCGAGGACGAGGTGGAAGATGTTCTCCGGCCAGTCCCAGTCGGCGCTGGTGATGAAGCGCTTCACGCCCTCGATGTGCCAGGTGCCATCCGGCTGGGGGTGCGCGGTGGCGCGCCCGGCGCCGACGTCGGAGCCCGCGTCGGGCTCGGTGAGCACCATGGTGGCGCCCCAGCCCCGCTCGATGGCGAGCTCGGCGAAGCGCTTCTGCTCGGGCGTGCCGTTGTTGTGCAAGATCTGCGCGAAGGCCGGGCCGGCGGAGTACATGTAGATGGCCGGGTTGGCGCCGAGGATCATCTCCGACACCGCCCACACCAGCGAGGGCGGGGCGCCGATTCCGCCGAGGGCCTCCGACAGCGAGAACCTGTCCCAGCCGCCGGCGTGATACGCCTCGTAGCTCTTCAGGAACGACGGCGGCAGCGCGACGCTGCCGGTCTCCTTGTCGAACACCGGCGGGATCCGGTCGCCGTCGACGAAGCTCGCGGCGAGGTCGTGCGTGCAGAGCCGCTCTACCTCCTTGAGGACGTCGCGCGAGGAGTCCTTGTCGAGGTTGCTGAACGGCCCCTGGCCCAGGTTCTTGTCGGCACCGAAGACCTCGAAGAGGTTGAACTCGATGTCGCGCAGGTTGCTCTTGTAGTGACCCATGCCTCGGGGCTCCCTGAACACGTGTGGAACCCGGCGCCTACTCGCCGGTGACGCCAGCATGCTACCCGTCGGTAACTTTTTCAAGTCCCGGTACGGCGAGGCGCGGGCCTCGCGGGTCCGGTGCCGCTTCCGGCTGTTAGCGTCCCCTGCGTGCCTGACGACGACCTGATCCGCGTGCCGCCCGGGCCGTCCCGGCTGCGCCCGGCGACGCGCCGCCGCCCGCCTCCGCAGCCCGAGCCGGAGGCGCTCGAAGGGGCGGACGCCGAGCCCGCGTCGCCTCCGCCTCCGCCTGCGGGGAGCCTGGCTGAGCGCCTCGCGGCCCTGCAGGCCGAGGTCGGCCCGGAACCCGTCGCCGTCCGTCGACCTCCTGCGAAGAAGCCGGCCAAGAAGGTCGCGAAGAAGGCTGCGAAGGCCTCCGTGAAGGCCCCCGCGAAGGCGGCCGTCAAGGCCGCCCCCGGCACGAAGGTTCCCGCGAAGGCTCCCGCGAAGGCGGCCGCGAAGAAGGCCGCGGCGAAGGAGGCTCCCGTGAAGGCTCCCGCGAAGGCTCCCGCGAAGGCGCCGGTGACGAAGACGGGCGCGGGAGCGCGTGCTGCCGTCGCCTCCGCCGTACCCGCGGGTGCTGCGGCGGTGCCGCCGGCGAGGGCCGGGACGCGACCGCCCAGGGCTGTGCCTGTTGCGGACCTGGGCCAGGACCCGGCTCCGAAGGCGCGCAAGCCGCCCCCGCCCCCGCCCCCGCCGGTTGCGCCGGAGCCTGTCGTCGAGCTGCCGCCGCCGCTCGAGGGGGCGCCGCCGCGGCGCAACCCCGGCTGGGTCACCGCGCTGCTCGCCCTCACGGCGCTGCTGCTCGTCGCCGCTGCCGGGCTCGGTGCGGGGGCGTTCGTCGCGCGGGGTGAGAAGACATGGTCCAGCACGGCTCCCGTGCGCTTCCTACCGCCCGCGGGGGGCGCGGCCGACAGCGCGGTCGCGAACTACCTCGCGCAGCTGCCGTCGCTGACCGACGGGGCCACCAGCGTGGCCAGGGTCCCCTCGGGGGACGTGCGTGACGACCTGCGCGGCAGGCGCGTAGGGAGCGACCAGCTCGAGGTCACCGCGCACGCCGCTGACCCCGATCAGGCCGAGCGGCTGGCCGCCGCAGGAGCCGAGGCGGTTGTGGCCCGCGTCGCCGTGGACCAGCAGTCGTCGGCGTCACCGCCGGCCGAGCGGCTCCGCGCTGTCGTCGCGGGATCGGCGGAGGAGGCGGAGCGCACCCGCCCGTCCCGGTCGCTCGAGCTCGTCGTCGGCCTGCTCGCGGGCGGCACCATGCTGCTCATCGTGCTGCTCGTCGTGATCGCCTCGAGAAAGCCGCGGGACGAGGCGCGAGGTTCCCGCG
>DATLCV010000045.1:0-9993 GCA_035526225.1 Mycobacteriales bacterium
CAGCGCTTCTGGGGCGCGCCGATCCCGATCGTGCACTGCGGCGGCTGCGGCGAGGTCGCCGTGCCCGACGACCAGCTGCCCGTGCGGCTGCCCTCGGACATGAAGGGTGCCGACCTGCAGCCCAGGGGCCAGTCGCCGCTCGCCTCCAACGCGGCATGGGTGAACGTGCCCTGTCCGCAGTGCGGTGCCCCGGCCCAGCGCGACACCGACACGATGGACACGTTCGTCGACTCGAGCTGGTACTTCTTGCGGTACTGCTCGCCGCACTACGAGGGCGGCCCGTTCGACCCTGCGGCGGTGCGTGAGTGGATGCCCGTGGCTCAGTACGTCGGGGGCGTCGAGCACGCGATCTTGCACCTGCTCTACAGCCGGTTCTTCACCAAGGTCCTGCACGACATGGGCCTGGTCGACTTCACCGAGCCGTTCACCGCGCTGATGAACCAGGGCCAGGTGATCAACCAGGGCAAGTCGATGAGCAAGTCGCTGGGCAACGGCGTCGACCTGGGCGGCCAGCTCGCGCAGTTCGGCGTCGACGCGGTGCGCCTGACCATCATCGGCGCAGGCCCGCCGGAGGACGACATCGACTGGGCCGACGTCTCGCCGGCCTCGACCCTCAAGTGGCTCAGCCGTGTTGTCCGCCTGACCGACGACGTCGTCGCGATGCCAGGTGACGGCCGTGACGTCGGGGTCGACAAGGCGGTGGCCAAGACGGTCGACGAGGTCACCCGCCTCATCGACGCGCAGCGCCTGAACGTCGCCATCGCCCGGTTCCACGAGCTGGTCAACGCGATGCGCAAGGCCGCCGACACCGACCCGCCGCCCGCGGCGTCCCTGCGCGACGGCGTGCGCTCCCTTGCTGTGCTGCTGTCCTGCTACGCGCCGTACACCGCCGAGGAGGTCTGGTCGCGGCTGGGCCACGACGTGGTCGCCGGCGACTCGGTGCACGACAGCACGTGGCCGACGTTCGACCCGGTGCTGCTCGTCGACGACACCGTCACCTGCGTCGTGCAGGTCGCTGGCAAGGTGCGGGACAAGCTCGAGGTGCCGCCCGGCATCAGCGAGGCCGACCTGCAGGAGCTGGCGCTGGCCTCGACCCGGGTGAGGGAGTCGCTGGACGGGCGCGGGGTGCGCACCGTGGTGGTGCGGGCCCCGAAGCTCGTCAACGTCGTCCCCGCCTAGGGCTCAGAGGGGGACGCGGATCACCTGGTCCTTGCTGCTGCCGCAGCTGCCGCGTCCGTCGCAGTTGCTGGTGGCGAGCCACAGCGCCTGCCCCCCGGGCTCGAGCACCGCCGTCCGGATGCGTCCGTAGGTCCCGACGTACCGGGCGGCGGGGGTGCCGGTAGACGTGCCCGAGAGCGGCACGTCCCACAGCCGCGTGCCGCGCAGCGCCGCCACGTGCAGCTCGCCCCCGCCGTACGCGACGCCGGACGGCGACGCCTCGGACGTGCTCCAGACCACCTTGGGCGAGACGTACGCGCCGCCACCGGTGCCCTTGCCCTCCACGACCGGCCAGCCGTAGTTCTTGCCCTTGACGATGAGGTTGACCTCGTCCCAGGTGCTCTGCCCGAACTCCGTGGCCCACAACCGACCGGCGGGGTCGAAGGCCAGGCCCTGCACGTTGCGGTGCCCCATCGACCAGACGGCGTTGCCGAACGGGTTGCCCGCCGCTGCGCCGCCCGTGGGCTTGATCCGCAGGACCTTCCCGCCCAGCGACGTGGTGCTCTGCGCGCGGTCGGGCTCCCCCGCGTCGCCGGTGCCGGCGTAGAGCATCCCGTCGGGACCGAACGCGAGCCGTCCGCCGTTGTGGTTGCCAGCGACGGGGATGCCGCTGAGCAGCACCTGCTGCTGGGCGGGTGCGCTCAAACGGAGCCGCACGACGCGGTTGTCGCTCGCCGCGCTGTAGTAGGCGTAGACCCAGTGGTCGCTCGCGTAGCTGGGGGAGACCGCCAGCCCGAGCAACCCGCCCTCGCCCTGCGGCACCACGCCGGGCACCGCCGCGACCACGCTGTGGGAACCCGCGGCCGTCACCCGGTGGATGCGCGCCGTGTCGCGCTCGCTCACGAGCGCACTCCCGTCCGGGAGGAACGCGAGTCCCCACGGCACCTCCAGCCCTGAGGTGATGGTCGCCACGGTGATCCGCGCCGGCGACGGGCTCGTGTGGACGGTGGGGACGGCCGTGGGCGTCGCGGTGGCCGTGGTCGTGACGGAGGGAGCCGCCGTGGTCGTGGTCGGCACGGCCTTCGGCGCGGGGTCGTCGGCGGAGCAGGCGGCCAGCACGGCCGCGAGCGCGAGGGCCACCAGGCGGGCTCTCATCGGGACCTCCTGAGGGCGTCCCGCCCAGCATGACCCATCCACGCTCGGGGTTCCACACGCGACCGTGCCCGGGTCCACACCCGGTGCGCGGGCGCTCGGACCGTGACCCGGCGCTGCCTAGCGTCGCGCGGGTGCCACCACGACCCCGTCCGCTCGCCGTCGACCGGCTCCGAGCGCTGTTCGCGCAGGTCGACACCGAGCCTGCGACCGAGCCGGCCCCGGGGTCGGTCGGCGAGGTGCTGGCATCAGGCACCTATGACCCCGGCCGGCGGGGCGCCCTGGCCCTCGTCGCCGTGGGTCTCGTCGCGGCGCTCGTCGCGGGTGCGGTCCTGCTGCGCGGCCGAGCCAGCGAGCAGCCGCTGTCGGTCCCGGCCGTCACGGGCGCTCCATCGGCGACCGCGGCGCAGATCGTCGTCGACGTCGAGGGCAAGGTGCGTCGGCCTGGGCTCGTCCGGCTTCCCGAGGGGGCACGGGTCGACGACGCGATCCGCGCCGCGGGCGGTGTGCTGCCCGGGGCCACGACAGCATCGCTGAACCGCGCGCAGAAGCTCAGCGACGGACAGCAGGTGCTCGTCGGCCTCGACGCGGCACCAGGCTCCGGCGGCGGTACGGGCGGGGCCACCGCTGGGGGTCTGCTCGACCTCAACACCGCGGCGGTGCAGGACCTCGACGGCCTGCCGGGCATCGGGCCGGTCCTGGCACAGCGGATCGTCGACTGGCGGACCGAGCACGGCCGCTTCGCCAGCGTCGACCAGCTGCGCGAGGTGTCGGGCATCGGCGAGTCGAAGTACGCGAGCCTGAAGTCCAAGGTCCGCGTGTGAGCCCGCCCGACCTGCGGCTCGCCCTGCCCGCGCTCGCGGCGTGGCTGGTGGCCTGGCAGGGTCGCCTCGTCCCCCCGGGGCTGCTGTGCGCGCTCGCGCTCGTGCTCGTCGTGCTCGCTGCTCTCGTCGTGCTGCTCTCCACCGCCGACGCCGCCGCCCTGGTCGCGGCGGTGCTCGCCTGCGGGGCTGCCGCTGGTCTCGCGACGGCTGCCCGTGTCCACGCCCGTACGACGGGCCCACTGGCCTCAGCCGCCCAGGCCGGGGCGGCGGTGGTGCTGGAGGGGGTGCTGACGGACGACCCGCGGGCGGTGCCGCCCAAGGGCGACGTGCTCGCCTTCCGGCCGCTCGTCGCCGCGCGGGTGCGCGTCACCGGGCTCACGGTCGCCGGCCGTTCGTACCGCCTGCGGCAGCCGCTGCTGGTGCTCAGCTCTGAGACCTCCTGGCTTGGGCTCCTCCCCAGCCAGCACGTCCGCGTGGAGGGTCGGCTGCAGGACCCGGGCCACGGCTCCGACGTGGCCGGCCTGCTGTCCGCGCGCGGACCCCCGACGGTCCTGTCCGGACCGTCCCTGGTGCAGCGTGCCGCAGGCCGGCTTCGCGCGGGGCTGCGGGATGCGACGGCGGGGCTCCCTGAGGACGAGCGGGGACTGCTGCCGGGCCTTGTCGACGGCGACACCAGCCGGCTCGACCCTGCGCTGCGGGACGACTTCCGCACGACCGGCCTCACCCACCTCGTTGCCGTCTCCGGCACCAACGTCGCGGTCGTGCTCGGCGCAGCGCTGCTCGTCTGCGGGTGGCTCCGCGTCGGGCTGCGCTGGCGGCCCCCGCTCGCAGGCCTGGTGCTGCTGGGTTTCGTCGTGCTGGCACGTCCGTCGCCGAGCGTGCTGCGCGCCACGGCGATGGGGGTGATCGCCCTGCTCGCCCTCGCGACGGGGGCGCGCCGTCAGGCGCTGCCGGCGCTGTGCGCTGCGGTGCTCGTCCTTGTCCTGCTGTCACCCGAGCTGGCTGCGCAACCCGGTTTCGCACTGTCCGCGCTGGCCACCGCCGGCCTGCTGCTCGTCGCACCGGTCTGGCGCGACCGGCTGCGACGGTGGCTGCCGAAAGGGCTCGCGGAGGCGGTCGCGGTGCCAGCCGCTGCCCAGCTCGCCTGCACCCCCGTCGTCGTCGCGCTGAGCGGCCAGCTCGGGCTGCTCGCCGTACCGGCCAACTTGCTGGCCGTGCCAGCGGTGGCGCCCGCCACGGTTCTCGGAGTCCTGGCCGCGCTGGTGGCACCGCTGTGCCTCCCGGCGGCGCAGGCGCTGGCGTGGGCAGCCTGGTTGCCGACGCGCTGGCTGGTGCTGATCGCGCACACCGGCGCCCGGCAGCCCGGCGCCGGGCTGTCGGTGGCAAGCGGCTGGGCCGGCGCGCTGACCGTGCTGTGCCTGCTGATCGCCTGCGCAGCGGTCCTGCGCTCCGCGCTGCTGCGCCGTGCCGCGGCGTCCGTCCTGGCGGGTGTGCTGCTCGTCGCGCTGGCGCTCGTCGTGGTCCGGCCCGGCTGGCCACCTCAGGGCTGGGTGGTGGTGAGCTGCGACGTGGGCCAGGGCGACGGCTTCGTGGTGCGGCTCGGCCCGACCGAGGCTCTCGTCATCGACAACGGACCCGACCCGGAGCGCATCGACCGGTGCCTGCGGCGGCTCGGAGTGCGGCGGGTGCCGCTGCTCGTGCTCACCCACCTGCACGCCGACCACGTCGAGGGAGTGCCAGGGCTGCTCCGAGGGCGCCGAGTCGGTGCCGTGCAGCTCGGGCCCCTCGACGAGCCGGCCGTCGAGCGGGAGCGGTTGATGGGGTGGCTCGCAGCGCGGCAGGTGCCGGTGGTGCGGGCACGGGTCGGCGAGGTGCGCGAGCAAGCCGGGGTGCGCTGGGAGGTCCTCGACGCGACGGCACGTCACGGCACCACCAGCGACCCGAACAACAGCAGCATCGTCATCCGGGTCCACACGCACGGCGTCCGGGTGCTGTTCTCGGGCGACCTCGAGACCGACGCGCAGTCCGAGCTGCTGGCCAGGGGCCTCGACCTGCGCGCCGAGGTGCTCAAGGTCCCCCATCACGGCAGCGCCAAGCAGGACCCGGCGTTCCTCGAGGCGGTGCACGCCAAGGTCGCGCTCACACCCGTGGGGTCCGGGAACCCGTATGGCCACCCGAGCGCGCAGACGATGCGAAGGCTGGAGGAGGGCGGCGCCCGCACCTACCGCAGCGACCGGGACGGTGACGTGGCGGTCGTTGCCCGCGACGGCCGGGTGACGACGGTCGGCCGGGGAGGAGAGGGGGTTGCTCCGGCACGCGCGAGTGCCGACCACCACCTTCCTGTCGTCCCGGCAGCCGGTACGGCGGTCCAGGCCCGGCTCGGGGTGCCCGACTCCGCGCTGACCCTGTGCGACGTCGTCGTCGAGCGGCCGACCCTCACGGCTCCGGTCCCGCGGGCTCGTTCTCCGCCGTACGGGATGCCGCTACGCGAAGTCGCTCGAGATGAGCTGAGCCACGGCCGCTCCGGTCCAGCGCGTCCCCTTCTCCGTGCGCAGCCCTTCGCTGTTCAACGCTGCGGCGATCGTGTGCGGAGACGCCCCGTCGCGCAGCAGTGCCCGTATTCGCTGGGACAGCTTGGTCCGTGCTCTGGCCGATCGGGGTGTCGGCGCGGTCGTCAGGGGCGGAACCTCGATCCGCTGACCCGGGTCCACGGTCGTGGCCGGGCCGGGCTGACCCCACAGGTACCCCTGGGCGGCCGAGCAGCGTGCGGACCGCACGACCTGTGCCTGGGCCCAGGTCTCGACACCCTCGGCCACCACCCGGATGCCCACGGAACGCCCCAGCTGCGCGACGCTCCGCACGATGGCCACGTCCTCGTCGGTCTCATGCAGCTGGGAGACGAAGACCTTGTCGATCTTGAGCTCGGTGATCGGGAGCTCGCGCAGGTAGAGAAGGGACGAGTAGCCCGTCCCGAAGTCGTCGAGCGACAGGCCCACGCCCTTGGTCCGCAGCTCCCCAAGACCCTGTCCGGCAGCGTCGAGGTTCTGCACCATGGCCTGCTCGGTCAGCTCCAGGACGAGCCGCTCGGGCGCGACGCCCGTCTCGCCGAGGGCGTCGAGGACCAGGTCCACGAAAGAGCTCTGCGCCACGTCGCGGCCGGTCACGTTCACCGAGACGGTCAGGTCCGGCCACGCGCGCACCTGCTGGAGGGCCGTGGCCAGGACCCAGGCGGTGACGTCGCTCATGACAGGGGTGTCGGCGACGGCAGAGAGGAAGTCGTCCGGCGCGAGGAGGCCGCCTTCCGGGTGCTGCCAGCGCAGCAGCGCCTCGACGGCGGACATCTTGCCGGTGCTCAGGTCGAAGATCGGGTGGTAGTGCAGCAGCAGCTGCTCGTCCCGTAGCGCGTCCAGGACCTGTTCGCGGGCCACCACGGCACGCGACGGGTTGTTCTCGGAGCCGCTGCTGACCACGCCCCTGCCCTTTCGCCTTCGTCCTGCGTTCTTGGCAGGAGCAAGCCCCCTGGCCCAGCCCGCATCGGGGGGCTCGTGCGCGAGCGCGAGCTGGGCTTCTCGAACCCTTCGGACATTACGCCGCAACCGGTCGAACGGGGACAGATCGCCGGTGACATCACCCTTTCGGCGGTGGGGCAGGAGCTGATCCCTGCATGACGAACCTCAGGGCATGCGCCGTCTCCTCCTTCCACTGCTGTCGGTACTCGCGCTCGGCGCCGGCGTGGCTGTGGTCCCGGGGGCTGACGCGGGCTCAGCGCCGGCGTGGCAGCGCTATCCGCGACCTGCCGTGACGGGCAAGCAGCTCGCCGACTGGGACCTGTCGTTCTCCGACACGTACGCCGGACGGGTCACGGCGACGCCGCAGCAGTGGCTCGCCCGACAGGCGCTCGTGGACGAGCTCAAGAGCCTCGGCTACGTCGTCGCCGTCGAGTCCTACCTCGGTGCCCTCGAGGCCGTCACCGCCACCAAGCGGGGAAGCCGCAAGCCCGATGAGGCGATCGTCATGGGCGGCCACTTCGACACCCTGCCCCAGTCGATCTACGGCACGTACGACAACGGCAGCGGGACGGCGATGGTGATGGGGCTGGCGAGGTCGTTCGCGAAGGTGACGACCCAGCGCACGATGGTGTTCGCCTTCTACAACGGCGAGGAGGAGGGCGCGTTGGCCTCCGACCAGATGGCGCAGGCGTACAAGGACGCCAAGAAGAGGGTCCGCGCCTACCTCGGCTTCGACATGGTCGGCATCGCCTGGCCGGTCGGTGGCACGGCGACCGACAAGAACTGCCTGTGCCTGTGGCGGGGGTCGCGTGACGAGGCGGTGGACGGGCTGCTCGCCGAGGTCAACCACCGCTTCCTTCGGTTCCCGAGCGGTCGCCGACAGGTCAGCATCGAGGGCAAGAACGTCCGCAACTCCGACGAGGCCTCCTGGGCGAGCGCCGGGTTCCGGACGGTGCGCTGGGCCGGCCTGCGCAAGGCCGACGACTACCCGCAGTACCACCAGCCCCTCGACAACCCGGACACGATCGACACTGTCGCGGGCGGCCGGCGGTTCTTCGAGGCCGGCCTGCGCAACACCCTGCTCTCGGCCTACTACACCGCTGCGGCGTTCGACACGGGCAGGTAGCCCGACCCGCTCGTGGAAGGATGGTCGGGTGCCCGCGCCTGACGTCCTCGTGCCGTTGACGCTCGTCGTGGGTGACGAGGAGCTCCTGGTGGCGCGGGCGGTCGGCGCGGTCGTCAGCGCGGCCCGCGAGCGCACGCCCGACATCGAGGTCCGCGACCTCGAGGGCGCCGAGCTGCAGCCCGGCGACCTCGCCGAGGCGCTGAGCCCGAGCCTGTTCGGCGACGACCGCGTCGTGGTGGTGCGGGCGGGTCAGGACCTGGACAAGGAGGTCGCGTCGGAGGTCACGGCGTACGCCGCCGACCCCACGCCCGAGATCCTGCTCGTGGTCGTCCACGCAGGGGGCAACAAGAGCAAGGGGCTCGTGACCGCCCTGCTCACGGCTGGTGCCCGGCGCGTGGACGCGCCGAAGCTGACCAAGCCCAGCGAGCGCAAGGACTTCGTGCGCAACGAGCTGCGGGCCCCCGGGCGGCAGGTCACCGACGACGCCGTCGCCGCGCTGCTGGAGGCCGTCGGCACCGACCTGCGTGAGCTCGCCGCCGCCGCGTCCCAGCTGCTGTCCGACACCGAGGGCGCCATCACCGAGGGCGAGGTGCGGCGCTACCACTCTGGCCGGGCCGAGACGAGCGGCTTCCAGATCGCCGACAAGGCCCTCGCCGGCGACCTCGCCGGTGCCCTCGAGCTCGCCCGCTGGAGCCAGTCGACCGGGCTGGCGCCGGTGCTCATCACGTCCGCACTCGGGAGCGCGCTGCGCTCGGTGGGCATGGTGGCGAGCGCGGGCAAGGCTCCTGCGCACGTGCTCGCGGGGCAGCTGGGGATGCCGCCGTGGAAGGTCGAGCAGACCCAGCGGCAGGCACGTGGCTGGGACCAGCACTCGCTCACCCGCGCCCTGCTGGCCGTCGCGGAGGCGGACGCCCAGGTGAAGGGCGAGGGCGCCGACAAGGACTACGCGATCGAGAAGGTGCTCTTCACCGTGACCGGCGCCCGGGCGGGTCAGCGATGAGTCGCCACAAGCCGCCGCTCTACCCGAAGCTGCTTCGGCTCAAGAACGTCCACCCCAACGCCTGGCAGCGCGCGGTGCTGGGCGAGGGCATGGCCCTGCTGGGTGCGCTGCTGGCCCTCGCCGACGTGGCCTCGGCCTGGAGCATCGTGGTGCTCCCGGTCGCGGTGGGAGCGGTCGTCAAGGCGCACGACGTGCTCGCCGGGCACCTGCGCACGTCCTGAGACGACGAAGGCGCCGGCCCCGGTCGGGGCGGCGCCTTCGCGGAGGTGCGGGACTACTTCGCGGCGAGCTCGGCGGCCTTCTTGGCCATCGCAGACTTGCGGTTCGCGGCCTGGTTGGCGTGGATGACGCCCTTGCTGGCGGCCTTGTCGAGCTGGCGGCTGGCGGTGCGCATGGCCTCGGTGGCGGTGGCGGCGTCGCCGCTGTCGGCAGCCTCGCGGAACTTGCGCACGGCGGTCTTCAGCGCGCTCTTGACCGACTTGTTGCGCAGGCGCGCCTTCTCGTTGGTCTTGATGCGCTTGATCTGGCTCTTGATGTTCGCCACGGCGGAGCGGTTCCTCAAAGTCGGGAGTCTTGATGGGAGGTATGGGGTGGGCATGCAGCAGCACGCCGTACGGCGGATCAGACTAGCAGGGGGGAGCGGGGCCCCCAAACGAGAGCCCGGTGCCCAGGACCTGCGCCGATACGATGGCTCGTGCCCCTGACCGATCCGGCGATCATCCGGAACTTCTGCATCATCGCCCACATCGACCACGGCAAGTCGACGCTGGCGGACCGGATGCTCGAGGTGACCGGCGTGGTCGACGCCCGGCAGATGCGCGCGCAGTACCTCGACAAGATGGACATCGAGCGCGAGCGCGGCATCACCATCAAGGCGCAGAACGTCCGCCTTCCCTGGACCGCGGACGACGGCCGCGACTACGTGCTGAACATGATCGACACCCCGGGGCACGTGGACTTCACCTACGAGGTGTCGCGCTCCCTCGCCGCCTGCGAGGGCACCCTGCTGCTCGTCGACGCGGCGCAGGGCATCGAGGCGCAGACGCTGGCGAACCTCTACCTCGCGCTCGAGAACGACCTGCACATCATCCCGGTGCTCAACAAGATCGACCTGCCCGCGGCGCAGCCGGAGAAGTACGCCGAGGAGATCGCCAAGATCATCGGGTGCGAGCCCGACGACGTGCTGCGGATCAGCGCCAAGACCGGCCAGGGAGTGCCGGACGT
>DATLCV010000059.1:0-21501 GCA_035526225.1 Mycobacteriales bacterium
GCGTGAGCTGACGGTGCGGCTGGTCGTGCAGGTCCCCTGCCTGAACGAGGAGGAGACCCTTCCGGCGGTCCTCTCGACGATCCCGAGGAGCATCCCGGGGATCGACGAGATCATCGTGCTGATCATCGACGACGGCTCCACCGACCGCACGATCGAGGTCGCCCGCGAGCACGGCGTCACCGAGTTCGTCCGGCACGCGCGCAACCGCGGCCTGGGTCGCTCCTTCCACGACGGGGTGACCCGAGCTCTCGAGCTCGGCGCGGACATCGTCGTGAACACCGACGGCGACAACCAGTACCCGCAGGAGCGCATCCCCGACCTGGTCCGGCCCATCCTCGACCAGCGGGCCGACATCGTCATCGCGGATCGCCAGGTCCACACGGTCGAGCACTTCTCCGGCCCGAAGGTGCTGCTCCAGAAGCTCGGCTCCTGGGTGGTCAACAAGGCGGCCGGCACCACCCTGCCCGACGCGGCCAGCGGCTTCCGCGCCTACTCGCGGCAGTCGCTCATGGAGCTCAACACCATCACGCGGTTCAGCTACTGCATGGAGACGATCATCCAGGCGGGCAACAAGCAGCTCGCCATCGACAGCATCGCGGTCACGACGAACCCGAAGACCCGTGAGTCACGGCTGTTCAAGAGCACCCACCAGCACGTGCTCAAGAGCGCCGGCGCGATCATCCGGGCCTACATCATGTACAAGCCGTACGTGCTGTTCAGCGCCCTCGCGGTGCTGTTCGGCGTCCTCGGACTCGCCCCCTTCGTGCGGTACGCCGTTCTCAAGCTCGGTGACGACAGCGGCAGCCACCTGCAGTCGCTGCTGGTCGGCGTGGTGCTGCTGGTCATGAGCTTCCTCAGCGTCATCGTCGGCGTCGTGGGCGACCTGCTGCGCACCAACCGCGCCCTCATCGAGGCGCAGCTCGAGCACACCAAGCACCTGCGCTTCGACGGGGCATTCGAGCAGCCGCTGGCCCGCCGTACGCGAAAGAGCGCTTGACGGGCGTGCGCGTGGGCCTGGTCCTCGAGCAGTGCCTGGCGCCGGTGCCCGGCGGCACGGGCCGCTACTCCCGTGAGATCGCCCACGCCCTCGCCACGACTTCGCCCCCAGGCTCGACTGTCGAGGGCGTCACCGCCTGGCACCGCCAGCCCCTGCAGCTGGCAGACATCCCGGTACGGCGGCTGCTGCTGCCCCGCAGAGCGCTGGTCGCGGCGTGGTCCGGGTCCGGGCGGCCCCGACTCGACGCCGACGTCGTGCACGCCCCCACTCCGCTGCACCCCCGCAAGCAACGAGGTCAGCGGCTGGTCGTCGGGGTGCACGACGCCGTCCCGTGGACGCACCCGGAGACGCTCACCCCCCGCGGCGTGCGCTGGCACCGCGCCATGGTCGAGCGCGCCGCCGCCGAGGCCGATCTGGTCGTCGTGCCCACCCACGCCGTCGCGAAGGAGCTGGGCCGGCACGTGGGGTTGCGCGAGGTCGCGGTCGTGGGGGAGGGCGTCAGCGCCGACCTCGCCCTCCCACCCGACGCGGACGAGCGGGCAGCCCGGATGGGCCTGCCCGAGCAGTACCTGCTCACCGTCGCGACCCTCGAGCCCCGCAAGGGGTTGGCCGACCTCGTCGCGGCCCTCCCGGCAGGCGTGCCGCTGCTCGTCGCCGGTCAGCAGGGCTGGCGCGGCGTCGACCCCACCGCGCTGGAGCAGACGAAGGGCGTGCACGTCCTGGGGCAGGTGCCCGACGCCGACCTGGCTGTCCTGCTGCGCCGCGCGGCGGCCCTGGTGGTGCCGTCGCTCGCCGAGGGGTTCGGGCTGCCCCTGCTGGAAGGGATGGCGGTGGGCACGCCCGTCGTCACAACAGACGTACCGGCTCTGGTCGAGGTCGCCGGGGGCGCCGCTCTCGCCGTGCCCCGGAGGGAGCTGGGCGAGGCGTTGCGGGCGGTGCTCGACGACGACGCGCTCCGGGCACGGCTGCGTCGCGAGGGCCCGCTGCGGGCCGCTCACTACACGTGGGAGGGCGCCGCGCGGGCGCTCTGGGACGCCTATCAGCCGAGCCCCACGGACTAGGCTGACCCTCGGCAGGAGGCGGTGGAGGGAGCAGCTCGTGGGCGACGCAGGACCGCGGGTCCTGGTCGACGCGACGGCGGTCCCGGAAGACCGTGGCGGTGTCGGCCGCTACGTCGACGGCCTCGTGCAGGGGCTCGACGCGCTGCACGCCGACCTGGTCATCGCCTGCCAGCCGCGCGACGCCGAGCACCTCGCGGCCCTCGCGCCCGGCGCGACCGTCGTACCGGCTCCGGACCGCCTCTCGGCCCGCCCGGCGCGCCTCGCCTGGGAGCAGACCGGACTGCCCGCCCTGGTCCGCCGCACCGGTGCGCAGGTGCTGCACTCGCCGCACTACACGCTGCCGTTGCGAGCCGGCGTCCCCACCGTGGTGACGCTGCACGACGCGACCTTCTTCACCGACCCGGCCCTGCACTCGGGGGTCAAGAGCCGTTTCTTCCGTACGGCGACCCGCACCGCACTGCGCCGCGCGAGCCGCTGCGTGGTGCCGTCGGTGGCCACCCGTGAGGAGCTGGTCCGGGTCGCCGGCGCCGACCCGGCCCGGATCGTCGTGGCGCCGCACGGGGTGGACCGGCAGGTGTTCGCCCCGCCCGACGCCGAGGCGCGCCAGCGGGTGCGGGAGCTGCTCGGGCTCGCCGGCCAGGCCTACGTCGCCTTCGTGGGGACGCACGAGCCGCGCAAGAACCTCCCCGTCCTGGTCCGCGCCTGGGTGGCGGCCTGCCGCGAGCGGGTCGACCCGCCTGCGCTGGTGCTGGCGGGCGGGGCCGGCTGGGACGCCGAGCTGGAGGACGCCGCCGCCCTGGTGCCTGAGGGACTTCGGCTCATCCGCCCGGGTTACCTCCCGCTCGTGGACCTCGCAGGGCTGCTCGGGGGGGCGCTCGTGGTCGCCTACCCCTCGCTCGGCGAGGGCTTCGGCCTGCCGGTCCTGGAAGCGATGGCCTGCGGCGCGCCCGTGCTCACCACGCGCCGGCTCGCGCTGCCCGAGGTGGGCGGCGATGCTGTGGCGTACGCCGAGCCTGACGCTGGGTCCCTCACCGCGGCGCTGACCGGCCTCCTCGACGACGCGCCGCGCCGTGCCGAGCTCGCCCGGGCCGGGCTGACGCGGGTCGCGTCCTTCACCTGGGAGGCCAGCGCCGAGGCGCACCTCAAGGCGTACGCGCACGGGCTGGCGGGCTGATGGGCGCCACCGTGCGGGTCGTCGTCGTGACCTACGACTCCGCCGAGGTGCTCCCGACCTTCCTGGAGTCGCTCGCCGGGGCCACCACCGAGCCGTTCGACGTCGTCGTCGTGGACAACCACCTGCCCAGCCTGCTGCCTGAGGGGGCCACGGACGTCACCGTGCTGAACACCGGTGCCAACCTGGGCTACGGCCGGGGGGCCAACATCGGGGCGGAGGACTTCCACGGCGACTGGCTCGTCATCGCCAACCCCGACGTCGTGTGGGACGGCGGCGCGCTCGACGAGCTGCTCGCCGCCGGGGAGCGCTGGCCGCAGGCCGGCTGCGTCGGCCCGGCGATCCGCACGGTGGAGGGCAAGCTCTACCCCTCGGCGCGCGCGTTCCCCTCGCTGGGGCGGGGTCTCGGTCACGCGCTGTTCGGCTGGTTCTGGCCCAGCAACCCCTGGACCCGCGCCTACCGGGCCGAGGGCGGCCGCCCGGAGGAGGGACCGACGGGCTGGCTGTCGGGCTCGCTCATGCTCGTGCGCCGCGAGGCGTGGGAGCAGGTCGGCGGCTTCGACGCGCGCTACTTCATGTACTGCGAGGACATGGACCTGTGCCGACGGCTCGCGGAGTCCGGGTGGCTCAACGTGTACGCGCCCGCAGCCAAGATCACGCATGTGGGGGGTCACAGCACGCAGACCGTGGCCCGCCGGATGCTGCGCGAGCACCACCGCGCCCTCTACCGCTACCTCAGCGACCACCACCAGGGCTGGCGGTGGGCACCACTGCGCTGGCTGCTCGCGCTCGGGCTCACCGTCCGCTACCTCGTCGCGGCTCGCCTGCCCGCCGTCGCCAAGGGCGCGGCGCCCACCCGCTCCGCGGAGCTGCTCGGCCACTAGTGGGACCATCGGCACCATGCGCAAGCGGGTCGTCATCGTCGGGTCAGGGTTTGGCGGGCTGTTCGCGGCGAAGGCCCTCAAGCGTGCCGATGTCGACGTCACGCTGGTCGCCCGCACGAGCCACCACCTGTTCCAGCCGCTGCTCTACCAGGTCGCCACAGGCATCCTGTCCGAGGGCGAGATCGCCCCGGCGACCCGCGAGGTCCTCAAGCGGCAGAAGAACACGACCGTGCTGCTCGGCGAGGTCACCCGCATCGACCTCGCGGCGAAGACCGTCACGAGCACCCTGCTCGAGCGCGAGACCACCACGCCGTACGACGAGCTCGTGGTGGCCGCCGGTGCGGGCCAGTCGTACTTCGGCAACGACCACTTCGCGCGCTACGCCCCGGGTATGAAGAGCATCGACGACGCGCTGGAGCTGCGCGGGCGGATCTTCGGCGCCTTCGAGCTGGCAGAGCTCTCGACCGACCCTGAGGAGCTGGACAGGCTCCTCACCTTCGTCGTGATCGGGGCGGGCGCCACGGGGGTCGAGATGGCCGGCCAGATCACCGAGCTCGCCCGCCGGGCGCTGGTCGGGGACTTCCGCAACTTCGACCCCCGCACTGCCCGGGTGGTGCTGCTCGACTTCGCGCCGCAGGTGCTCGGCGCGTTCGGCGACCGGCTGTCCGACAGCGCGGCCCGGCGGCTGCGTGACATCGACGTGGAGGTGCAGCTCGGCGCCAAGGTCGTCGGCATGGATCGCGACGGGATCGACGTCGAGGACGGCGACGGCTCGCGCCGGCGCATCCCGGCCTTCTGCAAGATCTGGGCCGCCGGTGTGCAGGCCAGCCCCCTCGGCGCGCAGCTCGCAGAGCAGTCGGGTGCGGAGGTCGATCGGGCCGGGCGCGTCCTCGTCGAGCCCGACCTGACCCTGCCGGGCCACGCCGAGGTGCACGTGATCGGCGACATGGCGAGCCTGAAGGGCTACCCCGGCGTCGCGCAGGTCGCCATCCAGGGCGCACGGCACAGCGCCAAGGCGATCCGCTCGGGGCAGAGCAAGCCCTTCACCTACAAGGACAAGGGCTCCATGGCGACGGTCAGCCGGTTCTACGCCGTGGCGAGCATCAAGGGGCTGCGGTTCTCCGGCTTCTTCGCCTGGCTGCTCTGGCTCGCCGTGCACATCGTCTACATCGTCGGGTTCAAGAAGCGCATCACCACGGTGCTGCACTGGGCCGTCAGCTTCGTCGGCCGCGGCCGCTCGGAGCGCGTCGCCACCGAGCAGCAGGTCCTCGCGCGGCTCGCCCTGGAGGAGGTCGGCCGGGAGTTCGCCTCGCTGGCGGTGCCTCAGACGAAGGGCAGGAGCAAGGCGAAGAGCGCGTAGAAGCCGGCCGCGCCCGCCAGCCGCCGCGGGCTGAGCAGCCCCCGACGAAGCGTGCCGAGCAGGAACAGGATCGCGGCCCCGGTGACGAGCCCCGACAGCAGCAACGGGCCGTCGAAGTCCCACTCGGTGAACAGGACGCCCAGCCCGCTGGGCACCGTCGCCTGGACCATCATCGAGCCGCTGATGTTCGCGAGGGCCAGGTGGGTCTTGCCCTGCCGCACCCAGATGACCGCGTTCATGACCTCCGGCAGCTCCGTTGCCACCGGCGACAGCAGCAGGGCGATCACGGTCGGCTGGAGCCCGAGCTGCTCGCCGGTCCAGGCGAGCTGGCCGACGAACACCTGCGAGGCGCCGAAGACCACCGCCAGTGTCGCGAGGACCTGCACGAGGACCGGCAGCACACCCGGCTCGGCGGAGCCGGTCAGCCTCAGCGGCTCGGTGTCGAGCTCGGGCCCGTCGTCCTTCGCGCGGAGCTCGACGGCGACGTACGCGCCGTACACGGCGAAGAAGACCAACCCCAGCCAGGGCTTCCACGCGAAGGCCACCAGCCCGAGCGCGACCTTCAGCGCGAACACCGCCAGGAAGGCGGTCTGGTCGCGGGCCAGCCGCCGGTCCTGGACCGCCGGAAGGGTCGTCCTGCGCACGAGCAGCACCGCCCCGATGACGCCGTAGCCGACCGTGGCCAGCACGAGCGGGCCGCCGAGCGCCGCGCCGACGCCGATGTCGTGCTCGCCGCCGACGGTCACGGCGACACCCGTCACGACGCTCTCGGGCAGGGCGGTGCCAACGGCGGCCAGCACCGTGCCGACCGCGAGCGTGCCGACCCGCCAGACCCGGCCCAGGTGCTCGACGGCGTTGACGAACAGCTCGCAGGAGAAGTAGATCGCCGTCGCCGCTCCGAGCAGCAGCAGCACGTGGAGCACCAGGTCACGCTACCTATGCCTGCAGAGGCGGCAGGAGAACCGGGTACGGCGGCGAATCAGTCCCTCACGCCCACCCGCCCGCCTCAGCCACGGAGACCCCGTTGAAGCTCACCCGCCCTGCGCTCTGCCTCGCGCTCGTCGCGTCCGTCACCGCGGCCACTGCCGCGACGGCTGCTACCCGGCCCAGGCCCAAGCCGCTCAAGCCCGTCTGCAACGTCGTCGTGGACCCCGCGGGTGACGCGTCGCCCCAGCCTCCGGCGCCCAGTGACGACTCGTTCGACGTCCTCAGCGCCGACATCGCCTCCGACGCGAAGAACGTCACGGCGGTGATCCGGATGAAGAACGTGTCGAGCACGGGCTTGGGGCAGCTGGGTCGTGACGTCCAGATGACGTTCGACCTCGTCGGTGCCGAGGCGAAGGTGTGGATCGGCTACACGGGGAGCTCCTACGGCGGCGACGCCTTCCAGTACGGCCTCATCGGCATGGGTGACGCAGGTTCCACCTCCCCCACCGGTGACGCCGTGGGCAAGATCGACGCCGCCAAGAACGAGATCCGCATGACCGTGCCGGTCGCCGACCTCAACGGTCTGGGCAAGATCAAGCCCGGCGCCAAGGTGTCCAGCATCGCTGTCACCGCGTCGCAGCTGGTGGGTGTCGCCCCGAACCCGTCCGGCGTCTACGCGTTCAACTCCTTCACCGTCGACGATGCGGCAGCGGTCAAGCCGTACATCGCCGGCTACCCGAGCTGCGTCAAGCCCGGCTGACCTGATCGACCCTGACGGCCCGGCTCCCGCATGGGAGCCGGGCCGTTGTCGTCCCTACAGCTGCCGTGCACCGGGTACGTGGACGCCCGCGGTCGCGGTGACGCGCTCGGTCGCAGCGACGGCAGTGGCATCCCCGTCGACGAGCAGCACGAGCGAGGCGCCTGCGGCGAGGGCGGCGAGCAGGACCCCGAGGCCCTCCTGGTCCGACGGTGCCAGTGTCGTGAGCACGCGGTCGTCCCGGCCGAGCCCGAGGTCCGGTGCGCTGACCGGAGCACCGTCGAGCAGGACCGTCGTGCCGGCGGGTGCCGAGCCGACGAACCGGTCGCCGTACCCGGGGACCTCCACCGCTGCGTCCAGGCACAGCGCCGGTACGGCGGGCAGGCGGGTGCCCAGGGGATGACCGCTCGCCACGAGGACGTCCTCGACGCCGGCGTCGAGCGCCGCCTCCGCGCGGTCGGCCGAGACGAAGGCCACCGCGCAGCCGGCCAGCGCGGACGGTGTCGAGGCGACGGCCACCGTCGCGCCGGTGGCGGCGCTGCCGAGCAGGAAGCACACGGCCTGCCAGTGCAGCGGGAGCAGGAGACCGACGCGGTCGGGGGCGCCGTGCCCGTCGACGAGCAGGTTCGCCGTCTTGCAGACCCAGTTCTCGACCGTGGCACCGGACAGCTCGACGCGGGCGGGCCCGTCGTACAGGGTCAGCAGGGGGGCGGCCGGGTCGCGGTCGCCGGCGAGCCCTCCGGTCAGGCGCAGATGTCGTCCTGCGCGGTGCGGAGCTTCGGCGCCGGGCTCGCGGTCGCGGTCGGAGCGGCACCGGTCACGGTGACGGCCTTGGCGCCGGTGTAGCCCGAGCCCACGACGACCTCGAGGGTGCGCTGCAGGTTCGGGTCCTCCTGCAGGACCGCGCCCGGGATGGCCGCGGCCAGCGTCTTGGCCGAGTCGGCCTTGGTCGGGCCGTAGAAGACCGTGGTCTGCGTCGCGTCGGAGCCGCGGTTGCCGGGGGTCCCGGTGGTGGCGAAGCCGACCGAGCCGAGGTCCTCGAAGGCCTTGCGGGCCAGCCCCGTCACGCCGGACCCGTTGAAGACCCGTACCCGGATGGAGCCCGGCTTCACGGTGAGCTTGCCCGCGACAGCCGGCTTCGCGGGGGAGCCCGGGGCCTCGTCCCTGCGCAGGGCGGCGAACATCGCCTCGTCGGCAGCCTCGTCGAGCCGGACCACGCTCGCCCCGTTGATGCGTGCCGACGGGTCCGCGATCGGCACCGTGGTGAAGAGCACGTCGCCGGAGCCGAAGCCGCGCGCCCGCAGCGCGATGTCCTTCATCTCCCCGAAGGACAGCTCCTCGTCGACCTGCAGCGAGGAGGTGGCCGCGTTGAGGAAGCCGTTGAGCTTCAGCGGGTTGAGCAGGGTCTTGGCCGACAGCACCTTGTGCACCAGCGAGCCGATGAGCTGCTGCTGGTTCTTGATCCGGTCGAGGTCCTGACCGGCGAAGCTGTGCCGGTCGCGAGCGAAGGCCAGCGCCGTCGTGCCGTCGACGTGGTGCCGCCCCGCGGAGAGCTTGAGGTGGGACTTGACGTCGTCGACGTCCTTCTTCAGGCAGATGTCCACACCGCCGAGCTTGTCGACCATCGTCTTGAAGCCCACGAAGTCGACCTGCACGTAGTGGTCCACGCGGATCTTCGTCAGCTTCTCGATGGTCGCGATGAGCAGCGCGGGGCCACCCGTCCCGATCGCGCTGTTGATCCGGCCGTGGTGCGAGCGGTGCGTGACGCCGGTCTTGGGGTCGTTCCAGGCGGGGATCTCCACCCAGCTGTCGCGGGGGAAGCTGATGAACAGCGCCTTGTTCGACCTTCCGTACAGGTGCGCCAGGATGATCGTGTCCGAGCGCTGGCCGGCGGTGAGGTTGTGCCCTCCGGTGCCCTTGCCGTTGTCGCCGTCGCGGCTGTCGGACCCGACCAGCAGCACGTTCTGCGCGTTGCGTGGCGCGGCGGCGGGCGCCTTGTCGCGATCACGGAACACGTTGATCCGGTTGATGTTGCCGTCGTAGTGCCGCACGAGGACGTAGCCGACACCGGCGGCGCCGAGGATGACCACGGCCATGGAGAGCGCGACCCAGGACAGCACTCGTCCGGCGCGGCGCCCGCGTCGGGGCGGAGGGGGCACGAGGGGCGGTCGCGGGCCGGCCGGGCGCGGCGCGGGACCGCGGGCCGCCTCCCGGTAGGAGCCCGTCACCCGGGGCGCAGACCGCTGCCGGGCACGTGGGTCGAGGTGCGGCGGGAGCCCGGAGTCCCCGGGCCGGCCGTCGCTGGGCGTGGTCACAGAGCTCCTTCGTGCCGTGGGGTCACTCAGGAGACGTCTGGAGGACCCAGGGGGTTCCCTCCAGGGTAGGTGGCGGTTCCCGGTGAGCGGTGGACCGCGGCTACGAGATCGTGACGCTCCGGCAGCCCACGTAGCGCCCGCTGCCGGGCGTGCCCTTGAGGTTGCTGCCCACCACGCACACCTTGTGCGTGCCGCGGCTGAGCGTGCGGACGAGCGTGTAGCCGTGGTAATCGCCGTACCCCGGCGCCCGGGTGCCCATGTCGCTGCGCCGGGCGTTGGCCGTGACGGATGTCACGAGTCGCCCGTCCACCAGCAGGGAGGCCCGGGTGGCGGAGCGGCTGTCCGGGTCGAGCGCCCAGCCGCGGACGGTGAGGGTGCGGTACGAGCGGCTGAGGGAGGTCAGGCCACCCGTGGCGTCGTGCACGACGAGGGTGCGGCAGGCGAGCGTCCGGGCTGCTCCGGTTGTGCCGGCGACGTTCTCGGCGCGTACGCAGACCACGTGCTTGCCGGCCGTGGGGGTCACCGTGGCGAGGAAGCCGCGCGCAGTCCCGTACCCGGGCCACCGCACCTCCGCAGCAGCGCTGGGCCGGGCGGCCGCGGTGCTGCGCACCGGTGCGCCGTCCACCAGCACGGTGACCGAGCTGGTGGAGATCGAGTCGGCGTCGTAGGCGTCGCCGGTGGCGAGGACGGCTCCGCCGGGGACGGTCCGCAGCGCCGAGACCACCCCCGTCGCGTCGTGCGAGACCACGACGGGTGCGCAGGCGAGGTCCTTCCTGCTGCCGGGCGTGCCCGTGGCGTTGAGCACCCGCACGCACACGCTGTGGGTCCCGACCGCGAGGTCCAGGACGGTGGAGAACCCGTGGGCGTCGCCCTGAGCGGCGTAGACCGCCGGCAGGTCGTCGCGGGTTCGCGATGCGGCGAGCGAGGAGACGACGACGCCGTCGCTGAGCAGCTCGACCGTGGCGGCGGCGGCGGTGTCCGGGTCAAGCGCCCAGCCCCGCACGCCGACCCCGCCCGGCTGGCGGCGCAGCAGGTCCACGGCCCCGACGGGGGAGTGCTGCACCTGCACGGTGCGGCAGCCGACGGTGGCGTCCGACCCAGGGGTGTCCGCGACGTTGTCGGCCAGCAGGCAGATGGTGTGCTCGCCCTCCGGGAGGCGGAGCTGGGCGGCGACCCCGTGCTGGTCCCCCATACCGGGGAACCGCGCCGCGATGTCGGTGCGTGTCACGGGGGTGAGCACGACCTCGCTCGGGTCGCCGTTGACGGTCAGCCGGGTCGTGAGCAGCTCAGTGCTGTCGGGGTCGAGCGCCCAGCCGGTGAAGGACACCGTGCCCAGCGCAGACGTCAACGTGCTCACGCCGCCGAGCGGGTCGTGCTGCGCATCGACCGTGGTGCAGCCCAGCGGGGTGTCCGTGCCGGGGGTCTGCGCGGCGTTGTGCGCGGTGAGGCAGATGGTGTGCGGTCCGTCGGGCACCGGCAGCACGAAGGAGAAGCCGTGCGCGGGGCCGTACTCGGGGTAGGCCCGCTCCACGTCGCTGCGCGGGACCGCGGCCGGGAGCCGCTGCGCCAGGACGCCGTCGACGAGAGCCGAGACCTCGAGGGGGTCCTGGGTGTCCGCGTCGAGGGCCCACCCCCGCACGAGCGCGTTGCCGAGCGCGAAGCCTGGTGCGTCGACCTTGCCGAAGGGAGCCACGGGGAAGGGGAACAGCCTCTTCCACTCAGCGGGTCCGAAGCGGCCGGTCATCGGGAGCTTCTGGTCGACCTGGAACCTCATGACGTGGGTGCCGGTGTCCGAGCCGAAGTCGCCGTCCACCGGGCTGACCTTGAGGGTCTTCTGCACCAGGCTCACGGCAGCGCCGGAGGAGTGCATGCCGACGGTGGTGCCGCCGTACTGGCGGATGATCGCGATGTTGCCGACCGCGCGCACGGGGGTGATGCGTGGCGGCCCGTTCGGGCCGAAGTTCACCTGCGCCACGGTGCCGTCCCAGTACGACGTGGTCTTCAGCGCGCCGTTCCACCCGAACGAGAAGTGCACGTGGTCGGTGTGCGCGTTGGGGCCGGAGTAGTCCTTCCAGCCGCCGGCGGCGTCGTACGCCTTCCAGATCTTGTGGTTCCAGATCATGTACATGACACCGAGGCGCCGGGCCATGGCGTGGGTGTTGCCGTTCGCGTCCGTCTTCAGCAACCAGGCCAGCAGCGTCGTCGCCTCCGCCTTCTGGCGGGCGTTGAAGGCCGAGACCTTCCAGTCGAACGCGCGCCCCTCCTTGTGCTCGCTCTGGCCGCCGGCGCCGCAGTCGCGGACGATGCCGAAGCTCCCGCTGTCGGTGTACGTGCGCAGCAGCATGTTCCGGAAGGCGGAGACCCCCGCTTTGGCGACGGGGTCGCAGGTCGACTGCCCGATGTACGGCTGGTAGGTCTCGATCGCGGCAGGCAGGCCGGCTGGCGTCGGGGGCACCGGGTACGCCGCCTGGGCCGCCGGGACGTCGAGCGCGACGACGCCGCTCCCGAGCAGGCCCGCCGCCAGCAGGGTCCCAAGGGCGCGGCGGATCCGGTGGTGCATGCGGGTGTCTCCTCGTCGGGCCGTGGGGTTACCTCAGACCTATCGGCCGAACGGCCCAGTGACCGTAGGGGCAACCGGCTCCGGATGCCGGGCCTGACAGAGAATCGTCACCCCGCGGCCATGCGGGGTCAGTGCTCGGCGCCCTCGTCGTCCTGCGAGCGCTGCACCGGCGACACGGTCAGGGCGCGGTCGCAGACCTGCATCGTGGTCGCCGCGCGGAGTGTCCGGCTCGTCCCCGGCAACCGCACGGCGACGGTGCTGACGTCCTGGCAGGTCTGGGTCCGCGGGGTCGACAGGACGAAGGACAAGGAGCTGTCCCTGCTCAGCGTGAGGGTGGTGGCGCGGCCGACCTGCCGCGTGGTCACGGTGAGGGGCGCGCCGTCCGGCCCCAGCAGCGTGACCGCCGGCCAGCCGCGCAAGGCGCACGGCCCCCCGGTCGTGCGGATCGCGAACACCTCCTGCAGCTGCTGCTCGTCGGCGAGCAGGTCGGCGTCGGTCACCGTCAGCCCGGCGGCGGCGCAGGCCGGCTGCGAACCGGTCGGCGCGGGGGACTCGACCGCAGGCATGGGGGACAGCGGGTCGACGGGCTCGGGGAGCGCGTTGGGGGAGGGCGAGGCCGAGGGGAGCGAGCGTGCGGGCGCGGGGTCGGGGTCGGCGTCGGCCGAGCACGCGCTCAGCGCGGCGAGGGCCGCGAGGACGAGCGCGAGGGAGGTCGGGCGCACCCCCTCACCGTAGCCATGGTGCGCGTGGCGGCAGGGCTTTGTGGCCTGCCGGTGGCAGGCTGGGAGGTCAAGGACCCCCTACGTTCGGTCGACGGCTACATCACAGGTACTGCGAATCTCAGGAACAGCGAATCTCAGGAACAGCGAAGGACACCTGCTCAGCGCGCGGGTGTCCCTGACGACGGGAGCGACGGCATGCGTCCGGGAGGTCTCCGGCGCGCCTCGTGGGCGGCACTGGCCGGTCTGGTGAGCACCAGCACGCTGACGGTCCTGGCGCTCGCCGCGCCCGCCCAGGCCTCGATCGCGACGAACGAGGTCTACGGCCGCCCCGCCAGCGGGTCCTACCAGCTCCTCGGCCACGGCTGGGGCCACGGCCACGGCATGTCGCAGTACGGCGCCAAGGGCGCTACGACGCTGAGCAAGACGGCCGACCAGATCACCGCCACCTACTACCCCAACACCGCGCGTTTCGTGCAGGGCAACCCCACGATGCGGGTGCTCCTGAGCACCGACGGCCGTACGACCGCACGCGAGTTCGTCCCCGCCTCCGGGCAGGTCATGAAGGACCTCGGCTCCGGCAGGACGTTCACCCTGCCGACGAGCGCACTGCGCTGGCGGGTGACCTCAGACGGCAACGGCCTCCACGTCTCCTACGTCACGAGCGCGGGGACCACCTCCGTGTCGGGCACCTACGCCGGCCCGATCCAGGTGTCGGGCGGCAGCTTCGTCCGGGTCCGCTTCTCCAGCGGGCAGGGTCGTGACTACCGCAACGCGGTGCGCGTGCTCCGCAGCGGGACGTCCTCGCTGCGCAGCCTCGCTGTCATGCCCATGGAGAGCTACCTGTACGGCGTCGTGCCGCGCGAGTCGATGTCCTCCTGGCCCGCGGCCGCCCTGCAGGCCCAGTCGATCGCCGCCCGCTCGTACTCGCAGTACAAGAAGGACCACGTCTCCAGCACGCAGGTCTACGACATCTGCGACACCACGCAGTGCCAGGTCTTCGGGGGCAGCGCGAGGTACGACAACGCCAACGACGCGACCACCCGCGAGAGCCTCGAGGCGACCAGCACGACCAACGCCGTCAAGGCCACGGCCGGCGTCATCCGCACGTACGGCGGGAAGGCGATCTTCGCGGAGTTCTCCGCCTCCAACGGCGGCTGGTCCACCGACGGCGGCACGCCGTACCTCGTCGCGAAGGCGGACCCCTGGGACGGCCTGGGCACGAACCCGGTGCACTCCTGGAAGGCCGTCCTGCCGGTCACCGCGCTCGAGTGCCGGTACGGCCCCAAGAACGGGGACGGCAGCTGCGCCAAGGACGCCAACGGCCGGCCCCTGTGGCGGCTCACCCGGCTGACCATCACGCAGCGCGACGGCAACGGCGAGTGGGGTGGCAGGGTCGAGGAGGCGACGATCCTGTTCCTCGACGGCGCCGGCAGCACCCACAGCGTCGCGGCGACGGGCTCCGGCATCTACTTCGCGCGGCCCTGGACCGGCGGCAGCGACACCGGCCTGCGCGGCCGCTGGTTCCACATCACCCCCGAGTACGACGCCGGCATCGTCTCGCGGTCCAGCGCACCCACGCTGGTGCGCCGGCCGGGTGTCGCCACGGGCACCCTCACGGCCGTCGTGAAGAACACGGGCAACGCCGGCTGGCCGGTGAGCGGGCTGCACCTCGCCCTTGCCTCCCCTGCGGGCGGCGCCGACCCGTTGGCCCGTGGGAGCAGCCGCCCGGGTGCTTACGTGGCGAACCTCACGACCCCGGGCGCGACCACGGTCGCGCCGGGGGAGCAGGCGAGGTTCTCCGTCCCGATCGACGCCGGGAGCCTCGCGGCGGGCACCCGCACGGCGGCCTACCGGGTGCGCATCGGCACCGCCGCGCTGTTCGGGCCGACCGTCGCGTGGTCCGTCGTCATCAAGGACGCCCGGTTGACCGCGGCTGTGGGAGCCCCGCCCGCGCTGGTGGGTAGCACCTACGCGCCCGGTGACGGCGGGCCGCCTGCGCTGTTCGCCGACCGACGGACCGTCGTGGTGCCCCGCAGCGGCAGCACGACCCTGCGACTGACCAGCGCCAACACCGGCAACGTCACCTGGCCCGCGGACGCGAGCACCCCGGTCGTGCTCGGCACGTCGGGCCCACGGGACCGCACCAGCCCTTCCGCCTCGGGGTGGATCTCGGCCACGAGGGTCTCCCGTGTCGTGGCCCCGGCGAGCATCGCCCCGGGCGGCGCCGGGACCTTCGAGCTGCCCCTGGCAGGCAACGGCGCTGCCGCGGGTGTCAGCACCGAGGCCTTCGAGCCGCTGTGGACCGGTTACGGGTGGATCGGCGGTGCCACCACCGCGCTGACGGTGGTGCGCGTCGATCCTGCCGTCTCCCGGCTCACCACGATCGACCGCCGGCCCGCGAGCGGGTTCAAGCTCGTGAACGCACCCACGGGCAGGGCGGACCTCGTCCTACGCATGCGCAACCTGGGACGGGACGCCTGGACGGTCGGGCAGGAGCGGCTCAAGGCCTCGACCACCCCGCTCGCCTACCGCTGGATCGGCTCCGACAACCCCTCGACCCTGTCGCGCAACCTCAGCCGTCCCGGCGTGACGAGAGTGTTCCCCGGCGAGGTCGGTGAGTGGGTCATCCCGGTCACCGGGGTCAAGGGCACCCCGGGCTCGACCTACTCGTTCACGGTGCGGCTCGCCACGCCGCAGGGAACGGCGTACGGGCCGACGTCCACGGTGAAGGTGACCGTGCTGCCGGCGACGTTCACCGCGCAGCTGCAGCTGGTCCGGAGCTCGGTCGACGTGCCGACGAACGGGCACGCCGCCACCTACTACTACGTGAAGAACACGGGCAACGTCAGCTGGCCGGTGGGCGGGGCGCTGCGCTCGACGGTCAAGGCCGGGAGCTCGCCGTCGCGCTACACCTCCTGGTACAGCGCCAGCCGTCCGGGCTCGCTGACGTCGAACGCCACGGTCCCCGGTGCGGCCTACGTCAAGCCCGGCCAGGTCGCGAGGTTCGTGGTGGTGCTGGCCGGGAACGGTCGCGCCGCGGGCAAGCGCAGCGAGCTGTTCGGGATCTCCTGGGACGGCTGGCGCAGCAACCCCCTCAGCGTCGCTGTGGCTTACCGCATCGTGTGACGAGCCGGGCGTAGGCTGCTCCAGGCACGCTGTCGCACGCTCAGGGAGGAGGGGGTCACGCTGTCCGCCGGTCGGTCAGGTCCTCGCGTCCTGCTGGACGCGACCGCTGTCCCCGCGGACCGGGGAGGCGTCGGGCGCTACGTCGACGGCCTCGTGGGCGCCCTCGGCGCGGCAGGGGCGGACCTCGCCGTCGTGTGCCAGCGCGCGGACGCCGAGCGCTTGAGCCGCCTCGACCCGGACGCCGAGATCATCCCCGGCCCGGCCGCGATCGCCCACCGGCCCGCCCGCCTCGCCTGGGAGCAGACCGGGCTCCCGCTCGTGGCGCAGCAGGTCGACGCCGACGTGATCCACTCACCGCACTACACGATGCCGCTGCGCGCCGGCCGCCCCGTCGTCGTGACCATCCACGACGCGACGTTCTTCACCTCGCCCGAGCTGCACCCTTCGGTCAAGGGCACGTTCTTCCGCTCGGCGACGCGCACGGCGCTGCGTCGGGCCACGCGCGCGATCGTCCCCTCGAAGGCCACGCGGGACGAGCTCGTGCGGCTGCTGGAGGCCGATGCGACGCGGCTGTCGGTGGCCTACCACGGCGTGGACCCTGACCTGTTCCACGTCCCGGACGAGACCGAGAAGGACCGCGTCCAGGCGCGCCTCGGCCTGGGTGGTCAGCCCTACGTCGCCTTCCTGTCCGTGCTGGAGCCGCGCAAGAACGTGCCCGGCCTCGTCACCGGCTGGGTCCAGGCCTGCGTCGGCCGGGAGGACCCGCCCGCGCTCGTGCTTGCCGGCGGCGCCGGCTGGGACGAGCGCGTGGACCGCGCGCTGGCGGAGGTGCCCTCGCACCTGCGGGTGCTGCGACCGGGCTACTTGCGCTTCGTCGACCTGCCCGGCTTCCTCGGCGGCGCCGTCGTGGTGGCCTACCCCAGCCACGGCGAGGGCTTCGGCCTGCCGGTGCTCGAGGCCATGGCCTGCGGGGCGCCGGTCCTCACCACCAACCGCCTCTCGCTGCCCGAGGTCGGTGGCGACGCGGTGGCCTACACCGAGCCCGATCCCACCTCGATCGCCCTGGCCCTGGGTTCGCTGCTCGACGACGCTGACCGGCGTCGCCGACTTGGCGAAGCGGGTCACGCGCGCGCCCGGGAGTTCACCTGGGCCGCGAGTGCCGAGGCCCATCTGGCCTGCTACGCCGGCGCGCTCTCCGGGTGAGGCACGCGCTCGTCCTGGCGGGTGGGTCGGGCACCCGGTTGTGGCCGTACTCCCGCTCCGGCGTGCCGAAGCAGCTCGCGCCGCTGTTCGGGGACCGGTCGCTGCTCGACCTTGCGGTGGAGCGGGCGGCCGCTGCCGTCGACGCGGAGCACGTGTGGCTCGCGGCGGGGGAGCAGCTGCGCGGCCAGGTGACGCAGGTCCCGGCTGAGCGCCTCGTCCTCGAGCCCTCGGGCAGGGACACGCTGCCCGCGCTGGTGCTAGCCATGAGCACCATCGGAGCCGAGGACCCGGACGCCGTCGTGGCCGTCCTCACCGCCGACCACCTGATCGAGCCGGTCGCGGCCTTCGCCACCACGCTGGCCCAGGGCTTCGCGCTGGCCGAGTCGCACGACGACGTGCTCGTCACCTTCGGCGTCGTGCCGGACCACGCCTCGACCGCGTTCGGCTACCTCGAGCTCGGCGCGCCGCTGGACGGTGCTGCGCTCGTCGTCGCGCGCTTCGCCGAGAAGCCGCAGCGCGCCCGCGCCGAGCAGCTCCTCGAGCAGGGAGCCCTGTGGAACTCCGGCATGTTCGTCTGGCAGGCGGCCACCTTCCTGCGGGCGGCAGCGGCGTTCGCTCCCGACACCCTCGCCCTCGTCCAGCGGGTGCGCGAAGGGGAACCGGCCGCCTGGGACGAGGTCCCGCGCGTCTCCGTCGACTACGGCGTCATGGAGCCGGCCTCCGCCTCGGAGGCCTTCACCGTGGCCGCGCTGCCGCTCGTGGCCCGCTGGCTCGACGTGGGGTCCTGGCCGCAGTACGGCGACGCCGTCGGCCGCGACGCGCAGGGCAACGCCCTGGGCGGCGGCCTGACCGCTGTGCTCGACAGCACCGACTGCGTCGTGACGTCCTCAGACCCCGAGCACCTGGTTGCCCTGGTGGGCTGCAGCGGGCTCGTCGTCGTGCACACGCCAGGTGCCACACTCGTCGTCCCTGCAGACCAGGCCCAACGGGTCAAGGAGCTGCACGCACTCGTCGCCACCGAGCACCCGGAGCTGTCATGAAACGCGCCCTCGTCACCGGCATCACGGGCCAGGACGGGCTCTACCTCGCCGAGCTGCTGCTCTCGAAGGGCTACGAGGTCTACGGGCTGGTGCGGGGGCAGAACAACCCGAAGTTCGACATGGTGCGCGAGGTGGTGCCGGGGGTGCAGCTGCTCACGGGCGACCTCACCGACATGGCGTCGCTCATGCGTGCCTTCGAGGCGGCGCAACCGACGGAGGTCTACAACCTCGGTGCCATCTCCTTCGTCGCCTACTCGTGGGAGAACGCGCACGTCACCTCCGAGGTGACCGGCAAGGGAGTGCTCAACATCCTCGACACCACTCGCCTGTTCGCCCGCTCGAATCCCGGATCGGTGCGCTTCTACCAGGCGTCCAGCTCGGAGATGTTCGGCAAGGTGCAGGCGGTCCCGCAGAGCGAGAGCACCCTGCTGTGGCCGCGCTCGCCGTACGGCGTGGCGAAGGTCTTCGGGCACTACATGACGATCAACTACCGCGAGAGCTACGGGATGCACGCCTCCAGCGGGATCCTGTTCAACCACGAGTCGCCGCGGCGCGGGCCGGAGTTCGTCACGCGCAAGGTCTCGATGGCGGTCGCGCGCATCTCGCGCGGGCTGCAGGACTCGCTGGTGATGGGCAACCTCGACGCGCGGCGCGACTGGGGCTACGCCGGCGACTACGTCGACGCGATGTGGCGGATGCTCCAGCAGGACGAGGCCGACGACTACGTCGTCGCGACGGGGGAGACCCACAGCATCCGTGAGCTGCTCGATGTGGCCTTCGCGCGGGTGGGCATCGACGACTGGACCCCTTTCGTCAAGCAGGACCCGCGCTTCATGCGGCCCGCGGAGGTCGACCTGCTCGTCGGTGACGCGTCCAAGGCCGCGGACAAGCTCGGGTGGAAGCCCACGGTGGGGTTCACCGAGCTGGTGCACCTCATGGTCGACAGCGACCTCGCCCGGCTGTGACCACCGTCCTCGTCACGGGAGTCACCGGCCAGGACGGTGGCTACCTCGCCGAGCGCCTCGTCCGCGAGGGCTGCACTGTGCACGGACTGGTGCACGGGGGCGATCCCCACGTCGGGTCGTTGCTGGACCGGGTGCCCGAGGTCGAGCTGCACGAAGGCGACCTCAGCGACTCGGCGTCGCTCGAGCGCGTCGTGGACCTCGTCGCTCCCGACGAGGTCTACAACCTCGCCGGCGTCTCGTCCGTCGCCCGTTCCTGGACCGAGCCGGTGCTCACCGCCGACGTCACGGGCCTCGGGGTGGCGCGGCTGCTCGACGTCCTCTCCCGCTCCGAGCGCGACGTCCGCTTTGTGCAGGCCTCGTCCGCGGAGGTCTTCGGCAACGCCGAGGTCGCGCCGCAGGACGAGAGCACGCCGCTGCGGCCGACCTCGCCGTACGGCGTGGCGAAGGTCTTCGCGCACCAGCTCGTCGGGCTGTACCGCGCCCAGGGGATGCACGCCGTGAGCCTCATCCTCTACAACCACGAGTCACCGCGCCGGCCGCTGTCGTTCGTCACCCGCAAGATCACGCACACCGTCGCCCGCATCGCCCAGGGCTTGGAGGACTCCCTCGTCCTCGGCAACGTCGAGGCGCGGCGTGACTGGGGCTGGGCGCCCGACTACGTCGACGCCATGGTCCGGGCGGCGCGGCACGAGGTAGCCGACGACTACGTCGTGGCGACGGGAGAGGCGCACTCCGTGGAGGAGTTCGCGCTGGCCGCCTTCGCCCGGGCCGGCGTGGAGCCGCGGATCGTCGTGGACCCCTCGCTGGCCCGCCCCGGCGACCCGCCGCTGCTCGTCGGCGACGCGACCCGGGCCCGCACGGTGCTCGGCTGGGCACCAACCGTCGGCTTCGACGAGCTCGTCGGCAGGATGGTCGACGCCGACCTGGCCGGCAGTACCGCCGCGCCGTAGCGCCCGGGCCAGCAGCGCGTCCATGACGCTGCCTAGGCTGGCCCCCATGCCTCAGTGGGAACCGCACCGGACCGACCCTGACTGCTACCCCGGACCGGGCATGGACCTGCCCGTGCTGTTCGCCGACCTCGACGTCAACGGCCACCTCAACAACGTGTCCGCCGGGCGGTTCTTCGAGCACTCCCGGGCGACGGCCTTCTCCGACCAAGGCTTCTGGCACCTGGCGCACCAGGACGGCGGCCGCTCCTTCGTCGTGCGCGTGACCCTCGACTACCTGCGCGAGGTGCGGCTGAGCCAGGTGCTGCACCTGCGCAGCCGCTTCGTCGCGGTTGGCCGAAGCTCGGCGCGCGTGGAGCAGGCGGCCTGGGTCGACGGCACCTGCGTGCTGCTCGCGGACGTCGTGTTCGCGCACGCCAAGGACGGAACCGGCTCGCCGTGGCCCGACGAGGCCCGTGCGCTGCTGCAGCGACTCGTCGACGACGCCGCCGCACTGCGCTCGTAGTCGGCCCCTCGGGTCTGGGCGCGGACGGGCTGGTCGCTGTCCCGCGCTGACCCTACGCGGCGCCGACGGCATGGTGGCGGGCGCTGGTACCTGCTCCGGCGCTGACCCCTGCGCGGCGCCGACGGCATGGTGGCGGGCGCTGGTACCTGCTCCGGCGCTGGCCCTGCGCGGCGCCGACGGCATGGTGGCGGGCGCTGGTACCTGCTCCGGCGCTGGCCCTTCGCTGCGGCACTCGCAGGCTCGCGCCTTCGCTCGCGAGGCGCCTGCGCAGCCACCACCGCCCGCCCATGTCAGGGCGGGCGAGGCGCCTGGGAGGCCACCACCGCCCGCTCCTGTCTGGGCGGGCTGTGGAGGGTGGTTGTGGAGGTTCGCCGAGAGCGAAACCCCTGTGTTTGCAGGCACTTTGGTCCACACAGGGGGTTGCGGCTGTCGGTCGGGTCGAGTAGGTTTTGTCTCGAACACGTGATCGAGTCACGGAGGGACGGGGGTGGTGTCAGTGGGGCTCGTCGAGGAGCTGGAAGCCGAGCACGCCGACCTGCCGCCGACCTCTGACGAGGTGCCGCCGATGCCGGACTGGGTGCGCCAGTGGCCGGTCAGCGCGTCGGAGCCGCCGAGGTGCGAGTGCGGTGCGGTGTGCTTCCCCGGACCGGCGGTGGACGAGCCGGTGTTCACGCTGACGCGCTCCCCGGAGCTGCTGGCGGACCGGTTCGCGATGGAGTGGCTCGCTTTGCAGCGGCAGACCGCGCGGATGTGGCGCGCGGCGGCGGCGATGCACGCCGCGACGGGTGCTGTGTCGGCGGAGTTCGTCGGGGACGACCTGGCGTTGCTGACGAACACCCACCCCCGCTCCGGAGCCACCTTGCTGGTGACGGCGGTGGGCGTGTGCGAGGTGCCGGAGCTGCTCGCGCTGGTGGAGCGCGGTGAGCTCAGCACCCGGCACGCCACGGCACTGCTGACCGAG
>DATLCV010000068.1:0-5224 GCA_035526225.1 Mycobacteriales bacterium
TGGCAGCGCGACCGCGAGGTTCGTGTAGAGGGCCAGCGAGCGGGCCGACACGGCTGCGACTCCCAGCGGGAGGAAGGGGTCGTTGGGTCCTTCGTAGGTGAAGACCCCACCGACGCCCGCCTCCTCCAGCTCGGCGACGGCACGCGGGACGTCGGGCAGGTCGGCGTCGAGCCGCACGTCGATGAGCACGAGGGGAACCTAGACGACGCCCGCTCGGCTCAAGGGACGAGTCGGGCACGCCGATGCCGGTGCGAGCGGGCAACCCAGCGCCCGGGACGAGGTGCTGCGTGGACGACTACTTCGGGCAGGCCGCCGCGCCCCCGTCCCCCGCGCTGCCCGCACCGACGGCCTGGCCGCCACCGGCGGGCCCGTACCCGCCGCCTGCCTGGGGCCAGCCGGGCTACGTCGCGCCGCCGGCGGGCACGTCGAGCGGTGTGAAGGTCCTCATCGCGATCGCGGCAGGTCTCGGCGCCTTCGTCGTGATCGGCGTGCTGGCGGCCATCGCGATCCCGGTGTTCCTGAACCAGCGCAGCGTCGTGAGCACGCCGGACGTCGTCCTGGGGTTCCCCCGGATGACCGACGCCGCGAGCCGCGCCGAGGCCGAGCGCTTTCTCGCCATGCCCATCCCGGGGCGCAAGGTCGCTGCCTCCTACGGTCGCGACGGCGAGCCGGTGGTCGTGTTCGGGGGCGCCTCGCACTCCATGAGCCGTGGGGAGGGGCAGGACTTCTTCCAGGGCGCGGAGCGCACGTACACGCAGTCCGCGTCCTTCCTGCGCTTCGTCGACGTCGACCCGGGGGCGCGCGGCGGCGAGATGCGCTGCGCCGGCATGAGCACCGATCGCGGCCCCGCGACGCTGTGCCTGTTCGCCGGCAGTCACGCGTACGGCACGATCACGGTGTACGGCGCGGATGGCCAGGCTCTCGCCGTACAGGTGCGCAACGAGGTCGAACGGCCCTGAGCGCTGGTACGCCGGGGGACTAGGCTCACCTGTCGTGGCTGACCCGTCCTCCGACCTGAAGGCCCTCGACGCCACGCTGACGAGCATCGAGAAGGTCCTCGACGCCCCGAAGATGCGTGAGGAGCTCGTCGACCTGGAGGAGCAGGCGGGCATGCCCGGGCTCTGGGACGACCAGGAGAAGGCCCAGCGCATCACCGGGCGGATGTCGGCCGTGCAGGCCGACCTCAAGCGCATGGACAGCTACCGCCAGCGCCTTGAGGACCTCGGGGTGCTGTACGAGATGGCGTCCGAGGAGGCTGACGAGGCGACGGCGACCGAGGCCGACACCGAGCTCACGGCCTTGACCAAGGAGATCGGCAGCTTCGAGGTCCGCACGCTGCTGTCCGGCGAGTACGACGAGCGGTTCGCCCTCGTCCAGATCAGCCCCGGTGCCGGTGGCGTCGACTCGCAGGACTGGGCGCTGATGCTGTGGCGGATGTACTACCGGTGGGCGGAGCGGCACGACTACCCGCTCGACGTGCTCGAGTGGCAGGAGGCCGAGGAGGCCGGCGTGAAGAGCGTCGTCTTCCAGGTGAAGGTGCCGTACGCCTACGGGACGCTTGCCGGGGAGCACGGGGTGCACCGCCTCGTGCGCATCAGCCCCTTCGACAACCAAGCGCGGCGCCAGACGTCGTTCGCGGCCGTCGACGTGACGCCCGTCGTGGACACGGCTGATGCCGTGGAGGTCGACGAGAAGGACATCCGCGTCGACGTGTTCCGCAGCTCCGGGCCTGGTGGTCAGGGCGTCAACACGACCGACTCGGCCGTGCGGATCACGCACCTCCCGACCAACATCGTCGTGTCCTGCCAGAACGAGCGGTCGCAGATCCAGAACCGTGCGGCCGCGATGGTGGTGCTGCAGACGAAGCTGCTCGAGAAGAAGCGCGAGCAGGAGCTGGCCGAGATGGACGCCATCCGCGGGGGCAAGGCGGACAACGCGTTCGGCTCGCAGATCCGCAACTACGTGCTGCACCCCTACCAGATGGTCAAGGACCTGCGGACCGGCGTGGAGACGTCCCAGACGCAGGCCGTGCTCGACGGCGAGATCGACGAGCTGGTCGAGGCCGCGATCCGCTGGCGCCGGACGAAGGATGAGCCCGCTTAGCAGGACGTTGTCGGTGGCGCGATGTTGGTGCGGAAGACGCCCCCGACGGGTGCGGTGATCACGCTGATGTCCCGGGCCGGCTGGGCCGTCAGGTTGCGCACCACGTGCCCGGCCCCGTTGTCGACGAAGCTCTGGCCCGCGGTGACGACGTGCGGGGTGCAGGGGTCGTCGAGCTCGTAGTAGGTCAGCGTCCCGGAGACGACCGTGATGAAGATCGGTCCAGGGTGGCTGTGCCACCCGGTCGTCGAGCCGGCCTGGTAGTCGTGCTGCCGCACGACGAGGTCCATCGGACGGGTCGAGTGCGCCCGGAAGCCGTCGATGGCTCCGTGCGGGTCGGACCTGACGTTGAAGCTGTCCAACGTGCCGCGGGAGAGCACGGTGGCGCTGACGCCGGTCGGGGGCTCGGCCTGGCTCGCGGTGACGAGCGAGGCCGCGACAGAGAGCGAAGCGGCAGTGGTCAGACCCACCAGCAGGACGACGCGGTGCTTCATGGGAGCTCCTCGAGTTCGGTTGCTCGCCGGAGCGGGGTGCCCCGTCGACGTGGTCCTCTCAGCGTGCGGCGGCGGCCCCGCACCGGCCATACGTCAGGGTGCGTATGTTGCGAGCCCAGGCTCCGCCGGCGGCTGCTCGGAGAAGACCCGGCCCACGGCGGCCGCACGGCTCGTCACCCCGAGCCGCGCGAAGATGTTCTCCAGGTGCTTGCGGACGGTCCCGGGAGAGAGGAAGAGCGTCGCAGCGATCTGGGCGTTCGTGCGGCCGGTTGCCACCATCGCGAGGAGCTCTGCCTGGCGAGGCGTGAGCAGCACCGCGGGTGAGCCCCCACGCAGAGCGCTCTGCCGGCGGTAGAGCTCGTCGAGGTGCGGGCGCAGCAGGGACAGCAGCAACCGGTCGCGCCCGTCGAAGTCCGCACCGGGACCGCGGAAGAGCACCAGTCGGCGGCCGCGCGCGCCCCGGGAGCTCAGCGAGCAGCTCAGGTGGTGCCGGACGCCGTGCGCCTTGAACACGTCCTGGTACATGGGGGTCGCCAGCCACTCGCGCTGGTCGTAGAAGTCGCTGATGCTCGTGACCGTGCGGGTGTCACCCGTGCGGAGCGCGTACGACGTGCTCCGGGTCGACCAGAAGTGGCGGTAGAACGGGTCCTCGGGGCAGGGACGGTCGACAGCGAGGTGGTGGACGCCGTCGAAGTCCTGCACGACCACGTCCGTGCCGCTCGCGGTGTCCAGCTCGCAGAAGGTCACCATCTCGCAGCGCACGAGGTCGTACAGCCCGGTCAGCAGCGCGTTCGGCAGCCCGACCGAGCCGTCGGCCTCCTCGTGCGCCTGCGCGAGCAGGCCGTCGAGCGCGCGCAGGTCGTCGTGCGCCAGTGCGTGCATGGCACCCCCCGTCGGGCACGTTAGGAGGACTGGTGCGGGTGAGCGCAAGAGGTCGGTCGCGAATACGACAGGCGGCGTATGGCACCCGCACCTGCACGGGGTCACGCTCCCCGGCACGTCCCCCTTCACCAGGAGCCCGTATGCCAGTGCGCCGGTGGTTCTCCGCACGGCGGGCCGAGCGGCGGGCCGTCGCGGAGTACCGCGATGCCTGGCGCGCCCTGCGGGCGCTCCGTGAGAGCAGGGCGCACCGACCCGACCGATCGCCGGAAGACAGCCACGACGGCAACGTGCCTTTCGCGCAAAAGCCGGGCACAACGCCCTGATCCGTGGTTCCGTCACTCCAGCACCACCGAGGGGGAACTCATGCGCGTACGACGGGCTCTCGTGCTGACCGGCACGGCCGCTGCTCTCGTCCTGCTCGGCGCCCCGGCGTGGGCCGACGAGACCCCGCCGCCCGAGCCGACCCCGGTCGTCGTCGACGACGGCAGCACGGTGAGCGGACCAGGGGATGACCCCTCGTGCTTCTTCGTGCCCACCGCCAGCGGCGAGCCGACCGCGGAGCCGACTGACGAGCCGACTGACGAGCCGACGGACGAGCCGACGGACGAGGTCACGGCGGAGCCCACGGACGTGCCGTCGGAAGCGCCGCCGGTCGAACCCACCGACCAGCCCACCGACCAGCCCACCGACCAGCCCACGGACGAGCCCACCGACGAGCCGACGAACGAGCCGACGGACGAGCCGACCGATATCCCCACCGGCGAGCCGACGGACGACCCGACCGTGGGGCCGGATCCGGGTGGCTACTACGTGTGCGCCAGCGGGGGCCAGCCGGGCAGCTTCGGCTCGGGGGAGCCCACGCTCGGGGAGGGCGCTCCCCAGCTCCCGTTCTCAGGGACTCCGCTGGCAGCGTTCGGCGCGACCGGGACGGGCCTGGTGCTCGCGGGCGCGGGCCTGGTGCTGGCCACGCGCCGTCGCGACGCCTGACCCCGCCGGGACATCCGGGTTGCGGGCCCGCCGTACCGGGCTGGCGCAGTGGACGTCACTAGACTGACCAGGTGATCCGCCTCGAGAACGTCTCCAAGAGCTACCCGACGAGCACCCGCCCGGCGCTCGACGGCGTGGACGTGGAGATCGAGAAGGGCGAGTTCGTCTTCCTGGTCGGGTCCTCCGGTTCTGGCAAGTCGACGTTCCTGCGCCTGCTGCTCAAGGAGGACTCGCCCTCGACCGGTCGCGTGCACGTGCTCGGCAAGGACCTCGCCCGGCTGTCGCCCTGGAAGGTGCCCGCGCTGCGCCGTCAGATCGGCTGCGTGTTCCAGGACTTCCGGCTGCTGCCCAACAAGACCGTCACGCAGAACGTCGCCTTCGCGCTGGAGGTGATCGGCAAGCCCCGCGGCACGATCGACAGCGTCGTGCCCGAGGTGCTGCAGCTGGTCGGCCTCGAGGGCAAGGGCGGGCGCATGCCCGACGAGCTGTCCGGCGGTGAGCAGCAGCGCGTGGCCGTCGCGCGCGCGTTCGTCAACCGGCCCATGCTGCTCATCGCCGACGAGCCCACCGGCAACCTCGACCCGACGACCTCTGTCGGCATCATGAAGCTGCTCGACCGGATCAACCGGACCGGCACGACGGTCGTCATGGCCACGCACGACGCCCAGATCGTCGACTCGATGCGCCGCCGCGTCGTGGAGCTGTCGCAGGGCAAGGTCGTCCGCGACCAGTCCCGCGGCGTCTACGGCTACGGCGCCTGA
>DATLCV010000071.1:0-53588 GCA_035526225.1 Mycobacteriales bacterium
CAGATCGGGCTGAAGCCGGGGACGGGCGGGTCCAGCGGGGCGGCCTACCTGCGGTCCACGCTGACCCGCCGCTTCTTCCCCGACCTCTGGGAAGCCCGCACCCGCCTGTAGCGGGATCCCTCCCCCTCCACTCCCCTACGCGACGGTGCCGCGGGGGGTGAAGCGGACCGCGACCTGGCGGCCGGTGCCGCAGTAGGTGAAGGAGCGGTTGACCCGCGTGTGGGGCTGGCCCAGCACGGTGATGACCTGCTCGGGCGTCATGCCGCGCTTCACCCGCTTGAGGTCCCCCGAGGTGACGTCGGCGACGTCGGGGCGGCAGCTGTCACCGGTGACGCCGTTCGCGCGCTCCCACATCTGCAGGTAGGCCTCGACGCCGTTGCCGAGGTCACGCCGGAACGCCGCGCCGTCCTTGCCGGCGAGCACCGTCACGTCCTGGACCCAGTCGGGGTAGAGGCCGTAGCCGGAGACCCCGTCCTTGTTGATGTCCCAGGTGCGTTGGCCGGTGGTGAGCCGGTCGACCCTCACGCCGCCCAGACTCGTGAACGGGTACTTCACGCCCTTGCCGGGCGCCGGGTTGCGGGGACCGCCCTGCGAGCCGAAGCCGTTGATGTCCGAGCCGTAGCCCACGCCGTAGAGGAAGCGGGGGTCGGCCTTGGTGCGCAGCAGCTCCCACTTGCCCAGGAAGCTGCTGGAGTCGCCGGCATACGGCGTGACGACGCCGCCCATCTTGAGGATCTTGTCGTAGTTGTTGTCGTCGGCCCAGGAGTGGCTGGAGACGACGCCGGAGTAGCCGATCTTGGCCAACCTGTCGAGGGAGGCCTGCCGGGCGTAGGCGCTCATGTGGTCGGGGTCGAAGATGATGCCCCGCTTGACCATGCCGTCGATCAGCACCCTGCCCTGCGCCGTGAGCCCGATCGCGTTGCAGTGGGGCCCCTGCCCGTACAGCGGTGCCACGCCGCTCCTGCCCGAGGTGGCGAGGACGGCGCCGAAGAGCGAGTCGCGCCCGAAGTGCTCGTCGCCGTCGTCGGCGAGGTCGTACTGCCGGTGGTCGTCCTGGCCCTTGCGCAGGGGTGCGCCGCACTCCCCCATCTGCCAGAAGTGCCCGGTCTCCTTGTTGTTCGCGGCGTTGACGAGCAGCCCGAGGTTGCCGGCGTCACCCTTCACACCGGTGAAGGCGTTGTCGAACTTGTTCGTGGCCTCCATCTGCCGCACCCCGAGGTCGTAGACCTCCTGCAGCCGCTGGTCGACCTGCGCGTCGGTGCAGCTCGAGGTGCCGAGGTACTCGCGGCACCCGAGCGGGCGGGACACCTCGATGCCGAGCACGACGGCGAGGCGGCCCTGGTTCACCACGCGGCGGGCCTGGAACGGGTCCTTGACGATGCGGAAGAAGCCCCGGCCGGGACCGCCCGCCTGGGCATCGACGTACCGCTGCAGCTCGAAGGAGCGCAGCGCCTCCCGGCGCACGGAGACCATCTCGTCACAGACGTGCTTCTTCAGCGGGTAGACCTCGCAGAGCTGGCCGTTCTCCACCAGCAGCACCGTGAGCATCCGCTGGCCGCCGCGCCAGGAGCGCTCGAGCCAGCGGTAGTAGGTGCTGACGTGCGTGAGGGAGTGGGGGTTGGGCCAGTAGCCGAAGGTCGGCCAGCCCACCGGGTCGTGACCGGTGCCCGGGTTGTGCCCGGCGAGGAAGTCCTCGACGACGGCGCCGTGGCCGTCGGTGTGCTCGTGGTCGGGGCAGTCGACGAGGGCCTTGGTGATGCCGTAGGGGTGCCAGGTGCGGCCGCACATGATCCGGCCGCCGAGGAACTCCTGGGACATCAGGTGCATGTGGGCGTCGAGGTAGCCCTGCGTGGGCCCGTACGGCGTGGCGCCGCGCGCAACCGGACCGCTGACCCCGAGGGCGGTCTCGGTCCAGGTCGCGCAGCCCTTGGCGGCCGTGAGGCGCAGCTGGGCAGCGGGGGTGACGAGGGCGCCGGCAGCGGCCTGGAAGGCGCCGCGCGAAGCGATGAGGGTGGCGGCGATGGGCGGGTCGACCGGGCCGGGCGTCTCGACGTCGCCGTCGTCGTACGCCTGCTGCAACGCGAAGGAGGAACCGGCCCGCTTGAGGACCCACTCGCTGGAGGAGGAGGCCTCGGCGACCAGGCTGATCCCGTCGCCGCGGACCTGCGCCTCGAGCGGCGCGGTCGCTGTCTCCGCGACCGTCGCGGCGGTGTCCAGCCCCGTGTCCGCCGCGGCGCGCACCGGCTGGATGCGCTCGTCACCGGTGCCGTCGACGAAGCCCCGCACGAGCAGGGCCGCCTCCTGGGTGGGCAGCGGATCGGCTGCCGTGCTCAGGAAGGTGCCGCCGGGCGCGACAAGCAGGTACTTGCCCAGGTCGAAGGCGTGGAACAGGTACGGCCCGCCGGGCACGACCGCGCCGCTGGCGGAGCGCACGGCGAAGCAGCCGTTCGCCACGGCGTACCGGTCCACGGTGGACGGGGTACGGGGCTCGGGCAGCTCGCCCTGCGGCGTCGCCGCGGCCTTCCCCAGCAGCCCGCCCTGCGGAGCCGGGCGGGTGGCGGCCTGCGAGAGCGTGGCGAAGGAGGCGCCCACGAGGCAGCCGGCGACGGCAAGGGCGACCAAGGGGCGACGGAGCATGCGTGGCCTGACGTCGGGCGAGCGGGGGCTCGGGGGGGAACGTGAAGAAGTCTCAGGTATGAGTGAAACACGTTCTGGTCAGAGACGGAACACCCGTGTGCGCTTCACGGCTGCGCCCTCCAGCTCGCGGGTCGTCGGCACGTCGTAGGCCGCGACCTCGGTGAACCGCCCGTGTGGCAGGTAGTCCCGCCCCGGGTCGCCGAGCAGCACCACCCCGTTGAACGAGTCGAGCCAGGCGAGGACACGGCCTGCCATCTCCTGCTCGTACAGCACGTCGCCCGCGAGCACCACGTCGACGTCAGGCGGCTCCCGGTCGAGCAGGTCTGCCTGGAGCCAGGCGACCGCCAGCCGGTTGGCCGAGGCGTTCGCCGCCAGCGCCTCCCCCGCCAGCGGATCGACGTCGCAGGCGAGCACAGCGCGGGCACCGGCGTGCTTGGCTGCCAGTGCCACGAGGCCGGACCCGGTCGCGAGGTCGAGGACGCGCTTGCCCAGAACCAGCGCCGGGTGGTCGAGCACGTGCCGAGCCACGGCCTGACCGCCCGGCCACGGGAAGCCCCAGTACGGCGGGGAGCTGCCGCCGACGGCCTGCCACAGCCCGTGCATGTCGTCGGCCTGGTGCAGCAGCAGCTCTGGCACCAGCGGCACCGGCTGGAGCGAGAGCCAGGAGGCGAACCGCATAGAACAGGTTCTAGCATCCGGTCATGACGCTGACGCTGCTCGACGGCGCGACGGTCCCCTCCGACGGCCTGCTCCTCACCGCAGACGCCCTGCTCGCGGCGACCGGCTGGGAGCTCAAGCCCCAGGGCCTGTGCCAGGGCGACGCCTGCGTGCCGGCCGCCCTGGCCGCACCGGTCTCGCTCGTGGACGTCGCCGCCCTGCTGGGGCGGCCGCTCGCCCACCACGAGCTCGGTGGCGAGGTGATCGCCGTGCTCGGCGAGCCCGCAGGGACGACCGTGGTGACCGGCGAGCCTGCTCCCCCACTGGTGCTGCCCGACGTGGACGGCGAGCCGGTGCCCGTGGGTGGTGCCGGACGCAAGACAGCGGTCGTCGCCTGGTCGACCTGGTGCGGCTGCCGCTACGAGCTGCCGGCCTGGAAGCAGCTCGCCGACGAGCTGCGCGCCGACGGGCTCGACGTGGTCACCGTGGCCCTGGACGAGGACGCCGAGGCAGTGCGCCCCTGGACGCAGGAGGGACTGCCCACCGCGGTCGACGCCGAGCACCGGCTGTCCGACCTCTTCGGCGTGGTGCAGGTGCCGTCGACCGTGTGGCTCGACGAGACCGGCCGGGTCGTGAAGCCGCCCACCATCGCGCCGGGCGACGACACGTTCAGGGAGTGGACGAAGGTCGACGCCGAGCAGCACCACGACGCGCTGCGCCGCTGGGCGCGGTCCGGCGAGGTGCCCGAGGTGTCGACGACCACGGCCGACAACGCTGACCTGCGGGCTGCCCGGGCGGAGCGGCGGCTCGCGGCCTGGCTGCACCGCAACGGCCACGCCGAGGCGGCCGAGGAGCACTTCGCGGCCGCGGTGGCGCTGGCCCCGCTCGACTTCAGCATCCGGCGGGCGTCCATGCCGTTGCGCGGCCAGGACCCGTTCGGCACGGAGTTCTTCGCGCTGTGGGAGGAGTGGGAGGCGGCCGGCCGCCCGGGCTACCAGACCACCTAGGAGGTCGGGAGGCGGCGTTCTCGTCGTACGGCGGGGAGCTCGGCCTCGGGCGCGTCGTAGCCACCCGCCGTCCAGACGGTGCGATCGTCCACGGCTCCGTAGAGCCGGCCCTCCGTCGCCTTCACGGCGGCGACCAGCACGATGCTGACCACCACGAGCAGCGACCAGGACCCGACCTTTGCCGGGTGCACGAGGTTCCAGGCGAGCTCCTGGTCCGGGTAGCGCCAAGCACTGAGCAGCGTCGCGGCGTTCTCCGCCAGCCAGAGGAAGAAGCCGATCAGCACGAAGGACAGCGCAAGCGGCATGCCGTAGCGACGGCGCCCGACGGTGAACCAGACGGTGGTGCGCAGGGTGGCCACGAGCAGCAGCACCGCCAGCGGCAGCCGCAGGTCAGGGATGACGTGCTCGGTGAAGAAGTTGGCGTACACCGCGGCCGCGACGAGCCCGGTCAGGACGGGCCGGTAGCCGGCGATCCGCAGGTCGAACCGGCGCCAGGCCTGGCACACGTAGCTGCCGACGGCGGCGTACATGAAGCCGCTGTAGAGAGGCACGCCTGCCACCGTGGCGACACCCACCGACGGGTAGCTCCAGGAGCCGGCCCGCACCTTGAACAGCTCCAGGGCCAGGCCCACCAGGTGGAACCCGGCGATGACCGCCACCTCGCGCCCTGTCTCCCAGCCCGTGAGCCAGAGGACGAAGGTGACGGCCAGGCACCACAGCAGCAGGGCGTCCCCCTGCGACCCCGGCAGCGGCACCACCCGCACGAGCGCCAGACCGAGGAAGAACAGGCCGGCGAACAGGCAGCAGGTGGCTTCGACCCAGGCGAAGCGGACCAGCTGCACGGACCGACCCTAGAGCCTGCGCGGGGCTACCAGAGCGCCTGAGAGAGGGCGTGCAGGCCGAGGCCCGCCAGGGCCCCGACGACGGTGCCGTTGATGCGGATGAACTGCAGGTCCCGGCCCACGGCGAGCTCGATGCGCTGGGACGCCGACTGGGCGTCCCAGCGCGCGACCTGGTCGCGGATGAGGCGGGTCACCTCGTCGCCGTAGTTCTCCACCGCGTGCCCGAGCACCCCCTGGACGACGAGCAGCACGCGGCCGCGGAACTCCACGTCCTCCACGACGCGCGCGCCCAGCGACGCGACGAGCCCCGCCATCCGGGCCGGCAGGTCCCCGTCGAGGTCGGTCAGCGACGCCCGCACCGAGGCGAGGGCGTCGACGAGGAGGTCGTGCAGGGCGGCCTGCGCCTGCGGGTCCTCCAGCAGCTGCGCCACCACCGCGTCGAACCGGGCGGCCGCCTGGGTGTCACGCTGCAGCTGCTCGGCCACCGAGCGGAACAGGCCGTCGAGCCACTGCCGCAGCGGGTGGCCCGGGTCGCGGTCGACCTCGTCGAGCAGGTCGGCGACGCCATCCAGCGTGCGCCGGATGCGCTTGTCGCTGACCAGCACCGCCGCGAGCCAGCCGCGGTCGTCCACGAAGGCTCGCGCCTGCGGCAGGAGCTCGTCGCGGTGCGCCCGCAGGTACGCACGCCCCTGGCCGACGCAGACGTCGACGAGCGGCCGGGTGGTCCCGCCCGCCACGGCACGCTCGAGCAGCCGACCGAGCACCGGGGCGTAGGAACGCCGGGCCTGGTCGCGACGCAGCAGCTCCAGGACGTAGGCCGTGACCTCGTCCGGGTCCAGCACCGCCAGCACGGCGCTGGCGTTGAAGGCCAGCTCCTGCGCCAGCCGTGCAGCGACCTCGGGCTGCGCCACCCAGGCACCGACCCGCTCGACGACGCCGGTCTCCGCGACCTGCGCGGTGACCACCTCGCGCGTGAGGAAGTGGCCGGTGACGAACTCACCGAGCTTGGTGGCGAGCTCGTCCTTCTTGCGCGGCACCAGCGCGGTGTGCGGGATCGGCAGCCCGAGCGGGCGGCGGAACAACGCGGTCACCGCGAACCAGTCAGCCAGCCCACCGATCATCGCCGCCTCAGAACCCGCCTGGAGGTAGTCCGCTGCGGTGCCGGACCAGGCGTGCGAGAGCGCGAACACGGCGGCGGCCACCAGCAGGAAGCCGGTGGCCGTCGCCTTCATCCGCCGCAGCGCAGCGGGGTCGCCTCCCAGTGACGGCAGCTCGACCACCATGCCGAGTGCCTGCCCGTCCGCAGCCGGATCAGTCCGCCAGCGCGACGGCGGGCTCGTCCGTGCGCTCGACGCGGAGCACGGTGGCGAGCCAGCTCGGCATCCACCAGTTCCACGTGCCGAAGAGCGAGACCAGCGCAGGCACGAGCAGCATGCGGACGATCGTCGCGTCGAGCAGGATCCCGAAGCCGAGCGCACTGGCGAAGACCTTGAGGTCGGTGCCCGGGCCGGATGCCAGCGCGACGAACGACAGGAACAAGATGAGCGCCGCGCTCGTCACGAGCCGGCCGGTCCGGGCGATGCCCTCGACCACGGCACCGTCCGTCGTACCGAGCCTGTCGTACTCCTCGCGCATCCGGCTGAGGATGAAGACCTCGTAGTCCATCGACAGGCCGTAGAGGAACGCGAACACCATGAGCGGCACCCAGAAGGTGACCGCGCCGGTCGGCTCGATGCCGAAGATGGCGTCGGAGCCCTTGCCGTGCTGCCAGAACAGCACCATGAACCCGAGGGTGGCCGCGAGGGTGAACAGGTTGAGGAGCACTGCCTTGATGGGCAGCAGGACAGACCTGAACCCGCGAGCCAGGAGCACGAAGGTCAGGACCGTGATGATGCCCAGGACCAGCGGGAAGTTCCCATAGACCGCGTGCAGGAAGTCGATCTGGTCAGCGCCCACGCCGGCGATGCCGAGCACCGCCGGGTTGCTCTCGAGCAGGTCCTTGACCCGGCGCACCGGCTCGATGGTCGTGGAGTTGACGGTCTCGCGGTCGGGCACGGCGAACAGCACGGTCTTGCCGTCGCGGACGTTGTCGGCCTCCGTGGACACCACGACCTTGTCGATGCCGTCGACGCCCCGCAGCTCGTCGGCGACCGCGACCGCCTGGTCGGTGTCGACGACCACCTGCAGGGGCGTGAGGAAGCCGGTGTGCACGCCGCCGGACTTGAGGTTCTCGAAAGCGGTGTACGCCGGGCCGCTGCTCGCCAGTGAGCCCGAGTCGGCGAGGCCGATCTTGATGCCGAGGAAGGCGCTGAACAGCGCCCCCAGCGCGAGCAGCCCCGCGGTGAGCGCGAGGACGCGGCGCTTGACGATGGTGTTCGCCCAGCGCGTCCAGCCCTTGCTCGCGACGTTCTCGTGCCGGATCTTCGGCCAGTCCACCCGGGGTCCGATGCCCCCGAGGATGGCCGGCGTGAGGGTCAGGGTGGTGATGACGCTGGCGAGCGGGATGAGCGCGCCGCCGATGCCGATGCTGCGCATGAAGGGCACGGGCAGCACGACGAGCGCGAGCAGGCCGATGGCCACCGTCACCCCGCTGAAGACCACGGCCTTCCCGGCGTGCGTCATGGCCTCGATCACGGCGTCGTGGTTGTCGCGGCCGTGGTCGCGCTCCTCGCGCCAGCGGTTGACGAGCAGCAGCGAGTAGTCGATGGCGACGCCCAGCCCGATGAGGGCGATGAGGAACTGGACGATGAAGGACACGTCGGTCGCGTAGGTCACCGGCAGCAGGAACACGAACGAGAGCAGGATCGACGCGGCCGCGACCAGGAGCGGCAGCAGGGCGAGGAAGGACGCGAACACGAACACCAGGATCACGAGCGCGCCGAGGCCACCGAACAGGACCTCCACCAGCACACCAGGCCCCGCGCCGTCGCTCTCCCCGGCCGCCAGTGCGTCCTCGCCGGTCACCCCCACGGTCCAGCCGGTCGGCGCGGCGCCCTCCGCAGCCTTCTCGATGCCCGCGGTCGGGAGCAGGAACGCGCCGTTGTGGATGAAGGCGTAGGAGACGTACGCGAACGCCGTTCGGTCGTCCTTGCTGCGGAAGAAGTTCTTGTCCGTGCCGGCGGTCGAGGTGGACTCGTCGAGCACCCGCAGGTCCTTCGCCGAGGTCCTGACGGCGGCGAAGGTGGACGCGACCTGCGCCTCGTGGCCGGTGACCTTCTGGCCCGCGGGCGCCGTGACGGAGACGAGGTAGGGCTGCGTGAAGCCGCCGTTGCCGAACTCCTTCTCGATGAAGGCAGCCGTCGTCGTCCCCGGCTCCCCCGGCAGGGAGAAGTCGAGGGTCAGGCGCTTGTTCACCTGGCCGGCGCAGACGATGCCGGCGATGAACAGGGCCAGCCAGCCCCCGAGGACGAGCTTGCGGTGACGCAGGACGAGCTCAGCAATACGGCGCATGGAGGGCACCCTAACCACGAGGACAGACAGGGCCCAGTCGATTCCTCGGCGCGGCGGCGTTGCGGTCCTGCTGGCACCGCGCGCGTGGGCGCGGTGAGATACCCCCATGACCGTCGTCCTGCGCCCCGACCACCCGCTCACGGAGGACGAGGTCGTCGCGGTGGCCCGGGACGGCGTGCACGTCGTGCTGTCCGAGCAGGCGCTCGAGGCGCTGGACCGGGCCCGCAAGCACGTGGACGACCTCGCCCACGGCACCGTCCCGTCGTACGGGATCTCGACGGGGTTCGGGGCACTGGCGACCCGGCACATCCCGACGGAGCGGCGCACCCAGCTGCAGCGCTCGCTGGTGCGGTCGCACGCCGCGAGCAGCGGGGCGGAGGTCGAGGCCGAGGTGGTGCGTGGGATGGCGCTGCTGCGGCTGCAGACCATGGCCACCGGCCACACCGGCGTGCGGACCCGCACCGCGCGCGCTTACGCCTCACTGCTCAACGCGGGCATCACGCCGGTGGTCCGCGAGTTCGGCTCGCTCGGGTGCTCGGGCGACCTCGCGCCGCTCGCCCACGTCGCGCTCGCGGTGATGGGCGAGGGCGAGGTCCGGTACGACGGGCGGCTGGTGAGCGCAGCGCACGCCCTCGCCGAGGCGCACCTCGAGCCGGTGGAGCTGGCCGAGAAGGAGGGCCTGGCGCTCATCAACGGCACCGACGGCATGCTCGCGATGCTGCTGCTGGCCTGTCATGACGTCGCCGCGCTGCTGAGGGTCGCCGACGTGGCGGCGGCGATGAGCCTGGAGGCGCTGCTCGGCACCGACCGGACCCTCGCCGGCGACCTGATGGCGCTTCGGCCGCACCCCGGCCAGGCGACGGCGGCGGCCAACATGCGCCGGCTGCTGGCGGGCTCCCCCGTCGTCGCCTCGCACGCCGGGCCGGACGACACCCGGGTGCAGGACGCGTACTCCCTTCGCTGCGCCCCGCAGGTCGCCGGCGCAGCGCGCGACACCCTCGACCACGTGCGGCGGGTGGCGTCACGCGAGAGCGCCGCCGCGATCGACAACCCGGTGCTGCTCGACGACGGGCGCATCGAGAGCAACGGCAACTTCCACGGCGCCCCGGTGGCATACGCCCTGGACTTCCTCGCGATCCCGCTCGCCGACCTCGCGTCGATGTCGGAGCGGCGCACGGACCGGATGCTCGACGCGCACCGCAGTCACGGGCTGCCGCCGTTCCTCGCCGACGACCCAGGCGTCGACAGCGGGTTGATGATCGCGCAGTACACGCAGGCCGGGATCGTGTCCGAGCTCAAGCGGCTCGCCTCGCCGGCGTCGGTCGACTCGATCCCCTCGAGCGCGATGCAGGAGGACCACGTCTCGATGGGGTGGGCCGCCGGTCGCAAGCTGCGGCGGGCGGTCGACGGTCTGGGTCGCGTGCTCGCCGTCGAGGTGATGACCGCCGCCCGGGCGCTGGACCTGCGCGGGCCGCTGGTCCCCGCGGCGGGCACCGGCGCTGCTGTCGCAGCGGTCCGCGCAACGGTCGACGGGCCCGGTCCGGACAGGTACCTCGCGCCCGAGATCGAGGCCGTGGTCCAGCTGGTGCAAGGCGGCGAGCTGCTGGCCGCCGTAGAGGAAGCCGTGGGTGAGATCGAGTGATGGAGACGAAGGGCTGGCTGCAGGAGGCGGCGCTGCGCTGCCTGCGCAACAACCTGCACCCCGACGTGGCTGAGGACCCGGCGAACCTCGTCGTCTACGGCGGCAACGGCAAGGCCGCCCGCGACCACGCCTCGCTGCGGATGATCGAGCAGACGCTGATGCGGCTGGAGGACGACGAGACGCTGATGGTGCAGAGCGGCAAGCCGGTCGCGGTGTTCCGCACCTTTCCGCACGCGCCACGCGTCCTCATCGCCAACTCGCTGCTCGTGCCGGACTGGGCGACCTGGAAGGACTTCTGGGAGCTCGAGGCGATGGGCCTGACGATGTACGGCCAGATGACCGCGGGCTCATGGATCTACATCGGCACGCAAGGCATAGTGCAGGGCACCTTCCAGACGTTCGCCGCGCTCGCCGAGCAGCGGTACGACGGGACCCTGCGTGGCCGGGTCGTGCTCACCGCCGGGCTCGGCGGGATGGGTGGTGCGCAGCCGCTCGCGGTGACGATGAACGGCGGGGTGGCGCTGTGCCTCGACGTGGATCCCGCGCGGGTGCAGCGCCGCCTGGAGACGCGGTACCTCGACGAGATCGCGTCGTCCCTGGACGCCGGCCTGGCTCGGTGCCGCGACGCTGCTCGGCTCGGGCAGCCGCTGTCGGTCGGCGTCGTGGCGAACGCCGCTGACGCGCTGCCGGCGCTGCTCGCGGCCGGCGAGGGCTTCGACGTCGTGACCGACCAGACCTCGGCGCACGACCCGCTGAACGGCTACGTGCCCAACGGCATGACGCTCGCGGAGGCGCTGTCGCTGCGGCGCGAGAAGCCCTCGGAGTACGTCGAGCGGGCGCAGGCGGCGATGCGTGACCACTGCGCGGCCATGGTGGGCTTCCAGCGCGCCGGGTCAGAGGTGTTCGACTACGGCAACAACCTGCGTGGCGAGGCACGGGCCGCCGGGCTCGCGGACGCCTTCGACTACCCGGGCTTCGTCCCGGCGTACATCCGACCGCTGTTCTGCGAGGGCATCGGGCCGTTCCGCTTCGTCGCGCTGTCCGGCGACCCGGCCGACATCGCGGCGGCGGACAAGGCGCTCCTGGCGGCCTTCCCGGACAACCCCTTCGTGCAGCGCTGGATCCCGCTGGCGCAGGAGAAGGTGGCGTTCCAAGGGCTGCCCGCGCGCATCTGCTGGCTCGGGTACGGCGAGCGTGCCCTCGCGGGTGCCGTCCTCAACGACCTCGTCGCCCGCGGGGACGTCACGGCCCCGGTCGTCATCGGTCGTGACCACCTCGACTCCGGGTCGGTGGCCTCGCCGTACCGCGAGACCGAGGGCATGCTCGACGGCTCCGACGCCATCGCCGACTGGCCCGTCCTGGACGCGCTGCTCAACGTCGCGTCGGGAGCGGCCTGGGTCGCCGTGCACCACGGCGGCGGTGTGGGCATGGGCAAGTCGTTGCACTGCGGCGCGCAGGTGGTCGCCGACGGCTCGCCCGACGCGGCGCAACGGGTGGAGCGGGTCCTCACCAACGACCCCGGCATGGGGGTGGTGCGCCACGCGGACGCGGGCTACGACACCGCCCGGCGGGTCGCGCGCGACCGCGGCGTCGACATGCCGATGCTCGAGCCGTGAGCCTGCTGCTGCGCGACATCGGCCGGCTCGTCGCGTACGACGAGACCGCCCCGGTGACAGACGCGGCCCTGGTGCTCGACGGGGGCCGGGTCGCGTGGAGCGGCCCCGCGCGTGACGCGCCTCCCTGCGACGGGGTGCTGTCCGCGGGCGGCGGGTGCGTGGTCCCCGGGTTCGTGGACAGCCACACGCACCTGGTGTTCGGCGGGGACCGCGTCGAGGAGTTCACCGCCCGGCTGGCCGGTGAGCCCTACGCCGCAGGGGGGATCCGCACGACCGTCGCGGCGACCCGGTCCGCGACGACCCCGGAGCTGCTGGTGTCCGCGCGCCGGCTGGCCGACGAGGCGCTGCGGTCGGGGACGACCACGCTGGAGGTCAAGAGCGGCTACGGGCTGACGGTGGAGGACGAGCGGCGGTCGCTGGACGTGGCGGCGACGGTGGCGCGGCACCGCACGTTCCTCGGTGCGCACGTCGTGCCGGAGGAGCTGAGCCCGGCCGCGTACCTCGACCTCGTCACCGGGCCGATGCTCGACGCCTGCGCGCCACTGGCCACCGCCGTCGACGCGTTCTGCGAGGAGGGTGCCTTCGACGCCGAGCAGTGCCGCGCCGTGCTGTCCGCCGGAGCCGCCCGCGGGCTCGACGTGCACGTGCACGCCAACCAGCTGCGCGCCGGGCCCGGGGTGCAGCTCGCGGCGGCGCTGGGCGCGGCCTCGGCCGACCACTGCACGCACCTGACCGACGACGACGTCGCTGCGCTCCGGGACGCGGGGGTCGTCGCCGTCCTGGTGCCGGCGGCGGAGTTCAGCACCCGTTCGCCGTACGCGCCCGCCCGTCGGCTCGTCGACGCCGGCGTGACCGTGGCGCTGGCCACGGACTGCAACCCGGGCACGTCCTACACGACCTCCATGCCCTTCGTCCTCGCACTGGCCTGCAGGGAGTCGGGGCTGACCCCGGCCGAGGCGCTGCGCGCCGCGACGCTGGGCGGGGCAGCGGCGCTCCGCGACCCGACCGTCGGGCACCTGCGGGTCGGAGCCCGTGCCGACCTCGTGGTGCTGGCTGCCCCGTCGGAGGACTACCTCGCCTACCGTCCTGGCGTGGCGCTGGTCAGGCACGTCGTGAAGGACGGGGCGCTGGTGTGAGCGAGGACCCGCTCTGGCCCCGAGCATCCGCGTGGCTCGCCTCCGGCGGGCACCGCGGCGGCCCGTCGCTCGGGCTCGTGGGGGTCCCTCTGTCACGGACGTCGATCTCCCCCTCGGGCGCGCACACGACACCGGCGGCGGTCCGCGGGGCACTGCGGCGGTTCTCCACCTTTCACGCCGGTCTCGACGTCGACCTGGAGACGCTGTCGGTCACCGACCACGGCGACCTGCCGGTGGCTGACGCGACGGTGACCGACGCGATGTCGCGGGTGGAGCAGGGACTGGGTCCCGTCGCGTCAGCAGGGCACGACCTCGTCGTCGTGCTCGGTGGCGACAACGCGGTGACCCGTCCCGCGCTGCGCGCGTTGCTGCCGCTGTCCTCGGCCGGGCTGCTGACCCTCGACGCCCATCACGACGTGCGCGGCTTCCACGCCGGGCCCACCAACGGGACCCCCGTGCGCGGCCTCGTCGAGGACGGGCTGCGCGGAGACCACGTGGTGCAGATCGGGATCGGCGACCTGACGAACTCGCGGGCCTACCGCGACTGGTGCGAGGACCGCGGCATCACCCTCGTCGGCGTCGGCGAGGCGCGCGGACGGGTCGGCGAGGTGGTGCGGCACCACCTCGACCGGCTGGCGCAGACCTGCGAGCACCTGTACGTCGACCTCGACGTCGATGTCCTGGATGCCGCCTTCGCGCCCGGCTGCCCGGGTGCGCGGCCCGGCGGCCTGGCTCCCTGGGAGCTGCTGGAGGCGGCCGTCGCGGCAGGGCGGCACCCCGCCGTACGGGTCGTCGACGTGACCGAGGTCGACGCAGCCGCCGACGCCCACGGCGTCACCGTGGACGTCGCGGCGCAGTGCCTGCTGTCGGCCGCCGCGGGGCTTGCGGCGCGCGGGCGCTAGGCCCGGTCGACGTACTCGATCTCGCGGGCACCCAGCTCGCTGAGGACCACCCCGCGCTTCTCGGCGTCGGCACGGCGCTCTTCCGCGTGCGCCGCGGCGACACGGAGCGACGCCTGGTCGTCGAAGACGGTTCCTGCCAGCCCCTCGCCCGTGGTCCGGTCGATGAGCTGGCGCACCGCGCGGTATCCCTTCTCCGCCTGGATCTGGGGCAGCACCTCGGCGCGGAAGTAGGCGATGTTGCCGTCGATGGCGGCCGGGTCCATGCGGATCGGTCGCACCAGGAGAGCGGTGCCGGCCTCGATCGGCTTGGCCTGCTCGAACAGGACCTGCTCGTGCAGCGTGACGGAGACGGTGCCTCCGATCACCCGCACCGCTTCGTCGCGCACCTTGGCGATGCCGCTCTCGCTGGCATCCCGTGATGCCTCGTCCTGCCAGACGGTCAGCGCGGCCAGCACGCTGCCCGCGCGGTCGGTGCTGGCGATCAACCCCGCATACCCGCGTTGCTGCTGCAGGGTCGGTACGACGGTGTCACGGATGAACGCGAGCCCGTCGTCGATGTTCTGCGCTGCGGTGATCGTGGTGAGTCGGGTGAACACGTGAGCCCCCTCTGCTCTCGGGTCCAGCCGAGAGTAGGCACGGCCAGGGTCTCGGGGATACGGCCACTTCCGTGACCACGTGAACCGCCTGCGTCACCGCCCTCATGGGGTTGAGGAGGTGCCGCGGGGACATGCTTCACGGATGCCGCAGCACGCCTCCCCCGCCCCGCCGGACTCCCGCCGCCGCTGGCGCCAGGGCTTCGACTGGGCCTTCCGCAGCCGCGAGACCGGAGCCGTGGCGATCGTCCAGGTCCCCAACCTCCCCCTCGTGCTGTTCCTGCTGCTGCGCACTGCCCAGGCGCTGCTGTCCCCCTCGGGTGCGGTCGGAGACGCCCTGCACTGGGCCGGCACGGCCGCGCTCGTGTGGTGGGCGGTCGATGAGGTGCTGCGCGGGGTGAGTCCCTTCCGCCGAGCCCTCGGCGCCGTGACGCTCGGCGTGGTGCTGCTCGGAGCCATCCGCTAGGCAGCTGCGGTCACGCCCCGTCCTGCAGCGCGCGTGCCCGGTCGAGGTCCTCGCCGGTGTCGCAGTCCAGCCACGGCGCCGGGTCGCCGCTCAGCGTCACCCGCCGCGGATCACCCAGCACCGCGAGGAGCTCTCGCATCGAGGCGCCCTGCGGCGCCGGGGGCAGGGCGCGGCGCAGCGCGGCGGAGTCGTACGCCGCGAGCAGCGGCTGGTCGCGGCCGTCCGCGTCGACGGCCAGCGCCGCGGAACCCGCGACCGCGGCCACGAGCTGCTCGACGTGCGCCCGAGCGACGAACGGCAGGTCGGCGGCGAGCACCACGCAGATCGGTGCCGTGACCCGCGCGAGGCCGGCGGCGATCGCCGCGACAGGACCGCCTCCAGGGGGATCCTCCGAGACCAGCACCACACCGGGCGGCAGGTCGGCCGTGCCCGCCACGACGAACCGGTTGGCCGCCTCCTCCAGCGCCTCGAGGGCGACATCGAGCAGCCGTCGTCCGCCGACGACCAGTGCCGGCTTGTCGATCCCGGCCATCCGCCGCGCACGGCCGCCCGCGAGCACCAACCCGTCGTACGCCGGCAGGGGTGCGCTCACCCCCGCAGGGTGTCAGAGCGGCAGGGCCTCGGCGAAGCTGCCCTGCATCCGCTCCAGCGACGTCGAGAGCACGACAGGGGCGTCCGGCAGGCCCAGCATCTCGAGCTCCTTGGCGACCGGGTGCGAGCCCAGTGCGAGCGAGACGCCCTCGCCGCCGATCGTGAGGAGCGAGCCGGTGCCGCCCTGCGCGAACGTCGTGGCGCAGGGGACGCCGTCGCGGAGCGTGTACGTCGTGAGCTCCATCTGCGGCATGTCGTCGGTGCCGCCGCAGGGGAACGTGATGTCCAGGACCAGCTCGCCGTCCATCGTCAGGACCCAGCGCGCCGAGGAGCCGACGACCGTGGCGTCGATCTGCTGCACCGTCTTGGGGAAGCCCCAGATGAGGTTGCCCGCGACGCAGGTGAACTCGCCGTCCACCGGCAGGTGCCGGATGTACGTGCCAGCCTCGCGACCCTCCGGCTGCACGAAGAAGATGACGCCGACCTCGTGGTAGGCCCCGAGGTCGTTGTCGCGGTAGTCGATGAGCGCGAGCGCCACCTGGGCGCGCCCCGGCGAGCTCTGCACGACGGGGAACGGGGACAGCACCTGCGCGGCCGCGGCGTCCACCTCGAACATCACGGTGGCGGAAGAGGCGTCGCGCACCTCGACCGGCAGCGTCACGGTCTGACCAAGGATCTCGAAGCTCGTCATGACCGGAAGTAGAACACGTTCCAGCGGGGCTGCGCTACCGCCGAACGACGGACACCGATGCGGGACGGGTGCCGGTGCTGCGGAGCTAGAGGTCGAGACCGGTCAGCACCAGGACCCGCTCCTCGGTGAGGTCGTGCATCGCGGCCCGCACTCCCTCGCGCCCGGACCCCGAGGCCTTCACCCCGCCGTACGGCATCTGGTCGGCGCGGTACGACGGGACGTCCCCGATGACGACCCCGCCGACCTCGAGCTCACGGGCCGCGCGGAAGGCGACCTGCACGTCCCGTGTGAACACCCCGGCCTGCAGGCCGAAGATCGAGTCGTTCACGGCGGCGAAGGCCTCGTCGACCGAGGCGACGCGCTGCAGCACCACGACGGGTCCGAACACCTCCTCGTCGAGCACCCTCGCCCCCGCCGGTACGGCGGTCAGCACGGTCGGCGGGAGAAGTCGGCCCTCGCGCGGTCCCCCGCTGAGCACCGTCGCCCCGGCCGACACCGCCTCCTCGACCCACGACACCACGCGTACGGCGGCCTCCTCGTCCACGAGCGGGCCGACGTCGTCGGTGAGCGAGAGCGCCGCGACCTCGGCGAGCAGCCTGGCCTGGAAGCCGTCGAAGACGGCGTCGTGCACGTAGACCCGCTGCACAGCGATGCACGACTGGCCGGCCTGGTACATCGAGAACAGGGCGGTGCGCTGCGCCGCCCACGTCAGGTCGGCGTCCTCGCACACGACGACGGCCGCGTTGCCCCCGAGCTCCAGGACCACGTGCTTGCGCGGCACGGCGTCGCGGATCGCCCAGCCGACGGGCACCGAGCCGGTGAAGGAGACCACCGGCAGTCGAGGGTCGCGCACCAGGTCCTGCGTCGTGTTGTTGCCTACCGGCAGCACCGCGACAGCGCCGGTCGGCAGCTGGGTCTCGGCGAGCAGGCCGCCGAGCAGCTGCGCCGTGCGGGGAGCCGCAGGCGCCGGCTTCACGACGATCGGCGCACCGACCGCGAGGGCCGGCGCGACCTTGTGCGCCACCAGGTTCAAGGGGAAGTTGAACGGCGTGATGCCCAGCACGGGCCCGCGTGGCACCCGTCGCACGAGGGCGAGGCGGCCCGTCGCGGCCGGGTCGGTGTCGAGGCGCTGGAGCTCACCGGACCAGCGGCGCGCCTCCTCGGCCGCGAAGCGGAACGTGCCGACGGCACGGGTCACCTCGACGTCGGCCCAGCGCGCCGGCTTGCCCGTCTCCTCGGTGATCAGGGCCGCGAGCTCGACCCGTCGCCCGTCCAGCGCACGCGACACGTGGTCGAGCGCCGACGCGCGCAGGTGAGCAGGTGAGGCGGCGAGCTCCCGCCGCACCGACCAGGCGGCAGCAACCGCGGCCTCGACCTGCTCGGGCGTCATCAGCGCTCCCGGAGCAGGTGCTCGGTCGTCCGGGGCAGCGCGAGCGCGAGCGCCCGGACGTCATCGACGGTGACCACGGACCCACCCTCTACCCTCGCCGCATGCGTCGCAGCACCGCCGTCTACCTCGCCCTCGCCGCCGCCGACACCTACCTCGCGGCCACCGGTCGCGACAAGGAGCGGCGCGCCACCAAGCCACTGCTCATGCCGACGCTTCGCGTGGGCAAGGACCCGGCGACCAAGCGCGCCCTCGCACTCGGTGGTGCCGGCGACGTCGCGCTGCTGGGCGACTCCGGCGTCGCCTTCACTGCAGGCCTCGGCAGCTTCCTCGCCGGGCACGTGGCGTGGATGACCGCACTGCGCCGTCGCGAGGGCAGCGGCTTCCTGCGCCGCCGGCCCGCCGCCGCGGTGCCCTACGTCGCCGCGTTCGCCGGACTGAACGCCTACCTGTGGCCGCGCACCGGCAAGGACCGCCTCCCGGTCCTCGTCTACTCGACGGCGCTGCTCGGCACGGCGCTGGTCGCCCTCGACACCGGCAAGGCCCGTACGGCGGCAGGTGGCGCGCTGTTCCTCGTCAGCGACACGCTGCTCGCCCTGGAGAAGTTCGGCGACCTGCACCTCCCGCTGCACGAGGGCCTGGTCATGGCGACCTACACCGGCGCCCAGGGGCTGCTCGCCACCGAGTGAGTCAGCGCGCCCACATCGTCAAGCGCGTCACCGGCTGGAAGCCGAGCTTCTCGAAGCCCTTGCGGCTGTAGTCGCTCGTCGTGGCCGCAGCGGGCAGGTGCGGTGCCTGAGCGAGCCGGGTGTGCGCCAGCGCCGACCACACCCCGTGCCGACGGGCGGCGGGCAGCGTCGCAGCCATGCACAGGTTGAGCAGGCCGTGGGCCTCGTAGCTCGCAGCGGTCGCCACCACCTCGTCCTCGTGCAGCCCGAGGTACACGTTCAGCGCAGAGCCGAGGACACCCGCGGGGTAGCCGAAGCCGGGCGGTGCCCCCTGGGCCTCCGGCACCGGGTAGCCCTCGGCCACGACCCGCTCGGCCACGGCGAGCTCCTCGGGCGTCGTGGCCCGTCGTACGACGGACCGGTCGGCCACCGCGGGCTGGGGGCCGCGCACGACGAAGGTCGGGTGCCCGACGAGCTCCCAGCCGCGTGCTGTCAGGTCTGGCGTCGGCCAGGCGGAGACGAGCACGCCATGGCGGGCGGCGAGCTGAGCCTCCGCGAGGTCCAGCACCTCGTCGTCGAGCCCGGTCAGGGGCCGCAGCAGGACCGCCTCGTTCTGGTACACGACCGGGGTGTCGAAGGCGGCGACGACCACATCGGCGCGCCGCACGACGTCACCTCCGCCGGCCTCGGCGATGAGCGCGGTCAAGTCGGCCTGGTTGTGCAGGAACCGGCGCAAGACCGTGTCCTGCACAGGCGTGTCGTCGAGGTACCCGTTCTCCAGCGGTCGCGTGGTGGTGGTCATGCCTGTGTGGCGTGAGAACCGACCTCACACCGTGAACCGGCGAGCCAGCAGGGGCAGGAACCGCCGGCGCAGCAGCAGCCCACCTCCCAGCACGACCAGCCCCGCACCCCCCGAGGCGGGTACGGCGGCGCGATCGGCGCAGGAGCGCACCTGGGCGTTGTGGGCGCTGACGCGGGTCACCTGCTCCTCATGGCTGTCCCGCCAGTCCGCGACCACCTGGGCGCGCTGCGCCAGGTGCGCCGCCTGCACCTGCTTGGCGTCCGCGAGCTGGGCGACGAGCGCGGTGCGCGCTGCCGGTGCGGCGGCCGTCTGCGCCGTGGCGGCCGGTCGCGGCGACGCGGTGGTCGTCACGGTCACCGTGCGGGTCCGTGCCCTCGCGACCGCGAGCGCCCGGCGGTCCTCGTCGAGGTTGGCGACGGCGCGGTCCAGCTCCTCCCGCGCGGCGGCCACCTGCCCGTCGTACTCGCCGGGGTCGTCGGCGGCCTCCTGCTGGGCGAGCAGGCGGTCCAGCTCGTGCTGCGCCGCGGTGGCGTCCCGCTGGGCGGCGTCAACGGCCGCCTGCGCGGCGGCGACCTCCTGCGGGTCCACGTCGCTCACCGTGGTCGTCCTCGTGCTCGCGGACTGCGCTCGGCCCGGGGCCGGGGTCGTCACAGGGTGCCAGCCGGCGAGTGCCGCCTGCGCGCGTGCGACAGCGGACGCGTCCCGTGCCGTCTCCGCGGAGTCCAGGGCAGGCGGGACGTCGGACGGCACGGGCAGCGGGTCCGCGGCCCATGCCCCGAGTGATGAGCCGCAGCCCCCCAGGGGCACGAGGAGCAGCAGCAGGCCGAGACCCAGGGCGGCGAGTGCCATGCCCGTGGCCGTCAGCGACAGCCCGGGAAGCGAGCGGCGCGCACCGCCGCGCGGAGGGCGCGGCGGCAGACCGGTCCGCGGCGGAGGGGCCGGGGCCGCGGGCCAGTCCGAGAGGTCGAGCAGGGTGTCAGGTCGTTCCGCCACGGTGGATGCCTTCGTCCGACCGGAACGCCCGTCTTGAGCGGTCCGGCGTGGCGTCCGGCTCAATCCCCGAGCGCCACCCGGCCCAGGTGCGGCGACCCGGGCAGAGCGTCGGCTCGGCGGTGGCTACCTGCCGTAGCGGTACGAGGAGAACTGGGCGTCCATGCGGGCGTCCTGGCCCGCGGTGAACTGGTTCATGCACGAGTCCTGCGTGTAGTCCATGAAGTTCGTGATCGGGTCGACGCCCGCATCGCTCTTGCAGCTGTCCCGGCCGGTCGGGCAGTTGTAGGCCGCCGACCGCTCGTACGGCGTGTCGGAGACCAGGTCGCCGCCCGTCCGGGTCGAGCAGCCGCCCTGGAACGTGTGGTAGAGCCCGAACCAGTGCCCGACCTCGTGCGTTGCCGTGTCGCCCTCGGCGTAGATGCCCGCACTGCCGCCCGGGAGCGAGTCGTCGAGGACCACGACGCCGTCCCGCTTCGGGTTGCCCGTGTAGTCAGCCGGGAAGGTCGCCCAGCCCAGGAGGCCGCCACCCATGTGGTTGAAGTAGATGTTCAGGTCGTCCGCCGTGCCCTGGCGCAGCGTGTTCTTCATCTGGGTCTCCGCAGTCGTGTTGGGCCCCGCGGTGTACCAGGCGTTGTTCGCTGTGGTGTCCGTGCTGGCGACCTGGAAGGTCCAGCCCCAGTCGTCGTAGGCGGCGTTGAGCACTGACATCTGCGTGGCGACCTTGCCTGCGGCGCTGGAGTAGCCGCTGCTGTTCGCGATGATGTGGACGTAGGTGTTGACCACGCCACCCGTCACAGCGGGAGCGGCCGCGGCCCCGGTGGCCTGGATCGTCTGGCGGTCGCCCTTGGCGAGACGGGCCTGCTCCCGCGCGTACGCCTTCTCCGAGCCGTCCTCGACCTTGGCACCTGCCCGGGCTCGCGCGCCGTCGGCCGCAGCTGCGGCGTCCGGGCGGGTGATGCAACCGGCCGCGAGAACGGCGGCGTCGGCAGCGGGGGCGAGCAGGGGAAGGGCGAGCACCGCGACGGCGAACGTCCTGCGGATGTGTCCGGACACGGTGATCTCCTCGAGTGGGGCGTGTCGTCGAGGATGACGCAGTTCGGCCCAGTACGCACTGGCCCGAACGGCCTAGTCTCGCGCTCAGCCCTCCGCGGGGCCGAGCACCAGCTCTCCGAAGAAGATGACCTCGAACGCGTTGCGCAGGAAACCGCTGCAGCCGTGCTCGAGGACCGCTGCCCGGTAGGCGGGTAGCCCCTCGAGGTCGGCGCGCAGCGAGCGCCAGCCACGCCGGTGGGCGTCACCGACGAGCAGCTCGGCGGCCACGAAGTAGACGTCGTCGTCGCCGAGCAGCGCGGCGACGCGGTCCACGTCGTACGGGAGGCCGGCCGGCGCCTCGCGCAGGCAGTGGCCGAGGAAGCCGACGGCCAGCGCGGTCGTGGCGGTCGGCAGGGTGAGGGCGGGCTGAGGGAGCGTCATGCGCGCAACGGTGGCCCAGCGACCGCGTGCCGCGCGGAAGCCTGTGGACAACTGTGGGCCCCGCAGGAGCAGCTGTCGCCTGAGCGCCGTTACGCCGGGACCGCGCGTCCCTCGTGGACCCAGGCAAACGGCTTGGGCGTGCCGGGCAGGTAGTCCGCGGTCAGCTCGTTGACCGCGAAGCCGGCCTCGGTCAGCAGCTCCGGGATGTCACGGTTCAGGTGACAGCCACCGGCGATGCGTCGTTGCACCGGGGTCAGCCGGTCCTGCCACACCCGGACCCTCGCCTCGGGGGCGCGGCCGTGCTCCACGAGGTGCAGCGCCCCCCCGGGGCGGAGCACCCGCCGCATCTCCCGCAGCGCGGCCACGGGATCGGCGATCGTGCACAGCGAGAAGGTGCACAGCACCGCGTCGGCATCGGCGTCGGGGATCGGCAGGCGCTGGCCGTCGAGCCCCACGACCTCGACCGGGAACGGCGCACCTGCGATCTTCTCGGCAGCGAGCCGCACCGACAGCCCGCTCGGCTCGACGGCCCGGAGGCGGGTGATCGTCGCGGGGAGGTACGGCAGGTTGCGGCCGGTCCCGAAGCCGATCTCCACGACCTCGCCGGCCAGCCCGAGGGCGACACGCGCCCGCAGGGGGCGCAGCGGTCCGATCCCCATGGCTCGGTCCATGATCCGTGGGAGCACCTTGTCGTCGTACAGGCCCATGGGGTGACCGTACTGGCGGGGGCTCGTCCACGGGCACTAGCATCGGCCAGAACAGGAACACGTTCTAGTTGACTCGTTCTCGCTGACACGTTCTAGCTGAGGAGCGGCGATGCACCTCGCCTTCACGCCCGAGCAGGAAGAGCTGCGGGCCACGCTGCGGGCCTACTACGCGGGACTGCTCGACCCCGAGACGCGAGCGCTGCTCGACGACCACGAGACGCAAGAGCCCACCATGCGCCGGGTCGTGAAGCAGATGGCGGCCGACGGGTGGCTCGGCATCGGCTGGCCGAAGGAGTTCGGCGGCCAGGGCCGCGGCCACATCGACCAGTGGATCTTCTTCGACGAGTCGATGCGCGCGGGCGCCCCTGTGCCGATGCTCACCATCAACACGGTCGGCCCGACCCTGATGGAGCACGGCACGCAGGAGCAGAAGGAGCGGTTCCTCCCGTCCATCCTGCGCGGCGAGATCCACTTCTGCATCGGCTACTCCGAGGCCGAGGCCGGCACCGACCTCGCGTCGCTGAAGACGCGTGGCGACGTCGAGGGTGACGACCTCGTCATCAACGGCACGAAGATCTGGACCAGCTACGGCGACACCGCCGACTACTGCTGGCTCGCGATCCGCACCGACCCCGACGTGAAGAAGCACCGCGGCCTGTCGATCGTCGTCGTGCCGATGGACACCCCCGGCATCACCGCGCGGCCGCTGCAGCTCATCGGCGAGCACCCGATCTGCGAGGTGCACTACGAGGACGTGCGGGTGCCGGTCGCGAACGTCATCGGCGGGCTCAACAACGGCTGGTCGCTGATCACCGGCCAGCTCAACCACGAGCGGGTCACCCTCTGCACGCCCGGCATGGTCGACCGCTCGCTGACCGACGTACGGCGGTGGGCCCAGGAGACGAAGCTCCCCGACGGCCGGCGGGTCATCGACCAGGACTGGGTGCAGCTCAACCTGGCCAGGGTGCACGCCGGCTTCGAGTTCCTGCGACTGCAGAACTGGAAGGTCGCCTGGGACGCCGAGGCAGGGCGGCTGTCCGTCGAGGACGCCAGCACCACCAAGGTCTTCGGCACCGAGCACTACCTCGACGCCGTCCGGCTGCTCATGGAGGTGGTCGGGCCAACGGCGTACCTGAAGAAGGGCTCCCCCGGCACGGTCCTCGCGTCGCGGCTCGAGGCCATGTACCGCTCCCTGGTGATCCTCACCTTCGGCGGCGGTGTCAACGAGGTCCAGCGCGACCTCATCTCCGTCTTCGGCCTCGGCATGCCGATGGTCAAGCGATAAGGACCGGGACCATGGACTTCGCGCTCACCGACAGCCAGCAGACCGTCCGCTCCCTCGCGGCGGAGGTGCTCGCCGACCGCTGCACTCCCGAGCGGCTTCGTCAGGTCGAGGACGGCGGCGGGTACGACGAGCAGCTCTGGGCCACCCTCGCCGAGGCAGGCCTCCTCGGAGTCGCTGTGCCCGAGGAGCACGGGGGCCTCGGGCTCGGCCTCGTCGAGCTCGCGCTGCTGCTGGAGGAGGCCGGCCGCCGGGTCGCACCCGTGCCGCTGCTCTCCCTCGCGCTCGGCGGTCTGGTGCTGTCCCGGCACGGGTCGGCGGCGCAGCAGGCCGCGTTGCTGCCCGGGGTGGCTGCCGGCACGACACTGCTCACCGGGGCGCTCAGCGAGCCGCTCGGCGACGAGCTCTCCCCCGCGACGACCGCCAGCCGCTCCGGTGACGGCTGGCTGCTCGAGGGCACCAAGACCTGCGTGCCCGCAGGCGAGTACGCCGGGCACGTGCTCGTGTCGGCCGGCACCCCCGACGGACCGAGGCTCTTCCTCGTCGACACCTCCGCCCAGGGCGTCACGGTGGAGCGTCAGCAGACCATCACCTACGGCTCGGAAGCGCTGCTGCTCCTCGACGGGGCGACGGGCGAGCTGGTCGGCGGTGAGGGCGCGGTGGTCGACGCCGTCCAGGTCGGGCAGGTCGCGGTCTGCTCCCTGCTCGTCGGGGTGAGTGCCGAGGCGGTCAGCATCACAGCCGAGTACACCCGCACCCGGGAGCAGTTCGGCCACCCCATCGGTCACTTCCAGGCCGTGACGCAGCGCCTCGGCGACGGCTTCATCGACACCACCGCGATGCGGCTCACCACCCTTCAGGCGGTGTGGCGCGTGGCCGAGGGCCTCGACGCCGACAAGGAGGTCGCCGTCGCGAAGTACTTCTCCTCCGACGGCGCCCAGCGGGTCGTGCGTGGTGCCGCGCACATGCACGGCGGCATGGGCGTGTCCCGCGAGTACCCGCTGCACCGCTACTACCTGGCGGCCAAGCAGCTCGAGCTCACCCTCGGCGGCGGCACCCGTCAGCTGCTGCGCCTGGGCCGGCTCCTCGCCGACGAGCCCGTCTAGCACGCCCGAGCTGCCACCGACCCGTCGTTAGGGTGGCGTCGTGGTCCCCGAGACGCGGTACACGAAGGCGGGCGATGTCTCCATCGCCTACCAGGTGTTCGGCGAGGGTGACCTCGACCTGGTGATCGTCCAGGGCTACGCGACGCACCTCGACCTCGACTGGGAGTCGCCCCTGTGGGTGGACTTCGCGCGGGGGCTCGGCTCCTTCGCCCGCGTCCTGCACTTCGACAAGCGAGGCACCGGCCTGTCGGACCGGGTGCACGAGATCGCGACGCTCGAGGAGCGCATCGACGACGTGCGGGCCGTGCTCGACGCCGTCGGGTCCGAGCGCGCCGTCCTGCTCGGCATCTCCGAGGGCGCGCCGATGTCGCTGCTGTTCAGCGCGATGCACCCGGAGCGGACGGCGGCCCTGGTGCTGTACGGCGGGATGGCTCGCTCGACCTGGGCTCCCGACTACCCGTGGGCCTCACCGTCCGACGCCCTGCTGGAAGCAGGGGAGCTCATGCTCCCGGGCCTCTACACCGGCGAGGACATCGAGGTGTGGATGCCGTCGTACGCCGACGACCGTGACGTGCAGGCGTTCATGGGGCGCTACCGGCGGTCCGCCTGCAGTCCCGATGCCTTCCTCAAGCTCTTCCTGATGTTCCTCGACGTCGACGTGCGGCACGTGCTGCCGAGTGTGCGCGTGCCCACGCTGGTCCTGCACCGCAAGGGCGACCGGGTCGTCAACTGGCGTGCGGGGCGCTGGATGGCGGAGCAGATCCCTGGAGCCAAGTACGTCGAGCTGCCCGGTCGAGATCACTTCCCCTGGGCCGGAGACACCAACGCGACCGTCGCGGAGATCCGCGAGTTCCTCACGGGAGACCGTGGGCCTCAGCCGGAGGCAGATCGCGTGCTGGCGGCCGTCATGTTCACCGACATCGTGGGGTCGACACACCTCGCCGCCCGCCTCGGCGACGAGGCGTGGACAGCGCTGCTCGAGCGCTTCCAGCACGCCGTCTCCGCCGAGGTGCGGCGCCATCGCGGTCGCGAGATCAAGTCGCTCGGGGACGGCGGGCTGGCCACGTTCGACGGGCCGGGACGGGGTGTGCAGTGCGCCAAGGCCATCAGTGCGTGCGCGACGGCCTTGGGCCTGCAGGTGCGGACAGGCCTGCACTGCGGCGAGATCGAGCTCATGGGTGCTGACGTCGGGGGGATCGCCGTGCACATCGCCGCGAGGATCGCCGCAGCAGCACAGCCCGGCGAGGTCCTCGTGTCCAGCACCGTCAAGGATCTCGTCGTGGGCTCCGGTCTGGTGTTCGAGGACCGTGGCACTCCAGAGCTCAGGGACCTGGGCGCGAGCTGGCACTGCTACTCAGCCGGCTGAGGGGTCTGCGTGCCTGAGTCCCGGAACCGTGGGGGTTCCGGGTGTCTTAGGTGCTTGGGTCAGTAGGTCGGGGGTGGGCGGCGGTACTGGCGGCTGTCGGGGGTGGTCCAGAGGGTGTCGCCGGTGTCGGGGTCGAGCTCGACGGTGAAGTAGGCCTGTTTGGCGCGGTGGTGCCGGCGGCACAGGCAGTGGCAGTTCTGCTCGGAGGTGCGTCCGCGGGGCCAGGGCGCGCGGTGGTCGATGTCGCAGTAGCGGCCGGGCACGGTGCAGCCGGGGAAGGTGCAGGTGCGGTCGCGGCGTTCGACGTGCCGTCGCAACCGGCTCGGGACGCGGTAGGCGCTGCTGCTCAGGTCCCGGTTCGCGACCGGCTCGGTCAGGATCTGGTCCAGCACCGCCTGCACCTCACCGCGTGCGGGGCCGGGGACGGGGGTGTCGACGGTGATCACCTGGCCGGTGGTGGCGTCGACGGTGATGCGCTGCACGGTCTCGGCCTGGGCCAGCAGCTCCCGCGCGGTGCTCGGCAGGACCGGTCCGAGGCCGGGGATCTCCGCGAGCTCCAGGTCACCACCCTGCGCGACCGACACCGGCATGATCAGCGCGACCTGGATCCCGCGCACGGAGATCGTGACCGGTTCGCCGTCGAGCCCGACGGCCGGGACGGTGGACTCGCCGCCGTCGGCGTCGACGGTGAGCAGCTCGTGGGCGGCGTCGTGCATCCGCTGCCCCAGCGTGCGGGTGTCCCCGGGGAGGCGGCCCATGGCTTCGGCGCGGGCCCGGATCGCCTCGCGCATCTGCGCGATCACCGCCTGCGGCCCCTCGATGCTCAACGCCGCAGCCCCCACACCGGTGGGGTAGACGCTCACCCCCCGGTTGTCCGCGACGCTCTGCTTGGCCTTCTCCGCAGCGCTGAGGTCAGCCAGGACCGCCACGGTCTGCAGCCGCTTCTTCAGCTCCCCCGGGGTGGGCCAGCCCTGCCCGGCATCCACCCGGGCCTGACAGCGCGCCAGGGTCTGCCGGATCAGCCCCGTCTGCTGCGCGGGGTCGCCGGCGGCGAACCGGCACGCCTCCTCCAGCAACGCCGTCGCGTGCCGGGTGCTGAGCTCACCACGTCCCACCAGCGCGAGCAGCTCCGGCACCTCACACACGCCCACCGCCGTCACCAGCAACGTCGCTCCCGACCGCGGGTGGGTGTTCGTCAGCAACGCCAGGTCGTCCCCGACGAACTCCGCCGACACAGCACCGGTCGCGGCGTGCATCGCCGAAGCGGCCTGCCACATCCGGGCAGTGGCGCGCTGCACCGCGAGCCATTCCATCGCGAACCGGTCCGCGAGCAGCTCCGGGGACCGCGTCAGCGTGAACACCGGCTCGTCCACCACCGGTCCGGGGAAGCACACCGCACCGCAGTCGCACCGTGGCGGTTCCGACGCGCTGACCGGCCACTGGCGCACCTCGTCGGGCATCGGCGGGAGCTCGTCGGACCACGGCGGAAGGGCGCGGTCGGCGACTTCCGGCTCGTCGATGACCGCCACTTTCACCACCCCGCCCGTCCAGTCGATCGATCACGTGTTCGAAACAAAACCTACCGTGCGGAGCCGGCGGCGCGCAACCCTCTGTGTGGACGAAAGTGCTTGCAAACACAGGGGTTTCGCTCTATGCGAACCTCCGCAGTCACCATGCACAGCTCGCCCCGAAGGGGTGGGCGGTGGTGCCTGCGCAGGCGCCTCGCGAGCGAAGGCGCGAGCCTGCCAGTGCCGCAGCGAAGGGCCAGCGCCGGAGCAGCTCCCCGCGGCTGCGCACACGTCGCATCAGGGGCGGGCGGAGGGGCCGACAGGGAATTGGGCAGGATCAGGGCATGGACATGAAGCTCGAGCTGATCGTCGTACCGGTGTCGGACGTGGACCGGGCGAAGGCCTTCTACGCAGAGCAGACCGGCTTCCACGTCGACGTCGACCACCGCGCGGGCGAGGACTTCCGCGTCGTGCAGCTGACGCCGCCCGGCTCGGCCTGCTCGATCGCCCTGATGCGCAACGAGGCCCCCGGGACGTTGCAAGGACTGCACCTGGTCGTGCGGGACGCGCTCGCCGCTCGCGAGGAGCTCCTCGCCCGCGGGGTGGACGCGAGTGAGCCGTTCCACTTCGGCGAGCAGGGTCAGCAGCCGGGTGCGCATCCCGAGCGCATCGACTACGGCACCTTCGTGTCGTTCCAGGACCCCGACGGCAACGGCTGGCTGGTGCAGGAGGTCCCGAGCCGCTGACGCTCAGGCAGAGCCCGCACCGAGCAGCTTCTCCTTCTGGAAGGCGTACGCAACCACCCACGCCGGGTCGACCCAGGCATAGACGATGTCCGGGCCCCAGGTCGTCGGAGACGAGCCGTAGTGCGCCACGAGGTGCTCCTCGACCCAGCCGGGAACCTCGACCGGCGCCATCAGCGACGCCTGCCCGTGCACGAAGACCCCGAGGTCGTCCCCGCGCAGGTGGGCCACTGAGCACGCCGGACGCGCCCGCAGGTGCCGCACCTTCACCGCCGTACCGCTGGTCGTGAACAGCCACCGGCCACGCAGGAAGTGACCGTCCACGCCGGACACGCGCGGCTCCCCCGCCGCGGTCACGGTCGACAGGGCGAGCGTGCACATCCCCGTCAGGACCGAGCAGAGCTCCGACGCCGTCAGCCTGTGGTCCGGCGTCACGATCGAGGTCAGGTGCTCGGAAGCCCGCCCCACGGAGGCGTCCAGCAGCGACTGCAGGTGTTCGAGATCGCTTCCCGTCTCGTGCACCTAGTCCTCCTCCTGGTAGGAGTACCGCTCCTCGCGCCACGGGTCGGCACCGTTGTGGTAGCCGCGCTCCTCCCAGAAGCCTCTGCGGTCCTCGGTGAGGTACTCCACGCCACGCGCCCACTTGGGGCCCTTCCAGGCGTACAGCTGAGGGACGACGAGGCGCAACGGCCAGCCGTGCTCCGGGGTGAGCGGCGCCCCGTTCCGGTGCGTGGCGAGCATCCCTCTCGAGAAGTCGGCGAGGGTCATGTTGGCCGAGTAGCCGTACTCGGCCCACACCATCGCGTGCGTCACGGCAGGGTCCGGCGGGACGAGCGAGAGCAGGGTCGAGCCGGCCAGGCCGTGCCACTCGTTGTCGAGCACCGTGAACTTCGTGACGCAGTGGAAGTCCGCGACGAGCTCGCTCATCGGCAGCGCCGAGAAGTCGTCGTACGACCAGGTGGTCTCCGCGGACGTGGCACCGAAGACGCGGAAGTCCCACGAGTCCGGCTTGAACCGCGGCACGGGTCCGTAGTGCAGGGCGGGCCAGCCACGGGGGATGTACTGACCCGGCGGCATCCTCTCCGCCGGCACCCCGCGGGCCCGCTTCGCGGCGCCCAGTCGGCTGAACGGGGTGGTCACGATCGCCAGTCTCCCCCCGCTCCGAGCGGCTCTTGCGGCTGGGGTACCGTCGTCGGCGTGCAGGCGCGGTGGTATGGCTTTCCCGACCGGGACTCCCGGTCGGGTGCCTGCTGACGCACCTGACCCCACGAGCCCCGGGCACCTGCCCGGGGCTTTCTTGTTGAAGGAGCAGGTAGCCAGATGGTCGTCGTCATGCGCCCCGACGCCACCCCCCAGGACGTCGACGCGGTCGTGGCCCGCGTCGCCGCCGCGGGCGGGGAGGCCTTCGTCAGCCGAGGCGTGCAGCGCACGATCGTCGGCCTCATCGGCGACATCGCGCACTTCACCACCCTGAACCTGCGGGCGATGCCCGGCGTCGGTGACGTGGTCCGCGTGAGCAAGCCGTACAAGCTCGTCAGCCGTGAGCACCACCCCGAGGCCACCACGGTCCGCGTCGGCGGCGTGCCGATCGGCCCCGACACCTTCACCCTCATCGCAGGGCCCTGCGCGGTGGAGACCGCCGAGCAGACGCTTGCGGCGGCGGAGATGGCCAAGGCCGCGGGTGCCACCCTGCTGCGCGGCGGCGCGTTCAAGCCGCGAACCAGTCCGTACGCCTTCCAGGGACTCGGCGAGAAGGGCCTGCAGATCCTCGCCGACGTGCGCGAGGCGACCGGCCTGCCCGTCGTGACCGAGGTCGTCGACGCGGCCGACGTGCCGCTCGTCGCCCAGTGGGCCGACATGCTCCAGGTCGGCACCCGCAACATGCAGAACTTCGCCCTCCTGCAGGCCGTCGGCTCCGCCGGCAAGCCCGTGATGCTCAAGCGCGGCATGACGGCGACCTACGAGGAGTGGCTGATGGCCGCGGAGTACGTCGCCCAGCGCGGCAACCTCGACATCGTGCTGTGCGAGCGGGGCATCCGGACCTTCGAGACGGCGACCCGCAACACCCTGGACATCGCCGCCGTCCCGATGGTGCACGCCCTGAGCCACCTGCCGGTCGTCGTCGACCCGAGCCACTCCGGCGGCAAGCGCGACCTCGTCGTACCCCTCACGCGCGCGGCCATCGCCGCCGGCGCGGACGCGGTCATCGTTGACGTCCACCCCGACCCGCAGGCCGCCCTCTGCGACGGTCCGCAGGCCCTGTACGGCGAGGACCTGGAGCAGCTGGCCGCAGCCTGCCGTGACCTGCCACCCGTAGTGGGTCGTCGGCTGGTCTAACGGAGCAGCGGGCCCACGACGTCGGCCGCCCGACGCACTCCGTCGTCGTCGACGCCGAGGTGCGTGACAAGTCGGATCCGGGTGGGCCCGACCACCCCCACGAGGACACCCTGGTCGGCGGCCGCGGCGGCCACGGCCCGGGCGTCGCGAACCGACAACGGGACGATGTTGGTCTGCGACTGCACCCCGAGGCGCTCCCCGAGTGCTCGGGCGCGGGCGTGATCCTCGGCCAGTCGCTCCACGTGGTGCTCGAGCGCGTAGCTGCCGGCCGCCGCGAGGACCCCCGCCTGACGCATTCCGCCGCCCAGCCGCCGTCGCAGCACCCGGGCCTCCCGCGCCAGCTCGTGCGTGGTCACGATCAGCGACCCCACGGGGGCTCCAAGGCCCTTGGACAGGCAGACCGAGAGCGTGTCGAACAGCACGCCGTAGTCACGAAGCGGCACGCCCGTCGCGACGTGCGCGTTCCAGATGCGCGCACCGTCGCAGTGCAGCGCCACTCCGTGCTCACGCGTCAGCGTCCGCAGCCTCGCGAGCACGTCCAGGTCGTGGACCGCACCGCCCGCGCGGTTGTGCGTCTGCTCGACGGAGACCGCGCTGGTCGGCACCGTGCCGAACCCCTCGGGCCGCAGCTCCCGCGCCACCTCGTCGGGGTCCATCAGCCCGCCCCGCACGGTGCGCGACTGGATTCCGCCGTGCTGCGCGGCGCCACCGCCCTCGTAGGTCACCACGTGCGCGTCTGCGTCGCAGAGCAGCTCGCCCGCCGACGGGACCACGAGTCGCAGGCAGATCTGGTTGCCCATCGTGCCGCTGGGCACGAAGACGGCTGCCTGGTGGCCGAACAGGCCGGCCACCTGCTCCTCGAGTGCGTTGACGGCCGGGTCCTCGCCGTAGACGTCGTCACCCACCTCAGCGGCAGCCATGGCGGCGCGCATCCCGTCGGTGGGCCGGGTCAGCGTGTCACTGCGCAGGTCGACGATCACGCTCTCACCGTAGGCTCACCGGCGTGCTGACGTCCGACGAGCTGCTGGCCGCCGTTCGGGTGCACGCCGACCGCGTCCACGACGCCGCCCGACGGCTCGGGTGCGGTCCCGAGGCAGCGATCCGGGTCACGCACGGGAGCGCGCTCGACCTGGTCGACGCGGTCGCGCACCGCCCCGCCGAGGTCACGGACCCTGTCGGCTGGTGGTTCGCCCGGGCGCGCTCGCTCGCGCGCCGCGCCACCGGAGGTGACGACGCCCTGCCGCAGGGCGGGGGCGTGCTGGGCGTCGACGAGAACCAGGTCCGGCTCGCCGCGGCGCTCGAGGCGAGGCCGGAGCGCGAGCGCGCCGCGCTGCTGCTGCGCGACTCCTACGACCTGCCGCCCAGCACGGTGGCGACCGTCCTCGGCCTGGACGTGGAGAGCGCGACGCAGGTCGTGGCCCAGGCCCGGCTGGCGTTCCTGCCCGCGCTCGCCTCCTTGCCGCCGCTCCCGGCCTCGGACCACCCCCCGGCCCTGACCGCCCTGGCCCGCGTCGCGGAGGGCGGCCAGCTCGCCGCCCGGGAGGGCACGGCGCGCCGGCACGCCCAGGCCTGCCCGGCCTGCGCCGCCGTCGTCGACGTGCAGGAGCGGGCGAGGCGCCTGTTGAGCGGCCTCAGCGTCGTCGCCCTGCCCGACGACGCACGAGAGGCGCTCCTCACGTCTGTCGAGGGGCGGGCGATCGCCCTGCTCCCCGCCGCCGAGCCCGCCGAGGACGACTGGGAGGACGAGCCCGGTCGCGGGTACTCCCTGTCCCTCATGGCGCTCGGCCTCGTGCTGGCCACCGGCCTCGGTGGCGGCATCGGTGCGCTGGCGAGCCGCGGCGGCGATACCGGACCGCTGACCGCGCAGCGGGAGCTGCCGCTCGTCACGGCGGCACCGGTCATCACGGTGGGTCCCCTCAGGACGCCGTCGTCCTCCCCGACGCCCTCGCCCAGCCCCCGCGTGTTCCAGGTGACGCCCAGCCCGACCCCGACTCCCAGCCCGACCGCGAGCCCCACCCCGACCGCCACCCAGAGCACGACGGAGGTGGTGCTCGACCCGGCCGCGGGGCCGCCAGGCACCCAGATCACCGTCACCGGCCAGGGCTGGACGCCGGGGGCCGCGATCGTCGTGCAGTTCCACAGCGCCTTCGGCGATCAGCCCGGGACCACCGCGGAGGCGATCGCCGACCAGGACGGGTTCTTCACGACGACCCTCACGGCGCAGGACAACCAGGGCACGACGATCGGTCCGCACACGGTCTCCGCCGACGACGGCACCCACCACGCCGAGGCGACGTTCACCGTCACGGGGTGACGCGGGCTGCCTGCAGCATCTCGGCGACGAGGAACGCGAGCTCCAGCGACTGGCCGTTGTTCAGGCGCGGGTCGCACGCCGTCTCGTAGCGGCCGGACAGGTCCGCCGCCGTGAGCTTCTGCGCCCCGCCGAGGCACTCGGTGACCTCATCACCTGTCAGCTCGACGTGCAGCCCGCCCGGGTGGGTGCCCAGCGAGGCGTGCACCTCGAAGAAGCCGCGCACCTCGTCCAGCACGTCGTCGAAGTGCCTCGTCTTGTAGCCGTTGGCGGTCTCGTGCGTGTTGCCGTGCATCGGGTCGCAGCACCAGATGACGCTGCCGGAGCCGCGCTCGCGCTCCACGTGACGGACGAGCGCGGGCAGCACCTCGCGCACCCGCGGCGCCCCCATGCGCGCGATGAGCGTCAGCCGCCCCGGCACGTGGTCGGGATCGAGCCGCTCGACGAGCGCCAGCACCTGCTCCGGGGTGCTGGCCGGGCCGAGCTTCACGCCGATGGGGTTGGCGACGCGGCTCAGCAGGTCGACGTGCGCGCCCGCGAGGTGGCGCGTGCGCTCCCCCACCCAGACCATGTGGCCCGACAGCGCGTACGCCGCGCCGCCGGTGCGGTCGTAGCGCGTGAGCGCCCGCTCGTACTCCAGCAGCAACGCCTCGTGGCTGGCGTAGAGCTCCACGCCGTGCGTCGCCGGCATCGCCGAGATGTCCAGGCCGCAGGCGCGCATGAACGCGAGCGCACGCTCGATGCTCGTGGCCAGCTCCTCGTACCGGTGCCCGAGCGGCGAGCTGCGCACGAACTCGGTGTTCCACTCGTGCACGGCAGACAGGTCCGCCGAGCCGTCCGTGGCCATCGCGCGCATGAAGTTCAGGGTGGCGGCGCTGTTGGCGTACGCCCGTACGAGCCGCCGCGGGTCCGGCGTCCGGTCCCCGTGCAGCTCGTTGACCGCGTCCCCCCTGTACGACGGGAGCCCGGTCGCCTCCTCCACGTCCGCCGAGCGGGGCTTGGCGTACTGGCCCGCCATCCGCCCGACCTTCACGACGGGCACGGACGCGCCGTACGTGAGGACGATCGCCATCTGGAGCAGGGTGCGGACCTTGCCGCGAATCCCCTCCGCGGTGTTGGCGTCGAAGGTCTCGGCGCAGTCGCCGCCCATGAGCAGGAACGACTCGCCGGCCGCGACCCGCGCCAGCCGGTCGCGCAGCAGGTCGCACTCGTGCGGCTGCACCAGCGGCGGCACCTCGGCGAGCGTCTGCACGACCTCCTGGAGCACCGCGGGGTCAGGCCACGCCGGCTGCTGGGCCGCCGGCAGGTCACGCCAGGCGTCCAGCCCGTCGCGCGTCGGTCCGGTGCCGGCTGTGGGGTCGAGCAGGTGCGTCACCCGTCCATCATCCCAGGGCGAGCGCCCGGCCGGCGAAGGCCAGCTGCGCGGGCGCGACGTGCTGCCACCACGCGCTGTCGTGCCCACCCGGCTCGAGCTGCCGCTCGGCGGCCGGCACCCGGCGCAGCAGCTCGCGGACCTGGCCCAGGAACGGGTCCGCCGTCCCGCAGGTCACCCGGGTCGGGATGCCCGCGAGCTCGTCGGCTCGGGCAAGGACGTCGTGCGCGTCGAAGTCCTCGCGGGAGTCGAAGGCACCGCCGGCAGCGTCCTCCCACCCCCGGAAGACCGCGGGGCTGTCCGGGACCAGCGCCGCGACGCGCGACCGGCCCAGCGTCTCGGCGAGCAGCAGCGCGCCGTACCCGCCCATCGACCAGCCGCCGACCGCGATCCGGTCGACGACGAGGCCCTTGCGCGCGAGCCGCGGCAGCAGCTCGTCGACGACCATCCGCAGGGGGTCCAGACCACCGGCCCGACGGTGCCAGTAGCTGTGGTCACCGCCGTCCGGCGCCACGACGGCGAACGGGGGGACGCCCCGCCGCACGGCGTCGGACAGGAAGGCGTCGAGGTGGTGGGCGCGGAACGCGTCGCGGTGGTCGTCGCCCCGACCGTGCAGCTGCAGCAGCACCGGGAGGCCGGCGACGACCTCCCCCGGGTAGGCGGTGGTGAAGGAGACGTCCCGCCGCATCGCCGCCGAGGCGAACGTGTCCTCGACGAGGCTGCCGACGGCACCCACCGGCACCGGGTGCAGCGGCTCGGGTGCCGGCTCGAGCAGCTCGTGCACCCGGCGACGCACCCCTGAGGAGGAGGCACCGACGACGGTCGCCCCGGCCACGCCCGCGAGGCCACCGAGGAGCTGGCGACGGTTGAGCATCAGCCGAAGAAGACCTCGGCCTCGGCGTACCTCTCGAGCGGGACCAGCTTCAGGGCGGTGGTCGCGTCCGCGAGCGGCACCCGCACGATGTCGGTGCCGCGGAGGGCGACCATCACACCGCTGTCCCCCTCGTGCACCGCGTCGATGGCGTGCAGGCCGAACCGGGTCGCGAGGATCCTGTCCGTCGCCGTGGGTGTGCCGCCCCGCTGCACGTGGCCGAGCACGGTCTGCCGCGACTCGTAGCCCGTGCGCGCCTGGATCTCGCGCTCGAGGAGCTGGCCGATGCCACCGAGCCGCACGTGCCCGAAGGCGTCGAGCTCGGACTCCTGCTGGCTCAGCGTCCCCTCCGCCGGGGTCGCTCCCTCGGCCACGACGATGATCGGGGCGAACTGCCGCGCGAAGCGCTGCTCGACGTACCGGCACACCGCCTCGATGTCGAAGGGCCGCTCGGGGATGAGGATGACGTTCGCGCCGCCGGCGAGCCCTGAGTGCAGCGCGATCCAGCCGGCGTGCCGACCCATGACCTCCACGATCAGCGCCCGGTGGTGCGACTCCGCGGTGGTGTGCAACCGGTCGATGGCGTCGACGGCGACCTGCACGGCCGTGTCGAAGCCGAACGTGTAGTCCGTGGCGCTCAGGTCGTTGTCGATCGTCTTCGGCACGCCCACGACGGTGAGACCGGCGGCGGCCAGCTGTGTCGCGACCCCCAGCGTGTCCTCGCCGCCGATGGCGACCAGCGCGTCGACGCCCGCGTCGTCGAGGTTCTGGCGGATGCGGTCGACGCCGCCGTCGACCTTCAGGGGGTTGGTGCGCGACGAGCCGAGGATGGTGCCGCCGCGCGGCAGGATCCCCCGGACCTGCGGCACGCCGAGCTCCATGGTCACGCCCTCGAGCGGGCCCTTCCAGCCGTCGCGGAAGCCCACGAACTCGTGCCCGTAGACCTCCACGCCCTTGCGGACGACCGCCCGGATGACCGCGTTCAGCCCTGGGCAGTCGCCCCCGCCCGTGAGCACCCCGATGCGCATGATCCCGACGCTAACAATCAAGGCGGTGTCGTGAGCGGTCGAGGGTCCCTGCATGCGCGCCCTTCGTCGTACGACGGTGACGGCTGCCCTCGTCGGGGTGCTGCTGCCGTGGTCGACGGCGGGCTCGGCGCAGCCCCGGTCGGTCACCGCGGCCGACCTGTCGCGGCTCACCGCCGAGCTCGCGGCCGTGACGGCGCACGCCCAGGAGCTGGTGGCGCGCCTGGACCAGGCCGCGGCCAGCGACGGCGGGCTGCGCGTGGCGTACGACCGCGCCGAGCAGTCCCGGCGGGAGGCCCAAGCGGCCCTCGACGCCCGTGCCCGCCAGGTCTACATGGCCGGCTCGGGCGGGGCCCGCAGCACCTGGGTCAGCCGGTTCGCGGCCCCGGACCTGCAGCGGCTGGCCCACCGCGGTGAGCAGGCGGTCCTCGAGGTCGACCACGGGCTGGTGGAGGCCGTCACCGCACGCGGCCGGCGGCTCGCCGTGCTGCAGCGCCGGGCGGACGCGTTCCGCCGTCAGCTGCGTCCCCAGGTGGAGGCCGTGCTGGCCGAGCAGGACCACGCCCGGGTGCTGCTCGCCCAGGCGGAGGCCCTTGCTGCCGCGGCCCGTGCGGCCGACGTGCTGCGGGCGCTCGAGGGGCAGCGCAACGCCCTCGACGACGTCTCGACCCGCACCACGCTGGTGCTCACCCCTGGGCAGACGGCGCGGGCCCGCCGCGCCCTGGAGCGCGAGGCCCCCGTCATCGCGCTGCTCGAGGCCAGCGGGTCGGCGTACCCCGCGGGCTACGCGCCGACGGGCCAGGTCCTCGCCGGCGGCGCCAGCTGGTACGGCCCCGGCTTCGTCGGCAACCCCACGGCAAGCGGCTCGCCGTACGACCCGGAGCGGCTGACCTGCGCGCACAAGACCCTCCCGCTGGGCACGGTCGTGCGGGTGAGCCGGGCCGGACTGGCCGTGAGCTGCCTGGTCAACGACCGGGGGCCCTACATCGACGGCCGGATCATCGACATGTCCCGTGCCGGGTCGCGAGCGCTCGGCTACAGCGGCGTGGCGCAGGTCGTCGTCGAGGTCCTCGCACCCATCTGACTCAGGGGCGGGTCGCGACGTAGTAGTTGTTGACGATGTCGCCCTCGACGGTGTGCACCGTGATGTCGGTGAAGCCGGCTTCGCCGAGCATCTGCTTGGCCAGCTGCTCGCCCCAGGCCGCCCCGAGGCCGTCCCCGCCCAGCGCGAGGGACACCGTCATGCAGTGCATGCACGAGACCGTGTACAGGAACGTCCCCAGCGGGTGGTCGAGGTTGTCGTGAACGTGGCTCGAGGCCTGCACGTCGACGCAGAGGTAGGTGCCGCCGGGACGCAGGACGTCATGGATGCCCTGTAGGACTTGGGCCGGGTGGGCCTGGTCGTGCACCGCGTCGAACGTCGTGACGAGGTCGTAGGCCGGCGGGCCGGTCAGCTCGGCCGCGTCCTGGACCTCGAACCGCGCGTTGGACAACCCCTTCTCACTCGCCTCCCTCCGGCCCGCCGCGACGCCCTCCTCGGAGAAGTCGAGGCCCACGAACCGGCTCGCGGGGTAGGCCTGGGCGAGCAGGTTGATGGCGTGCCCTGAGCCACAGCCCACGTCCGCCACGTCGATCCCGGTGGTGAGGCGCTCGTGCAACCCCGGCACGAGCGGCACCGTCACGTCGAGCAGGGTGGCGTCGAAGACCATGGCGCTGTCCTCGGCCATCAGCTCCTGGAACTCGGGGTACTCGCTGTACGGCACTCCGCCGCCGGTGCGGAAGCTCTCGACGACCTTGCTCTCGACCCTGCCCAGCATCGCCACGAACTGCGCCGTGGACGCCAGGTTGTTCGGCCCCGCCGAGCGCGTCAGGAAGCCGGCCCGCTCAGGCGGCAGGAAGTAGGTGCCCGCCTGCGGGTCGTGGTCGACCACCCGCCCCGTCGTCATCGCCCCGAGCCACTCACGGACGTAGCGCTCCTGCAGGCCTGCGGCCTCGGCGACCTCAGCGCTCGTCGACGGGGCCAGGCCGCTCATCGTGTCGAACAGCCCGGTGCGGTGACCGACGCTGATCATCAACGACAGGGTGCCGGCGTTCAGGATCCCCAGCAGCTCGCCGGCGAACACCTCCGCCGGGTCCGGTACGACGGACAGGGCGCCGTCGCGCTGGTCGGTCATCGTCCCGCTCATGAGACCCCCTCGCTGCGGCGCCCCCGGCCGCCCTGTCGCGAGACTCCCGCGCGGGCACGACGCCGACAAGCCCCGATCACGGCGGGTGACACCAGCTACACGGTGAGCCCGAGGAGGTAGGCCCGTTCGACCAGCGCCTCGTACCTCAGCTTCGCGTGCCGGGCGTCGGCGAGCGCGTCGTGCAACCCGGACTCCTGCGACGGCAGCGGCGGGCGCCCGAGGTGCTCCCACAGCTGGCGCACGTCGAGGGTGAAGCGGGGGAAGGCCCGCGGCAGCGAGACCATCCCGCCCCAGAGCTGGCACAGCGCGACGTGGTCGTACGCGCCGTACCAGGCCCACCAGACAGGCTCCGCCCCGAAGAACTCCTCCAGCTCCTGGGCGATGACCGCGCGTGGCTTCCAGGTGGCAGCCGGCGGCAGCTGAGGCAGCACGTGCTCCGCCACCCACGGGTGCACGGCCAGCGGGTCGAACTCGCTGGAGACCGCGTAGTACTCCCGGCCGTCCTCGGCGACGACGCCGACGGACACCAGCGTCACCACCGACGCCGTGTCGCCGAACTCGAGGTCGTAGAAGAACCGCACCGGCCATAGTCTGCCGTCCCATGACCTTCTCCATCGTCGCCCACGCCGACGGGCAGTGGGGCGTCGCCGTCGCCAGCAAGTTCCTCGCCGTCGGCGCCGCGGTCCCCGCCGCGCGGTGGGAGGTCGGCGCCGTGGCGACCCAGGCCTGGGCCAACCTCGCGTACCGCCCCGACGGCCTGGCGCTGCTGTCGGAGGGCCGCGCCGCGATGGACGTCGTCGAGGCGCTCACCGGCAAGGACCCGATGGCTGAGCACCGCCAGCTCGGCGTCGTCGACCGGTACGGCGAGTCCGCCACCTGGACGGGCTCGCTGTGCAACCCGTGGGCCGGTGACCGCAGCGGGCCCGGGTACGCCGCGCAGGGCAACATCCTCGCTGGCCCCGAGGTCCTCGAGGCGGTGGCCACGACGTACGAGGCGAGCACCGGCCCGCTGTCGCAGCGGCTGCTCGCGGCGCTGCTCGCCGGCGACCGCGCCGGCGGCGACCGGCGGGGCAGGCAGAGCGCGGCCCTGTTCGTGGTGAGCGAGGCAGGCGGGTACGGCGGGGGCTCGGACGTCCTCGTCGACCTGCGCGCCGACGACCACCCCGACCCGGTCGCCGAGCTCGAGCGGCTGCTGGAGCTGCACACGCTGTACTTCGGCAAGCCCGAGACAGTGCTCCCGCTCGAGGGCGAGCTGGCCCAGGAAGTGGCGACCAGGCTGGCCCAGCTGGGCCGGTCCAGCCTCGAGGAGTGGGCGGGCATCGAGAACTTCGAGGAGCGGCTGGTGCCCGACGGCATCGACGCCCTCGTCCTCGAGGAGCTCCGCAAGGCGACGGGGTGACCCGGCGGTCGCCCGCATGAGCGTTCTCGCCATCGACTGCGGCACGACGGGCGTCACCGCGCTCGTCGTCAGCGAGGACGGGCTGGTGCTCTCCCGGGGCTACCAGGAGTTCCAGCAGCACTTCCCGCAGCCCGGCTGGGTGGAGCACGAGCCGGAGGAGATCTGGGTCGCGGTGCTCGGCGCCTGCCGCGCGGCACTCGCCGGGCACACCGTCAGTGCTGTCGGTGTCACCGTGCAGCGCGAGACGGCGGTGCTGTGGGACCGCCAGTCGCTGCAGCCGCCGCGCCGGGCGATCGTCTGGCAGGACCGGCGCACCACGGCCATCTGCGAGCGGCTCAAGGACGCGGGGCACGAGCCGCGGGTGGCCGAGCTCACCGGGCTCCGCCTCGACCCGTACTTCACCGCTACCAAGCTGACCTGGGTGCGAGACAACGACCCCGGCGCGTGGGAGGGGGTCGAGTCCGGCGCGACCGCGCTCGGCACCGTCGACGCCTACGTCTGCGCGCGGCTGTCCGGCGGCCGGCTGCACGTCACCGACGCCGGCAACGCCAGTCGCACGCTGCTGTTCGACCTGCGCACCGGCGACTGGTCCGACGAGCTCTGCACCCTGTTCGGCGTCCCGCGGGCAGCGCTGCCGCGGGTCGTCCCGTCGTACGGCGAGGTCGGTCGCACGGACCCCTCGGTGTTCCTCGGGCTCGACCTGCCCATCGCCGGGATCGCCGGTGACCAGCAGGCGGCCCTGTTCGGCCAGGGCTGCTACGACACGGGACGCAGCAAGTGCACCTACGGCACCGGCTCGTTCGTGCTCGTCAACACCGGCAGCACGCCCTGCCTGAGCGAGCGGCTGCTCACCACGGTGGCCTGGATGGCGCCGGACGGCACGCTGACCTACGCCCTCGAGGGGGCGGTCTTCGTGACAGGAGCGGCCGTCCAGTGGCTGCGCGACGGGCTCCAGGTCATCGGCGGCGCCGCGGAGGTCGAGGCGCTCGCGGGTCACGTCCCCGACAGCGGGGGCGTGGTGTTCGTCCCGGCGCTCACCGGCCTCGGCGCCCCGCACTGGGACCCGACCGCCCGCGGCACCATCCTCGGGATCACGCGCGGCACGACCCGGGCCCACCTGGCGCGCGCCACCCTCGACGCGATCGCGTTCGAGGTCCGCGACGTGGTCGACGCGATGACGAGCGAGGCCGGGGTGAGCGTGCCCAGCCTGCAGGTCGACGGCGGTGCCAGCGCGAACGACCTGCTCTGCCGCCTGCAGGCCGACCAGCTCGGCGTGCCGGTGCAGCGGCCCGAGGTGCTGGAGACCACGGCGCTCGGCGCGGCGTTCCTCGCCGGGCTGGGCACGGGTGTCTGGGCGAGCACCGACGAGCTCGCGGCCACCTGGCGCCTGGACCGCCGCTTCGAGCCCACCCCCGGCGTTCGCGACGACGGCAGTCACGCGCGCTGGCTGCGGGCGGTGGAGCGCAGCCGCGACTGGGCCCAGTGACGTGACGCAACCGTGAGGTAGCGGACAAGTCACCCACCTGGGACCATCCGGGCATCGAGACGACCTGCCTCGCGTGCGCCACACCTGCACCCGCCGGTGCACGCTTCTGCGGCCAGTGCGGGTCAGGTCTGCCTGCGCCGTGCCCGGCGTGCGGCGTGCCTGCCGAGCCGGGGACGTCGTTCTGCACTGCCTGCGGCCAGGGGCTGGCCGGGGTCGCACCGCCGGCCACGAGCCTGGCCGGGCCGCAGGAGGAACGACGCTGGGTGAGCGTCCTCGCCGTGGACCTCGTCGGCTTCTCCGGCACGGCGCAGGCCCTGGAGCCCGAGGACCTGCACGCGGCGCAGCGCAACTTCTTCGCCGTCGTCGCGACGGCGGTGCTCAACTCCGGCGGCGTCGTGGCCAAGCGGATCGGCGACGCCGTCGTCGCCGTGTACGGCGCCCCCACAGCTCACGAGAACGACGCGGATCGTGCCGTGAAGGCGGCGATCGACACCCAGATCGCGCTGGCCACGCACGTGCTCCCCGACGGTCAGCCGCTGGTCGCCAGGGCTGGCGTGTCAACAGGTGAGGCGATCGTCAGCTTCGGCCCTGACAACGAGGTCCCGCAGGTCGCCGGCGAGGTGCTCACCCGAGCCATGAGCCTGCAGTCGGCCGCGCCGCCCGGGGGCGTCCTCGTCGGTCGCCAGACCTACCGCATGACCGCACCGCGGGTCCTCTACGCCGCCCACGTCCCCGTACGGCTCGGCAGCGACCCACAGCCCGAGCAGGTGTGGGTGGCGCAGGGGTTCGCCGCGAGTGTCAGTCGCTCCGGTGAGGTGCTGCCGCTGGTCGGCCGGGAGCCCGAGCTGGCGCTGCTGGTGAGCAGCGTGCGCCGGGTCATCGCCGAGCGCCGCGGGCAGCTCGTCACGCTCATCGGCGAGCCGGGCATCGGCAAGAGCCGCCTCACCCGAGCCCTGTTCGACCACATCGACTCCCCCGCGACCCCGACGATCGTGCGCTGGCGGGTAGGGCAGTGCCTGCCGTACGGCGAGGGCGTGAGCTACTGGGCGCTGAGCCAGGTCGTGAAGACGCAGGCCTCCATCCTCGAGTCCGACAGCGGCGCGGTCGCCCGGGCCAAGCTCGACATCTCGGTGGAGCGCGTGCTCCCGCGGAGCACCTCGCCCGAGATCGTCACCCAGGTCAAGGAGCGCCTCGCCGCGCTGCTCGGCCTGCCCGGCGGCGGCAGCGACCCGACCGACGACGTCGACGCCAGCTACGCCGCGTGGCGCCGCTTCCTGCTGGCGCTCGCCGACGACACGCCCACCGTGCTCGTCATCGAGGACCTGCACGCCGCCGACGACGGCTTCCTGGCCTTTCTCCGCACCCTCGTGGAGGCGGCGACGTCGACGCCGCTGCTCGTGCTGTGCACCGCCCGCACCGAGCTCATGGAGCGGCGCTCCGACTGGCTCGCGGGCCTGCGCGACGCCATGACCATCACGCTGACGCCGCTCGCCGAGGCGGAGACGGTCGCGGTCCTCGCCCGCCTGCTCGGCGAGGCGGTGCTGCCCCAGCCCCTGCAGCGACGTCTCCTCGACCGCGTGGGCGGCAACCCGCTCTACGCCGAGGAGTACGTCCGGATGCTTGCCGACTCCGGCGTCATCACCCGCGGCGAGGGCCACGACGGGCTCCTGCTCGGCGGTCCCCTCGACGTGCTGGCCGACCTCCCCCTCCCCGACAGCGTCCAGGGCGTGGTCGACAGCCGGCTCGACCTGCTGACCGCTGCTGAGCGCAGCGTGGTGTCGGCCGCTGCGGTCGTCGGCGAGGTGTTCTGGGAGGGCGCGGTGGCCGCCGTCGCCGACGCGGACCGCGACGAGGTGCTGCGCTGCCTCGAGGCGCTGGAGCGGCGCGAGGTCGTGCGCCAGGCGCTGTCGACCTCCGTCGCGGGCGAGCACCAGTTCGCGTTCCGCCACGTCCTGGTCCGAGACGCCGCCTACAGCCGCATCCCGCGCTCGGTGCGCGTCGTCCAGCACCGACGCTGCGCCGACTGGATGGAGGCGCTGTCGCGCGAGCGCGGCGCCGACCTGTCCGAGCTGCGTGCCCACCACCGCACCACGGCGTACGAGCTGGCCGCCGTGCTCGGCGCCGACCTCGAGCCGTACGCCGCACCCGCACGGGATGCGCTCACGGCGGCCGCGGAGCACGCGTTGCGGCTGCACGCCGTCTCCAGCGCGCACGCCTACGCCCGTCGCGCGACGATGCTCTGGTACGGCCACGAGGAGGAGAGCGGCGCCTTGCAGGCGACGCTGCTGGAGGCAAGCCTGGCGTTCCTCGACGACCCGCACGCCTTCTACACCGAGGGCGGGCCGGCCCGCGTGGAGGAGACGGCCGACAACCTGCTGCGCCTCGGTGACCGCGCGGGTGCCGCCCGCGCCGAGGGCATCCTGGGTCAGGCCGAGTGGTACCGCGGGGGCCCTCCGGGTCTCGCCGCCCAGCACCTGCAGCGCGCGGTGGACCTGATGGCCGAGGAGCCGGCAAGCGAGCAGTCGGCGACGGCGCTCGCCGAGCTTGGTCGCTACCGCATGCTCAACCACCAGTACGCCGAAGCGGTGGCGCTCAGCGACCGCGCCATGGCCGTGGCCCGGCCCCTGGGCCTGTTCGAGGTCGAGGCCAACGCTCTCGTGACCGCAGGCACCGCGCGGTACTCCCTGGGTGACCCCCTCGGCATCCTCCAGCAGGAGGAGGCGCTCGAGCTGAGCCGCAAGCACAACCTGCGTGCCCTGCAGCGGGCGGCCAACAACCTCGCGGCCACGATGCAGGAGGAGGGCCGGCTGCGACGCTCGTACGAGCTCATCGAGGAGAGCGCCCGAGCGACCCGGGGCTGGGGCCTGTCGTTGACGACGCGCGCCGACGACTCCGAGATCGCTCTCATGGCCTGGTACGACGGCGACTGGGACCGCCTTCTCAAGCACACCGACGCCTTCCTCGCCACCTCCGGGGAGGAGGCGCAGCAGTGGGAGACGCACCTCGTCGCGCTGGCCTCGGTCGTGCACACGATGCGGCGCGAGCCCATCCCCGAGCACCTCGAGGCGGTGCTGGAGCGGTCACGGCGCACCGCCTTCCCCGCCATCGTCCGCAGCTCCCTGGTGCTGCTCGGTGCCGCGCGCTTCCTCGACGGGCGGATCGAGGAGGCCGAGGCGTACTTCGACGAGCTGATCCGCAACGCCCAGGGCAACCTGCGCGGCAACGTCCGCGAGTGGGCCTCCAGCGCGGTGATGCTGTCCGCCTTCCTCGGCGACGGGCGGCTGGAGACGGTCCGGGAGCGGTTCGCGACGCTGGAGCCGAAGACGCCCTGGGTCGTCGCCGCCGACGAGATGGCGCAGTCGTTCCTCGCCAGCGCGCAGGACAAGCACCACGACGCGATGGCGCACGCCATCGAGGCGGTCGCCCTCTACGAGCGCATCGGCGACGCGTCCACGGTCACGTGGGCGCGCGTGCGGGTGGTGCGGACGGCCTTCGCCGCGGGCGACCTCGTCCGCAGCCGTGAGCAACGCGCGCTCGTCGATGCCTTCGCCGACCGGACCGGCGCCCGCCGCTTCCAGGACTACCTGCCCGAGGACCCTGGCTACCAGGTCTGACTAGCTGGCGCGGCGCTCCGACGCGGGCGCGTCGCTGACAAGGGCCTCCTGAGCGGCCTTGCGGGCGTCCTCGATGTCTTCCTTGGCCTTCGTGGCATACATGTCGACGTACTCCTGGCCCGACAGCAGCATGAGCTCGTACATGATCTCGTCGGTGACGGAGCGCAGCACGAAGCGGTCGCCCTCCATGCCGGCGTAGCGGCTGAAGTCGAGCGGGGCGCCCACCTTGACCCCCACACGGCCGAGCTTGGGGATGACCTTTCCGGTCGGCTGCACGACGTCGGTGTTGATCATGGCGACCGGGATCACGGGGACGCCGGCCTCGATGGCCATGCGCGCCACGCCGGTCTTGCCGCGGTAGAGCCGGCCGTCGGGGCTGCGGGTGCCCTCGGGGTACAGGCCGAGCAGGTTGCCCTCGGCGAGGATCCGCTTGCCGGTCAACAGCGCCCGCTCCGAGGCTGCCCCTCCGCTGCGGTCGATGGGCACCTGGCCCACGCCGGAGAAGAAGCCCTTGGTGAGCTTGCCCTTGATGCCGGTGCCGGTGAAGTAGTCAGCCTTGGCGAGGAACGTGATGCGCCGCGGCACCACGAGCGGCAGGAAGATCGAGTCGCTGAACGACAGGTGGTTGCTCGCGAGGATCGCCGGGCCGTCGGTGGGGATGTGCTCGCCGCCCTCGACCCACGGCCGGAACAGGGTCCGCAGGATGGGCGTCAAGATCGCCTTGACCACCCAGTAGAGCACCTGCCACCCCTTCCCGTGTCGTCCGTGCGTGAGCCCCGACCCTATGCCCCCGCCGGGGGACCGGCAACGGAGCGACGCGTGCGACGATGGTCACGATGACCGCCCCGCAGGAGCCCGGACGCGACCACGAGCAGGACGACGACGCCGTCTTCCGCCAGATCGTCGCGGGTTTCGCCGACGCCACGAGCGACCCCGTCCCGCGCTGGCCGGTGTCGGAGGACGTGGACGGTGACCGCGAGCCATCGGTCGTGCCTCGGGACCCCGGACCCCGGGACACCACGCCCGTGCCGGAGGAGGAGCTGCCCGGTTGGCTGGAGCCCGCCGCGCTGCAGGACGAGGGGCACTTCGTCCCGCCGCCGCCGCCGCGGCTGCCCCGTCTGCGCCTGCGGACGGTGGGCGGCGTGGCACTCATGCTTGTCGGCTTCGCCGCGCTCTTCGTGCCGTTCCGGGTCGGCCTGGACGACACACCCTCCTCGCTGGTGCTCGGGATGCTCCTCGTGGCGGCGGGTCTCGCGGTGCTCATCGGGTCGATGCGCGATGCTCCTGGCCCGGACGACCGGCCGGACGGCGGCGCGGTCGTCTGAGCCCGTCGTCGAAAGGCGTCGGCGCGACAGGAGGAGGGCACGTGCAGTTCAGCGAGTCGGTCGAGATCCACGGGCACCTGATGGACAGCGGCATCCTCGCGCGCGTGCTCGACGACGTGCTCGGGTACGGCGGCGACTACCGCATCGACCGCATCGACATCGGCAAGCAGCACGAGGACGAGTCGCGCGCCACCCTCACGGTCTCTGCAGAGGACGACGAGGGGCTGCAGCGGCTGCTCATGCGTCTGCAGACCCACGGGGTCAACCAGGTCGACCCGGGGCAGGCCCTGACGCGTCCGTGCGAGCGCGACGGCGTCTTCCCCGACGACTTCTACTCCACGACCAACCTCGAGACGGTCGTCCGGCTGGGCAGCTCGTGGGTTCCCGTGGAGCACCCCGAGATGGACTGCGGCCTGGTCGTCACCGACGGCCACGTGCGCACGGTGCCGGTCAGCGACGTGGCCGCGGGCGACGAGGTCGTCTGCGGCGCCGGCGGCGTCAAGGTCGTGCTCCCCCCGGTGGAGCGCAGCGGCGACACGTTCGAGTTCATGTCCTCAGCCGTGTCGTCGGAGAAGCCGCAGGCCCTGCTGGTGCGGCAGATCGCCGAGCGCATGCGCGAGGTCAAGGAGGTGGGCCAGAAGGTCCTGTGGGTCGGCGGCCCGGGGATCGTGCACACCGGGGCGGCGCCGGCGTTCACCGCGCTGGTGGACGCCGGGTACGTCGACGTGCTGTTCGCGGGCAACGCGCTCGCGACCCACGACATCGAGTCGGCGCTGTACGGCACCTCCCTGGGCGTGGACCTCGCGCAGGGCAAGGGCGTCGAGCACGGCCACGAGCACCACATCCGCGCCATCAACACCATCCGCCGCGCGGGCTCCATCGCCACCGCCGTCGAGGAAGGCGTGCTGACGAGCGGCATCATGCACGCGCTCGTGAAGCAGCAGAAGACCTTCGTGCTCGTGGGCTCGGTGCGCGACGACGGGCCGCTACCGGACGTCTACACGGACGTCATCGAGGGGCAGCGCGCGATGCGTGCCGAGCTGCCGGGGGTCGGCTTCGCGATCATGGTCGCCACCATGCTCCACAGCATCGCGACGGGGAACATCCTCCCGGCCTCCGTGCCGCTGGTCTGTGTGGACATCAACCCGGCGACGGTGACCAAGCTGGCCGACCGCGGCTCCGCCCAGGCGGTCGGGATCGTCACCGACATCGGCCTGTTCCTCGAGCAGCTCGCCCGCGAGCTCGTCCCCTCCTACTCCGGCGCCTGACCCGCCACCACAAACGCGTGCTTGCGGAGGCCGCCCGGGCGTGGGGATCCGGGCCTAGAAGGCGTTTGTGGCGGCTCAGGGAGTGAGGGTGGTGCCGGCTTGGCCGGCGAGGACGGCGGCGGCGTCGGACAGGGAGCCGATCGCGGCCCGGCCGCCGGCCTCGACGAAGTCGGCGCAGGCCTCGACCTTCGGCCCCATCGACCCTTCGGGGAACTCGCCCTCGGCCAGCCACAGCCGGGCCTCGCCCACCGTCATCGACTCCAGCGCTCGCGCTTCCGGGGTGCCGTAGCCGAGCTGGACCCGGGCCACCTCGGTGAGCACCAGCAGGACGTCCGCGCCGACGGAGGTCGCGAGCAGCGCCGCCGTGCGGTCCTTGTCCACCACCGCCTCGACGCCGTGCAGCTGCCCGCGGTGCTCGACCACGGGCACTCCCCCGCCCCCGGCAGCCACCACGACGTGACCGGAGTCGGCGAGCGCGCGCAGCGGCCCGGTCTCCACGATCCGCAGCGGCCGCGGCGACGCCACCACCCGCCGCCACCGGCCGTCCGGCTGGATCGCGAAGACGTGACCCGTCGAGTGGGCGATCTCCTGGGCCTTCGGCCGCAGGTACGACGGCCCGACCGGCTTGCTCGGGCGCCGGAACGCCGGGTCGCGCCCGTCGACCACAACCTGCGTCACGAGCGACAGCACGCGGTTGTCGAGGCGGCGGCGGCGCAGCTCGTTGTCGAGCGCCTGCGCCACGAGGTAGCCCAGCTGCCCCTGCGACAGCGCGCCGCACACGTCCATCGGCATAGGGGGCACCTCACCGGCCGCGAGCTCCTGCTGCAGCAGCAGCCGTCCGACCTGCGGCCCGTTGCCGTGGGTCAGCACGAGCGACGTGCCGTCCGCCACGAGGTCGGCCAGCGCTCGTGCTGTGCCGGTCAGGGTGGCCCGCATCTCCTCCACGGACCCGGTCGCCGCACCGGGAGACAGGGCGTTGCCCCCGAGCGCCACGACGACCCGCACGGGCTACCGCTCCGCGCGGGCGAGGTCCGCGGCTCCCACGAGACCGGCGTCGTTGCCCAGCTCGGCCGCCAGCAACGGCGCGTGGGGGCGGTGCGGGCCGCCGGTGAGCCGCTCGGCGAAGGTGCGCCGAGCCGGCTCGAGCAGGAGGTCGCCCGCCTCGGCCACGCCACCGCCGATCACGAAGGCGCCGGGGTCCAGGATTGCGGCGAGGTCGGCCAGGCCCTGGCCGAGTGCCTCCCCGATGATCCGCACGCACTCAAGTGCGGCCGGATCCCCTTCTCTTGCAGCGGTTGTCACGGCCGGAGCGGTGATGCTCTCGGGCGTGCCGTCACCGAGATCGAGCAGCCGCGCACCCAGACCGGGCCGCACGTCTGCCACCTCGCGGGCCTCGCGCAGCAGGGCCCGGCCGGAGCAGTACTGCTCCCAGCACCCGTTCTGCCCGCAGCCGCAGCGCCGGCCGTCCGGCACCAGCTGCATGTGGCCGAACTCCGCACCGATGCCGAACCGCCCGCGGTAGAGGCTGCCGCCCAGCACGATGCCGCCGCCGATCCCTGTACCCACCGTGATGCAGACGAGGTCCTGCTCCCCCTTGCCCGCGCCGAACCGGTGCTCCGCCCAGGCGGCCGCGTTCGCGTCGTTCTCCACCACGACCGGTAGGTCGATGAGCGCCTGCACGTCGTCGCGCAGCGGTTCGTCCCGCCAGGCGAGGTTCGGCGCGAAGTAGACCTTCGCCCGGTCGCTGTCGATGAACCCGGCCGCGCCGATGCCGACGGCGACCACGTCGTGCTCGCCGCGCAGCTCCTTCACGAGCTCGGCGATCGTCGTCTCGACGTCGTCGGGCGAGCGCGACGGAGTCGGCCGGCGCAGGTGCGCCAGGATGCGCCCCTGCTCGTCCACGACACCGGCGGCGACCTTCGTGCCCCCGACGTCGACCCCGATCGCGAGCGCCACCCTCAGCCCTCCCGCACGTCGATGTGCTGCACCCGTTCGCGAGGCGCACCACCGGGCCCCTCGGGACCGGGTGCCGGGAACGCCGACCGGAACGCCGCAGCGAACGACGCTGCTGCGTCCATGAGGTGCTCGACGGTCTCGGGCCGGACCTGCCGGAGTACGGCGATCGCCTGGCACACAGGGCAGACCTGGCACTCGGCGCTCCCCGTGGCGAGGTGCTCGTGGTCGAAGCGCGCCCGCGCCCACTCCTGGGCAGCTGCGAACAGCCGCGCGGCCTCCTCGGCGGCCGAGCCGACCGGTTCTGTGCTCATCGCTGACCTGCTCGCTTCGGCGTTCGCCAGCTGCGCCGGCTCGCTTCTTCGCTCACGGGTTCCTCCAGTAGCGGGGGTCGGGGGTGAAGGCGACCACGAGACGGCCCTCGGAGAGTCGAGCGCCCCCCACCTCGCAGCGCTGCAGCGCGCTCGGCAGGGCAAGGATCCGGCGGTGGCCGGCCAGCGTGATGACGAGCTCGTCGCCGGACCGGGCCAGCACGAGGTCCTCGATACGGGCGAGCGGCAGGGTCAGCAGCAGGTCGAAGCCGTCGACGGTCCGCCGTACCTCGAGCAGATCCTGGGGCGGGGGGCTCGCGAGCGGGTCGCTGTCGCCGTACAGCTCCTGGGCGAAGGCGAGCAGCGCGTCGTGACCGACGGGCTCGGCCGCGGCGTACCGGCTCTCGAGGACCGGCAGCGGCGCGACGTCGGCGCGTACGCGGGCCAGCTGCCCCGACTGCGCCAAGGCCCACCCGGCGCTCCACGCGCCCTCGCCCTCGATGACGCGGTTGGCGACGAGCCCGTCGACGCGGTAGCCGTACAGCGCCAGCGAGGTGAGCGTGCGCAGGGACTCCGCGACGACCACCGCCTCAGGCGTGAGCACGAGCCGCACCGACGTCTCGGGCGCCGTGAGCAGGTCGTGCACCTCGGTCAGCTCGGCGTGCAACCGCGAGACCGCCTCGAAGACGCGGTCCTCCGGCAGGTGCGCGACCCGGCCCACGAGCGGGCGCACGGCCTTGAGGACACGGCGCTGGGCGGGGAAGACCTTGTCGACGTACCACCGCAGGGCGTCCGGCAGGGCGAGCAGGCGCAGGGTCTCCCCGGTCGGCGCGCAGTCGACGACGACGAGGTCGAAGAGCCCCGATGCCGCGTGCCGGCGCAGCTCGAGCAGCGCGAGGACCTCCTCGGCGCCGGGGAGCACGGTGAGCTCCTCGGCCTGCAGCGCGTCGACGCCGGCGCGCTCCAGCACCGACCGGAGGTAGTCCTGCACCTCGCGCCAGGAGCGCTCGAACGCCCGCTGGCAGTCCACCTGCATGGCCGACAGGCCTGGCTGGACCTCGCTCGGCTTACCGGTCAGCGGCACGTCGAGCGCGTCCGCGAGCGAGTGCGCCGGGTCCGTGGACAACACGAGCGTCTTCAGGCCGCGCGAGGCGGCGAGGGCGGCGGTCGCGGCCGCCGTGGTGGTCTTGCCGACCCCGCCCTTGCCGGTGAGGAGCAGGACGCGCATCTACCGAGGCTACCGGCGCGACTCGACGCGCTTCTTGAGCTCCTTCAGGGCGGAGTCAATGATCATCTTCTCAGCCTTGCGCTTCATGAGGCCGATCATCGGGACCTTGATGTCCATGGTCAGCAGGTAGGTGACCTGGGTCCGGCCGTCGGAGCCGCTGAGCCGGTACGAGCCCTTCTGGGACTTCTGCAGCTTGCTGGGCTCGGCGAGCGACCACTCGACGCCGTCCTTCTGCCAGTCGTAGACGAGCGTGTACTCGTCCGAGAGCCCGCTCTGGCTCATCGAGAACGAGACCTTCTTCGGCCCGTCCTTGCCCGGCTCGACCACGACGGCCTTGGCGATCCCGCCGGTCCACTCCGGGTACGCCTCGACGTCGCGGATGACGTCCAGGACCGCGGAGGGGTCGGCGTCGATCGTGATGCTCGAGCTCGCCTGGTCGGCCACTGGGCGCCTCCTTCAGTCGTGCGGACCCTAGTACCCGGTCCCTAGTACTCCAGGACGAAGGGGACGCCGGACCCACGGAAGTGGCCGACGTTGACGCACTCCGTCCGACCGATCCGTACCCGCTCCTGCAACGGTTGGTGCACGTGGCCGAACAGCACCAGCGACGGCTGCACCTCGCGGACGTACTCGAGCACCGCGCTGCTCCCTCGCTCGAACCGCCGCGCCTCGACGTCGTAGAGCACCTCCGGCACGTCCGGCGGGATGTGGCACGCGAGCACGTCGACCGGCCCGAGCGCCGCCACCTTCGCCGCGTAGTCCTCGTCGGTCACCTCGTACGGCGTGCGCATCGGCGTCTGGAGCCCGCCGCCGACGAACCCCCAGGTCAGCCCGCCGATCTCGGTGGTCTGGCCGTCGAGCACCCGGTGGTGGTCCTGCGTGTACTCCGGCCACAGCGCCGGCACGTCCACGTTGCCGTAGGTGAGGTACGTCGGGTCGGGCATCACCGCGAACAGCGCCGCGTACTGCTCGCGGACCTTGCGCTCGATCACGTCCCGCGGGTTCTCGCCGAGCCCGGCCCACAGCGAGCGCGACCAGTCCCGCGCCTCGTCGAAGCGCTTCGCGGTGCGCAGGGCGACGAGCTTCTCGGCCGCCGCGGCCCCGAACAGGTCGGCGAAGATCCCGCCGCTCATGTCGTGGTAGTCGAGGAACAGCACCAGGTCCCCGAGGCACACCAGCGCGTCGGCGCCCTCCGAGGCCCGCGACAGCGCCTCCACGCTCCCGTGGACGTCGCTGACGACGTGGACCCTCACAGCCCCGGAGGCTAGGGCTTCACCTCGGTGATGGTCGTCTGGGTGGTGCCGGAGGTGTCCCCCGACGGCGACGGCGTCAGCAGGAACGTGATCAGCGCGAGCGGCACGAGCACGGCCATCATCACGGCGACCGCGATCCCGACGCGCTGCCCTCGGGAGTACTGCGACAGATCCCCCAGGCCTGGTACGACGAGAGAGACCTTCTCCGACGCCGCAGCCAGGAAGGCGGCGCCGCAGGTGCCGCAGACGGGCGAGTCGATCCGGTTGGTGTCACCGCAGCGGGTGCAGGGCCAGGTCAGGGGCGCGTCCGAGGCGACCCGCGGAGCCGGCGCGGTGGCCGCGGCCGCGGGAGGGGCAGGTGCGGGCTCGACGGGTGCGGGCACGGGCGGCAGCACCAGGTCGAGCAGCGGGGCCGTGAGCGGGTCCAGCCCGGCGTACCCGGGGGTGGGGGTGGGGTCGACGGGTGCCGGCGCGGGCCGCAGGTCGTGGTAGCAGAGCGAGCACCAGGAGGCGTCCGCGCGCACGGCGGCACCGCAAGCCGGGCAGGCGGCGGCGTGCGGCGCAGCGGAGAGTTCCGGTCCCACGAGGCGTGCTTCGGCAAGATCGCCTCGGGGCTTGACCCGTCGGGCAGGCGTGACGCAGGTCACCGGGTAGGTTCAGCCCCGATCCACGCTCGTGAGGGAGAAGAGCCCGTGCAGGAGTACTCCAGCCCGCTCGCCGTCGAGGTCGACCGGTCGGCCGCCCTCCCGGACGCCGTACGGGGACGGGCCGCGAGCCGGCCCGAGGCGATCTCGTTCCGCCGCCGCTCTGCGTCCGGCTGGGAGCCCGTGACGGCCAAGCAGTTCTGCGCCGAGGTCGACGCGATCGCCAAGGGCCTCATCGCGGCCGGCGTGCAGGCGGGCGACCGGGTCGGGCTCATGAGCAAGACGCGGTACGAGTGGACCCTCTGCGACTACGCGATCTGGACCACCGGCGCGGTGACCGTTCCGGTGTACGAGACGAGCTCCGCCGAGCAGGTGCAGTGGAACCTCGGCGACTCCGGTGCGGTCGCAGCCTTCCTGGAGACCGAGCACCACCAGAGCACGTTGAAGAGCGTCCTGGACCAGCTCCCCGACCTGAAGAGCTCCTGGGGCTTCGACGCCGGCGACCTCGAGGGCCTCAAGGCCTCCGGTGCCGGGGTGTCCGACGAGGAGCTGACCGCCCGTCGCGAGACGCTCGACAGCGGCAGCCTCGCCACGATCATCTACACCAGCGGTACGACGGGCCGGCCCAAGGGCTGCGAGCTCTCGCACGGGCAGCTGCTGTACACCGGGCGCTCGGCCGCTGCCGTACTGCCGGAGCTGTTCAACCCGCAGGGATCGACACTGCTCTTCCTGCCGCTGGC
>DATLCV010000072.1:0-68434 GCA_035526225.1 Mycobacteriales bacterium
GACCCCGACCGGATGGAAGCGGTCCTCGAGGACCCATTCGTCCTCGTGGTCAACCAGAAGATCAGCAACGTCCGCGACCTGCTGCCGGTGCTCGAGAACGTGATGCAGTCCGGCAAGCCGCTCGCGATCATCGCCGAGGACGTCGAGGGTGAGGCCCTCGCGACCCTCGTCGTGAACAAGATCCGCGGCACCTTCCGCAGCGTCGCTGTGAAGGCCCCTGGCTTCGGCGACCGCCGCAAGGCAATGCTGCAGGACATCGCCATCCTCACCGGTGGCCAGGTCATCAGCGAGGAGGTCGGCCTCAAGCTGGAGAACGCCGGTCTCGAGCTGCTCGGCAAGGCCCGCAAGGTCGTCGTCACCAAGGACGAGACGACGATGGTCGAGGGTGCTGGTGACGCCGAGCAGATCGCTGGTCGCGTCAACCAGATCCGCGCCGAGATCGAGAAGTCGGACTCGGACTACGACAAGGAGAAGCTCCAGGAGCGGCTCGCCAAGCTTGCCGGCGGCGTTGCCGTCATCAAGGTCGGCGCGGCCACTGAGGTCGAGCTCAAGGAGCGCAAGCACCGCATCGAGGACGCGGTGCGCAACGCCAAGGCCGCCGTCGAGGAGGGCATCGTCGCCGGTGGCGGAGTCGCTCTCGCGCAGGCCGCCAGGACCGCGTTCGAGAAGATCGACCTGGAGGGCGACGAGGCGACCGGGGCGAACATCGTGCGCCTGGCGCTCGAGGCGCCGATCAAGCAGATCGCCATCAACGCCGGCCTCGAGGGCGGCGTCGTGGTCGAGAAGGTCCGCAACCTCCCCGTGGGCCAGGGCCTCAACGCCGCCACCGGCGAGTACGTCGACATGATCGCCGCGGGCATCCTCGACCCGGCGAAGGTCACCCGCTCGGCGCTGCAGAACGCGGCGTCCATCGCGGCGCTGTTCCTCACGACCGAGGCCGTCATCGCCGACAAGCCGGAGAAGGCCTCCGCGGCTCCCGGTGGCGGCGGCGGCATGGGCGACATGGACTTCTAGTCCATCGCACGTACGACGGGCGGTCCTCTTCCGGGAGGGCCGCCCGTCGGCGTTCTGGGAGCATGTGGACGTGCTCCCCGAACCCGACATCGACCTGACCCGCCGGGCGCGGCGGCAGCGGCTGCTGCTGCTCGTCGTCGTCAACGCGCTCGTGCTGGCCATCGCGCTGGTCGCCGCCGTGGACCTGCGCCGGCTCGCGACGCCCGGTGGCACCGCTCTGCGGTGGGTGCAGGCGGCGGTGTTCGGCGACTGCGCGGACTACCTCGAGTTCTCGGTCGCCACGGCCGACGTGAGTGACAGCCGCTCGCCCGACGAGCTGTGCCAGGACCTGCGGCAGGCCACGGCGCAGGCCCGGGCCGACCAGCTCCGCATCGGGCTGCACCTCGGTGCGGTCAGCCACGACGACCGCACCGCCACCGCGTCCGTGACGCTGACCCGCGACGGAGCACCGACGGCGCTGAAGGTCCGCCTGGTGCGCGACGAGGGCCGGTGGCGGGTGCTGCGTGACGCCGCCACCTGCGCCTCCGTGGGCTGCGCCTAGTGGCGGGTGTCCCGGGTGATCGGGGTGCTGCCGCGTAGCGCCGGACCGGAGACCTGGCGCAGCACGTACCCGACGCGGGCGCCCGAGGCGCCGTGGTCGTCCTCGACCGTGCCGGAGGAGAAGCCCGCCACGCGCTTCTTGGCGCACTCGCCGATGCAGGTGTCGATCGCCGTGGTCCACACGCGGCCGGAGTCGCCCGGCGCGCTGACGACGTCGAGGAAGTCGTAGACGCGGCCGCAGCGACCGTCGCACTCGCCGCGGTGCGCCGGGTCGCCCGCCGGGTTGGTCTGGGTGGCGACGAAGGTCGGGTTCGCCGACAGCGCGTCCGTGGAGACGATCGCGTAGTTGTTCCAGGCCTGCGCGCCGCCGCGGTTGTTGTCCTCGGTGCTGCCCATCATCCAGATGGCGATCTTGCCCGGGTCGCCGACGTCGACGACCGGGAACCAGGCCTTCTGCACGCCGGGGGGCGCGATCATGCGGGGCGTGCTCCACGTCTTGCCGTGGTCGCGGGAGACGGTGAGGTAGGGCAGCTTGTGCCTGTCGTCGTACCACGTGTAGTAGAGGTTGCCGGCCTTGTCGACAGCCACCGAGGCGTCCGGGTCGCTGCCGGCCATGCCGGTGGCGACGTCGCGGGTCTGCCAGGTCAGACCGCCGTCTTCGGACACCCCGAGGACGAGGCGGTCGCACTCGGTGCGGGGCAGGAAGAGCCGGCCGTCGCGGTCGGTCACGATGTGGCCGTGCAGGCTCCCGCAGACGAGCGACGCGTTCGCCGCGACGGGCTGCGACGGTGACGTGCCGGCCTCGACGTAGCTCCGGCCGCCGTCGACGCTGTGCGCGCACGCGATGCGGGCGATGGTGTTGACGCAGTAGTAGACGATCTTCGGGAACGACGGGTCCTGCGGGACCAGGGTCGGGTTGCCCTTCGGCGGGACACCGGCGGTGAGGGTCTGGTGGTCGTTCGCGCCGGCGACCGTCGCGAAGCCTGTGCCCCAGCTCTCGCCCTTGTCGTCGGTGTAGGTGATCGCGGTGCCGCCCAGCAGCAGGTCCACGTTGAAGGCACGGCCGAAGTCGGGGTCGACGTAGACGTACGGGTCGAAGGTGAGCTCGTTGGCGTCCGTGCCGCCGACGCCCGCCTTCAGGGGCTTGAAGCTCCGGCCGCCGTCGGTGGACATCAGCATCACCGTGCGCGGGAACTTCTTGGCCTCGTTGCTCAGCCGCGAGTCGAAGGCACCGGCGACCGTGAAGACCACACCGCTCTTGGTCACGCCCAGGGTCGGCTCGGACATCTCGCGCGGGATCTTCGTGGTGGCGAAGCGCAGCGGCACGCCCTTGTACGGGATCGCCCGGTTGCCAGGCTGGAACGCGGTCGTCACGGCCGGTGCCCCGCGGTAGGCAACGGTCGGGTTGTACGCCGGGGTCTTGGAGGAGGCCGCCTGCGCGGACACCACGAGTGCCCCGAGGGCGGTCGCGGCGAGGCCGGCGGCGAAGGTGCGGCGTGCGAGCACGGGTGAGCTCCGATCAGGTACGGCGGGCGGTCACCCTCACTTCGACACCCGCGCCCCGATCCCTCCTAGGGTGCCCCGCCGTCAGCCCGCGAGGACGTCGTCGGCGTCGACGATCGTGTACGGGTACCCCTGCTCCGCCAGGAACCGCTGCCGGTGCGCGGCGTACTCCTGGTCGACCGTGTCCCGGCTCACCACCGTGTAGAAGTGCGCGGACCGGCCGTCGGCCTTGGGTCGCAGCACGCGGCCGAGGCGCTGCGCCTCCTCCTGCCGCGACCCGAACGTGCCGGAGACCTGGATCGCGACGGCCGCCTCGGGCAGGTCGATGGAGAAGTTGGCCACCTTGCTCACGACCAGGCCCGGGATCTGCTTGGTGCGGAACGCCTCGTACAGCAGCTCGCGCTCGGCGTTCTTCGTCGAGCCCTGGATGACCGGCATGTCCAGCACCCGTCCCAGCTCGTCGAGCTGGTCGAGGTAGGCCCCGATGACCAGGACCTGGTCGCCCTGGTGGCGCTCGACGAGCTTGCGCACCACGGCGAGCTTGGTGCGGGCGGTCGCCCCGACCTTGTAGCGCTCCTCGGGCTCGCTGGTGGCGTAGGCCAGCCGTTCGGCGTCCGTCATCGTGACGCGGACCTCGGTGCAGTCGGCGGGCGCGATGTACCCCTGCGCCTCGATGTCCTTCCACGGCGCGTCGTACCGCTTCGGGCCGATGAGGCTGAACACGTCGCCCTCGCGACCGTCTTCGCGGATCAGGGTCGCCGTCAGCCCGAGGCGACGCCGCGACTGCAGGTCGGCGGTCATCCGGAACACCGGCGCGGGGAGCAGGTGGACCTCGTCGTACACGACCAGCCCCCAGTCGCGCGCGCCGAACAGCTCCAGGTGGGTGTACTCGCCCTTCCGTCGCGTCGTCATGATCTGGTAGGTCGCGATGGTGACCGGCTTGATCTCCTTCTTCTCGCCGGAGTACTCGCCGATCTCCTCCTCGGTGAGCGAGGTGCGCCTGATGAGCTCGTGCTTCCACTGCCGCCCGCTGACGGTGTTGGTGACGAGGATCAACGTGGTCGCGGACGCCCGGGCCATGGCCGCTGCGCCGACGAGCGTCTTGCCGGCGCCGCAGGGCAGCACCACGACGCCGGAGCCGCCGTGCCAGAAGCCGTCGACGGCCAGCTGCTGGTAGTCGCGCAGGTGCCAGTCGGCCTGGTCGAGCTCGATCGGGTGGGCCTCGCCGTCGACGTAGCCGGCCAGGTCCTCCGCGGGCCAGCCGGCCTTGAGCAGCGCCTGCTTGAGCCGGCCGCGCTCGGACGGGAAGGCGATCACCGTCTCGGGGTCGAGCCGCGGGCCGAGCATCGGGCTGACCTTCTTCGACCGCACGACCTCCTCGAGCACCGCCCGGTCCGTGGTGCGCAGCACGAGGCCGTGCACCGGGTCCTGCTCCAGGCGCAGCCGCCCGAACCGGTCCATCGTGTCGGCCACGTCGACCAGCAGCGCGTGGGGCACGGCGTACCGGGAGTACTTCACCAGCGCGTCGACGACCTGCTCGGCGTCGTGGCCCGCCGCGCGGGCGTTCCACAGGCCGAGGGGTGTGAGGCGGTAGGTGTGCACGTGCTCAGGGCTTCGTTCCAGCTCGGCGAAGGGCGCGATGGCCTGCCGGCACTCGCCGGCGAGGGGGTGGTCGACCTCCAGCAGCAGCGTCTTGTCGCTCTGCACGATCAGGGGACCGTCAGTCATCGACGCCTACCTCCGCCACTCCGGTGATGCGATGGATGCTGAAGGTGCGCTCCTCCTGGCGGAGGTGGTCGTAGGCCACGAGGTAACCGCCCTCGACGGCCTTCGGCTCCACGACGCGCTGGGTGCGGTGCCCCTGTGCGTCGACGTAGCCGAGCCACGCCTGCTTGCGCTCGCGGGCTGCTTCCTGCAGGAACGCCAGGGTGTCTTGCGTGTGCGTCACCGTCACCGGTGAGCGGCGCGCGGCCCGGGCTGCGAGGTCGCCTGCGCGCAGCGCCGCGACGGCCAGCGCGGCCTGCTCGTCCGGCAGCGGCACCGGCTCCCCGTGCCGCACCGGCCGCTGGCGGACCGCCGTACGGCGGGAGTCCGAGTCGGCGACCAGCACCGCGCCCTCGGGCGACTCCGCCATCGGGGCGTGGCCGAGGGAGCGGAGGACCTCGAGCACCTGGCTGACCGGGGCGGCGCTCGTCACGACGGTGGGTGCGAGCCGGCGGAGCTTCAGGGGTACGGCGAGCTTGCTGGCGAGCACTTCGGTGAGCAGCGCCTCGTCGTCGCAGCGCAGGTAGGACGCGCTGAGGCCGACGCGGAGGCGGCCGTGCCGGCGGGCGACGTCATCCACGAGGTAGGTCAGCGCCTGCGGCACCGGCGTGCGGCTGCGGGTGCGGAACAGCTCGTGCAGGTCGCTCGCCGAGCGGCCGGCGTCGAGGGCGCGGCGCACGGTGCTCTCGGTGACGCGGTAGACGGTGGCACCGCCGGTCGACTCGGTGTCGGCGACGAGCGCCATCTCCCGGGCGAGCGGCCGCTCCAGCGGCCCGGGGGCGACGACGGTGAGGTCAGGCTGGACGAGCACGTGGTCCAGGGGCGCGGGCAGCAGGTCGCGCAGGGCGCGGGCGGCGTCCTTGTCCTCGCCCGCGAGGAGCAGCCGCGCTGCTGTGCTGAGTGCGCCGCGCCCGGTGAGGCCGAGGGTGGCGGCCTCGTTCAGCGTCCAGCGGGGAAGCTGGTCGCGCAGCCGTCCGCCGCGGCGCGGCGATCGCCACACGAGGACCTCGACGACCGCGTCGTCGCTCACGGCGTGACCGGGCCGGGTCTCGGCGAGCAGGTGCAGGACGCGACGTCGGTCCTGCGGTGCGGAGGTGCGGTCCACCTCCGCGCTGAGGGCCGCGAGGGCCTTGTCGCGCTCGTCGCGCATCCCCACCAGGGCCGGCATCCGGGTCATGGTCGTCCAGGCACGCACCAGCAGCACCCAGCGGTCCTCGGGCGGCAGCGCGGCCCAGCGGTCATAGCCGTGCGTCGGGACCCACTCGGGCTCGACGAGGTTCGCCGAGGAGTCGAGAAGCCCCGCGGCCCAGGCGATCTCGGCGTACAGGGCGGCTGTGGCCTCGGGCACGTCGAGGTCCTTCGCGGTGCGCTTGAGCTCCCGCACGCCGAGCCCGCCGGACTTCAGCACGCCCGGGGGGCTCGCCCCCCACGACTCCAGCAGCGCCTCGACCTTCTGCACCGCCTCGAACGCGTGGTGCGCTGCCGCGCGGTCCACGCCGTCGACCTTGCGCGTGGCCAGCGGCGGCTGCGTCGCCGGGGGTCGGATGACCTGGCGCAGCGCGAGCCCGACCTCGCGCGGCAGCTCCACGGTCGAGTCGTCCACGGCCACGAGCAGGCCGTGCGCGAGCAGGTAACGCACCGGGCTGTCGACGGGTGTCGCCTGCTTCGCGCCGCGCACCGTGCCGTACGGCGAGCCGTCTGCGAGCTGCTGCGCGACCCCCCGCACCGCGTCCCCTCCCTTGTCGATGAGGGCCCGCACCCGCTCCGGGTCGGTGAGCACCGTGTGCGGGTCCTCGTCACCCAGGTGGTCCTGGAGCAGCTGGCGAGGAACCAGCGGGAGCAGCGCGGCGAGGGGACGGCCAAGCCCGGAGCTGCTGGCCAGCACGTCGCGGACGCCGCCGACGACGTTGCCCTCGCCCCACACGAGCGCCCTGTCCTCCAACTCGATCAGGTCGTCCTCCACCGGCTCGTCGAGCGACATCCGGGTGAGCACGTCGAGCTGGTGCGCGTCGAGGCTCTCCAGCGCCCGCAGGATCGAGAGCCGCACGGCTGCGCGCGAGGCGAGGACGCCGAGGTCGTGCGGCACGGGCAGCGCCAGGTCGGGGCGGTGCTGCAGCAGCCGGGCGAGCCGCTCGTCCGGCCACGCCCGCAGCGCGTCAGCGAGGCTGCGCGGCGACTCGTGGGGGGACATCCGACCCACGGTAGTCGCGCCGCTCGTACGCTGGCCTGCGTGGACCTGGTGGTGGGCTTCGACCTCGACATGACGCTCGTCGACGCCCGACCCGGTGCCCGCGAGGTCTGGCAGCGACTGGCGGCCGACCTCGGCGTCCCCATCGACGTCGAGCTCGTGCTGTCGCGGATGGGTCCGCCGCTCGAGCAGGAGCTGGCCCACTGGTTTCCCGCGGACCAGGTCGAGGAGGTGGCCGAGGCCTACCGCACCCACTCCGCGGACTTCGGTGCTGTCCAGGTGGAGCCCATGCTCGGTGCACGCGAGGCCGTTGCAGCGGTACGGCGGCATGGCGGTCGGGTCGTCATCGCGACCGCCAAGAAGGCCGAGCTCGGGGCCACGAACCTGCGCGTCCTCGGGATCGAGGTGGATGCGCTGCACGGCTGGTGCTGGGGCGAGACCAAGGGCGACGCGATGCTCGCGGAGGGCGCGCAGGTCTTCGTCGGCGACCACCCGCACGACGTCGTCGGTGCGCGTCGAGCGGGAGCCGTCAGCGTCGGGGTGAGGACCGGGGGCACTGAGCCGGTCGACGCCGACGTCCTGCTCGACGACCTCACGGGCTTCCCCGCCTGGCTGGACGGGTGGGTGCTGGAGAAGCGGCTGGCGGCCCTCGACGCGCACCTGCGTCAGCTGGGGTCGGTGCTCGTCGCCTTCTCGGGCGGTGCGGACAGCGCCTTCCTGCTCGCGGCGGCCGTGCGGGTGCTCGGCCCCGACCGGGTCGCCGCTGCGACGGCCGTCAGCCCGAGCCTGGCCCTGGACGAGCTGCCGGCGGCCCGGGCGTTCGCCGCGTCGCTGGGGGTGCGTCACCTGACACCCGGCACGGACGAGCTGTCCCGACCGGGCTACGTCGCCAACGGCGCTGATCGCTGCTTCCACTGCAAGGCCACGCTGCTCGACACGCTCCGGCCGCTCGCGCTCGCGCACGGCCTGGCGCACGTCGCCACCGGCACCAACGCCGACGATGCCGTCGCCGGTTTCCGCCCGGGCATCTCCGCTGCCGCCGAGCGCGGTGCTGTCACGCCGCTGCTCGACGCCGGGCTCACGAAGGGGCAGGTCCGCGAGGCCAGCAGGCGGTGGGGACTCGTGACCGCCGACAAGCCGGCCCTCGCCTGTCTGGCCAGCCGCATCGCGTACGGCGTGCACGTGACCCCCACCCGCCTCGCCCGGGTGGACCGGGTGGAGTCCGCGCTGCGCGTGCTGCTCCGGCCGACCGACGTACGCGTGCGTGATCTGGGCGACGACAAGGCGCGGGTCGAGCTCGACGAGGCGGCGCTCGCCCGGTGGGACGACGAGGCGGAGTCGCTGGTGCACGAGGAGTTCGCGCGCGTCGAGGCCCGGCTGTTCCGGTCGGGCTCGATGAACGACCTACTGCGCGCGGGTGCCCCGGAGCAGGCCGAGCAGCGCTAGGCCGAGGCCCACCGGCAGCAGCAGCGCTGCCAGGTTGAGCCAGGTCGGCCGGTCGTGGGAGCCGAGGAAGAAGGGCACCACCACCGCCAGCACGGCAAGGACGCCGAGGGCGAACACGACGGCACCGCTGCGGACCAGCAGATCACCGGGTGAGCGGTCGGACGAGGGCACGCGACGAGGGTAGGGGCCGGGCCGGTTAGCCTGAACGGCAGGACCACAGACGAGGACGTGTGACGTGCCGACCGGCAAGGTGAAGTTCTACGACAGGGACAAGGGCTTCGGCTTCGCGACCCGCGACGACGGCGGCGACGTCTTCGTGCCCAAGGCCGCACTGCCCGACGGCGTCGAAGAGCTCAAGCCGGGGATGCGCATCGAGTTCGGCGTCGCGGCCGGCAAGAAGGGCGAGCAGGCCCTGTCGGTCATCGTCCTGGATGCCCCGCCCACGCTGGCCGCCGCGCGCCGCCCGGCGGAGGACCTGCAGATCATGGTCGAGGACACGATCAAGCTCATCGAGCTGAAGGTGCAGCCCTCGCTGCGTCGCGGGAAGCATCCCGACCGCGAGACCGGCCGCAAGGTCGCCCAGATCCTGCGCGCCATCGCCGACGAGCTCGACGCGTAGGCACGTTGCTGAGGCCTGCCTCACCGGACGGGGTACTGGGCTCTCGGCTCTTCTTCTTCGGGACTCTGCTGGTCCTCGCAGGGCTAGGTGGTAGCCGGCCGCTATATGCAGCGGGCGACACCGGCGATCGTGCACTACCCGTTCGAAGGGGAGCGAGGAGGCATCGTCGAAGAGCCATAGGCTCGGCTCGGTGATCGTCCTCATTGCGGCATTCCTCCTCGGCGCGTGCTGCGTCGTGGGTGGGGCCTGGATCGGTTGGTGGGCCGCTGGCGGCGGATTGGGCGGCGTCGTGTTCGCGCTCTCGCTGACCCCGCTGACTGTGCTTCTAGCGCATCGAATCTGGCTGTTCGCATCCGTCCTGCTTTGGGACGGAGGGTCGATACGTCAGGTGAAGCGCCGCCTCAGGGATGCGGAGGGGGAGGGCCGCAAGCTGGCCGCCCTCAAAGCCCGCGTCGAGCTGGTGCTGCTTCGCCAGCGGAGGCGCGGCTAGCCGGCCGTTCTTCAAGGTCGTGCTGGGACTTGATCGCGGCATCACCCTCGGCGCCGTGGCCTTGACCCGAGTCTTGATGGTGGTCGCCCTCGGATTCGGCGCCGTGTCGTGTGGAGGCGACGGCAACCTCTACGGCCCAGGTGGATGCCCAGCCGCAGGCTGCTCGACGGGCAACCCAACTTCGGGGACGCGGTAACTGCCTTTGGCCACGTGCAGTGCACGCACGCTGCGCGCATAGTGAGGGTGTGAAGCTCGCAGCCGCGACGGTGACGCTGATCCTCGGCAGCGTGGTCGGTTTGACTTTGGGCTGGCTGGTGTGGGTGGCTGCCTCCCCACACGTGAGCTGTGTTTCGGATCTCGTGAACGAGAGCCATTGCCCAACCCCGCCTCCCTTTCTTCCCTTCGCTTTCTCGGGCATCGGAGCCGGGATGCTGATCGTGGCCGTGATTCTTCTCCTCGTCCGGCGGTCCCTCGACAGATAGCCGGCCGTTAGCTACCTCCAAGGAGAGTGCTACCGACGCCGCAGCAAATGATCTCTCTTGGGTGCGATCGCCCGGAGGACACGCCTGGCGTTCCCCGGAGAACCGCGCCTAAGAAAGATCAACTCGCTCAGACCAGTGCACAAGCCAGGATCTGACAAGGGCGACCCGCCGAAAGGAGGCGGCGCTACCCACACAATGCTGGGTGGCACAGCGCGCCGCCGCGTGGCTCCGAGGAGGGCACTACGGTCGTCGACGTGATCGCCGTCGTACCTGCGAACGAGGCCTCGTGGGAGGACCTGCAGGCGGTCTTGGGCGAGCACGGGGATGCTGCCGGCTGCCAGTGCCAGCGGTACAAGATCGGTCGGTTCGAGTGGACCCCGGAGCCGCGCGAGGTGCGCGCGGCGCGGCTGCGCGAGGAGACCGCCTGCGGCGACTCGGGCGCGCCCACCACGAGCGGCCTCGTCGCGTACGTCGACGGCGAACCTGCCGGGTGGTGCGCCGTCGAGCCGCGCACCGCCTACCCGTTGCTGGCTGAGGGCCGCTTCCCGGTGCCGTGGAAGGGACGCGCCGAGGACAAGCAGGACGGCACCGTCTGGGCCGTGACGTGCTTCGTGACGCGCCGCGGCTTCCGGCGCCAGGGCGTCAGCACCGCGCTCGCCGCCGCGGCCGTGCCGTTCGCCCGGGAGCGCGGCGCCCGCGCGGTCGAGGGCTACCCGATGATCACCCACCCCGGCAAGGAGATCACCTGGGGCGAGCTCTACGTCGGGAGCCGCAACGCTTTCGCCGACGCGGGCTTCGTCGAGGTGAGCCGCCCGACGCTGCGACGCGTCGTCATGCGCGTGGACCTCTAGGCGTTGCCGAGGGCCACGACGTCGGTCGGACCGGTCGGTACGACCGAGGCCGGCTCGCGGCTGACCCCGAAGGCGGCGGTGTCCTCGTAGGGCAGGGCAAGCGGGTGCGCCTCTCCCACGGTCCCGGCAGCGGCGCCGCTCAGCCTGGCGACCATCGTCGGACGGCCTCCGCGAGGCAGCTGCCACAGCACGTAGACGCGCCCGTCACCCGCCGGCGGCAGTGACGTGGCGAGCAGCCGCGCCGAGCCGTCGGCCACCACGACCGTCGCCTTGCCCTGAAGGTCCACCGCGTGGCAGCCCGGCTGTGCCGAGCACGCCGCGAGCACCTGCTCCTGGGCGCTGGGCGCGTCGCTCCGGGTGACCTGCCACGCCACGACGGTGCCACCGGTGAGCAGCACCAGGCTCGCGGCGGCGGCCAGCAGGCGCGGCGACCGGCGCCGTGCGCGTGCGTCGGCGAGCGACGTGACAGGGGCCACCTCGTGAACCGGCTCCACCACGTGTCCGCGCATCCGGGACCACGAGGGTGCCCCGGCCTGCTCGTTCACGATGGTGCCCAGCTGCGCGGCGACGAAGGCGTGGTCGGCGAGCGACGCCTGGCACGGCCCGCACGTCGCGAGGTGCGCGGTGAAGAGCTCGGTCTCCTCGGGCTCGAGGGCGTCGAGGGCGTGCCCTGCCGCCAGCTCCTCCCAGTGCTCGTGCTTGCTCATGCGCCGCGCCCCCCGTTCTCGTCGACGTCCGCGCCCAGCACCGTGCGCAGCTTGCGCATCGCCACCAGGGTGCGGCTCTTCACCGTGCCGAGCGGGAGCCCGGTCATCTCGGCGATCTCCCGCTGGGTGTAACCCCCGTAGTACGCCAGCAGGAGCACCTCGCGCTGCTCGGCCGGCAGCCCCCGCAGTGCGTCCCGCGTGCGCTCGGCGCGCAGCAGCCGCCATGCCTCCTCGTCGGGCCCCGGCCCGGCCGCAGCTGTCTCGAGCAGCACCTGCTCGCTGGCCGCCCGGGTGCGCCGCCGGCTCTCCCGTCGTACGGCATCGACGGCCTTGTGGTGGGTGACCGACAGCAGCCACGTGCTGACGGCGCCCCGTGAGGAGTCGTAGCCGCTGCCCTGCCAGAGGGCGAGGAAGACCTGCTGCACGACGTCCTCGGCGAGCTGCGCGTCGTCGAGGATGCGGCGCGCCAGCCCGTAGCAGGGCCCGCCGTACCTCGCGTAGAGCGCCTCGATCGCCGTCTCATCACCCTCGGAGACGCGCGCGAGCAGCGCGGCGTCCTCCAGAGCATGAGGGTTCACACGGCCACTCTGCCTGGTCGAAGAGGTGATCACACCCAACGTTCGCAACCGGGACCGATCTGGATCGGTCCCTGCTCAGCCGACGCTCACAGCTCCAGCACGCCTGACCGCGGCCGGCGCGGCCCACCGCGCGCGAGCCACGCCCCCAGCCCGGGAGCTCTGAAGGCGCCTCGCAGCAGCGCGTCGCGGCCCCCCGTGCCGCGCTCGGCCTGCAGCACCGCGCCCACCAGCAGGGACAGCCGGGTCATCTCGCGCACGTGCGGGACCCTGAGCCGCGGGTACTCCTCCACCCGCCCCGCGGGCAGCAGGCCCCCGAGTGCCCACGCGTCCCGGATCCCTGCGCCCAGGCCCTGGCCGGCGAACGGGGGCATCGTGTGCGCGGCGTCGCCGGCGAGCACCACCCGGCCCCGCACCCACTCGGCGGCGCGCCGCGCGCCGTACGTGTAGTCCGTCGCCCGCACCACTGGGAGCGGCACCTCCGGCGGCTGCTGGCCCCTACGGAGCAGGAACTCCCAGCGGTGCCCCCCGGGCATCGGCATGTCCACCGTCGGCATCGCCGACTCGCAGGTGTAAGTGAACCCTTCCCGGTGGCTCCCCGAGCAGTCCACGACGTGCCACCGGTGCGGCAGGTCCCTGCCCTCCCAGCCGATCCCGGCGTGCGCCCGCACCGTGGAGGCCGCCCCGTCGCACCCGACCAACCACCCTGCGCGGACCTCGCCCGCTGTGGTGCGGACGCTGACCCCGGACCGGTCCGACGCGAAGCCGGTGACGGCGACCCCCCGCCGTACCTCACAGGTCAGCAGGGATCGCAGCCCCTCTTCGAGCGTCGGCTGGTGGAAGAAGGACAACCCGCTGAACCCGGTGGCCGATCGGGGGAAGCAGATCGTGCCGAGGGTCCGCCCACGCGACACGAACCGCACCGGCTGGTCGTGCAGCATCGGCGCGACCAGCCCGGGGTCGCAGCGGGCGAGCAGCTCCTGCACCTCGTCGTCCGCCGCGATGGCGCGAGGCAGCGGGTACGGCGACTCCGCCCTGTCCACGACGAGGACCGACATGCCTGCCCGGGTGAGGCGCAGCGCGAGCACGGCCCCCACCGGCCCGAGGCCGGCGACCACCACGTCGTAGTCCTGCACAGGGATAGCCTTCCCGACATGCTCCGCCAGGTCATCCTCGCCGCGTCCAGGAGCCGCACGTTGCGGAGGGTCGTCGAGAACGCCCCTGTCACCAAGCAGGTCGTGCACCGCTTCGTGCCGGGTGCTTCGCTCGACGACGCCGTCCACGCCACGACCGAGCTCGTCACGAGCGGGCGCGCCGTCACCATCGACTACCTCGGTGAGGACACGCTGGACGCCGCCCAGGCCCAGTCGACCGCGGACGCCTACGTCACGCTCCTCGGGCGTCTCTCGGAGGCCGGCTTGACGCGCCGGGGCCGGGCGGAGGTCAGCGTCAAGCTGTCAGCGGTCGGCCAGGCCTTCGACGAGACGATGGCGCTCGATCACGCCACCCGCATCTGCCAGGCTGCCGCCGACGCCGGGACGACGGTGACCCTCGACATGGAGGACCACACCACGACCGACTCCACCCTCGGCATCCTCGGCAAGCTGCGCCAGGACTTTCCCGGCACCGGCGCGGTGCTGCAGGCCTACCTGCAGCGCACCGAGGCCGACTGCCGAGACCTGGCCACTGAGGGCAGCCGAGTGCGGCTGTGCAAGGGCGCCTACAAGGAGCCCGCGTCCGTGGCCTTCCAGGACAAGGACGAGGTCGACCGCTCCTACGTCCGGTGCATGAAGGTCCTCATGGCCGGGTCCGGCTACCCGATGCTCGCCACCCACGACCCGCGCCTCATCGCGATCGGTGCCGAGCTGGCCAAGGACCGTGCCAAGGGCACGTACGAGTACCAGATGCTCTACGGGATCCGGCCGGGGGAGCAGGAGCGGCTGGCGGCAGAAGGGGAGACGATGCGGGTGTACCTGCCCTACGGCGACGAGTGGTACGGCTACTTCATGCGACGCCTCGCCGAGCGCCCCGCGAACGTCACGTTCTTCCTCCGCTCCCTGGCGACGAGGTCATGAGCACCTTCGCGCTCATCGGCGTGGGCAAGCTCGGCGAGGCGCTGTTGTCCGGGCTGCTCCGCTCGGGCACGGCCAAGGAGGACGTCATCGGAGCCGAGCGGTACGAAGGCCGCTCGCGCGAGATCGAGGAGACGTACGGCGTCGCCACCGCCCCACCCGCTGAGGCCGTCGCGCGGGCCGACGTCGTGCTCCTCGCGGTGAAGCCGCAAGACATGCGCGCCGCGCTCAAGGAGATCGCCGGGGCCGTGCGTCCCGAGACGCTCGTCGTCAGCATGGCCGCGGGCATCACCACGTCGTTGCTCGAGGAGGAGCTGCCCGAGGGCACGCACGTCGTGCGTGTCATGACGAACACCCCGGTCTTCGTGGACGAGGCGATGTCCGCCATCTCGCCTGGCAGCCACGCGAAGGAGGAGCACCTCGCCCTCGTCGAGGAGCTCCTGCGGCACGTGGGCCGCGTCATCCGCGTCCCCGAGCACCAGCAGGACGCGGTCACCGCCCTGTCGGGCAGCGGTCCGGCGTACTTCTTCTACCTCGTCGAGGCGATGATCGACGCCGGCATCCTGCTCGGCCTGCCCCGCGCGGTCGCGGCCGAGCTCATCGTGCAGACCGCAGTCGGCAGCGCCCGGATGCTCCAGGAGTCCGACGAGCACCCGGTCGTCCTGCGGGAGGCGGTCATGTCACCCGCCGGTACGACGATCAGCGCGATCCGGGTGATGGAGGACCACGGCGTACGGGCGGCGATGCTGGCTGCGCTCGAGGCCGCGCGTGACCGCAGCCGCGAGCTCGCCGGGGGTTAACTGGGCGCATGAGCGCGTCCACGCTGGTCCTCTGGGACGACGTCTTCAGCACGTACGACTTCGGCCCGACGCACCCGCTGCGCCCCCTGCGGCTGGAGCTGACGATGTCGCTCGCCGGGCAGCTGGGTGTCCTCGACCACGTGGACGTGCGCGCTCCTGGCGCCGCCGACGACGGTCTGCTCGAGCTCGTGCACGACCCGCTCTACATCGCCTCGGTGCGACGCGCGCCTGACGACGTGTTGGGCCGGCTGTCCCTGCGCTGGGGCCTCGGCACCGGCGACGTCCCGGTCTTCCCCCGGATGCACGAGGCCGCCTCGCTGGTCACCGGCGCGAGCGTCGACGCCGCCCGGGCGGTGTGGGAGGGCACGCACGAGCACGCGGTGAACCTCTCCGGCGGCCTGCACCACGCGATGCGGGACCGCGCCTCCGGCTTCTGCGTCTACGACGACCCCGCCGTCGCGATCGCGTGGCTGCTGTCGGCAGGCGTCCAGCGGGTCGCCTACGTGGACGTCGACGTCCACCACGGCGACGGCGTCCAGGCGGCCTTCTACGACGACCCGCGGGTGCTCACGATCTCCGTGCACGAGTCGGGGATGACGCTGTTCCCCGGCACGGGGTTCGCCGACGAGACCGGTGCCGGCGACGGGCGCGGGACCAGCGTCAACGTCGCGCTCCCCGCCGGCACCGGCGACGCCGGTTGGTTGCGGGCCTTCCACGCGGTCGTGCCGCCGCTGGTGCGCGCTTTCCGCCCGCAGGTCCTGGTGACCCAGCACGGCTGTGACACCCACGCGCTCGACCCGCTCGCTCACCTCATGATGAGCGTCGACGGCCAGCGGGTGGCCTACCGCGCCCTGCACGAGCTGGCCCACGAGGTGTGCGCAGGCCGCTGGGTCGCCTTGGGCGGGGGAGGCTACGAGCCGGTGCAGGTCGTGCCACGGGCCTGGACGCACCTGCTCGCCGAGGCGGCCGGCACCGCCGTCGACGGTGCCACCCCGGACGCGTGGCGGGAGGAGGCTCACGAGCGAGGGCGCGAGCCCGCTCCCACCGCGCTGCTCGACGGCGTCAGCGCCGCCTGGGAGCCCTGGGAGCCCGCCGACCCCGTGGGGGGCCAGGGCGACCGGTTGAGCCTCGCGGTCGACGACGCCATCGGCGCGGCCCGCGACGCGGTGTTCCCGACGTACGGGCTCGACCCGCTTCAGGCCCTTTAGCACGATTGGGCCGAACGGGCCACTACCTGAGTCCCACGTGTCTCGATAGGCTCAAGGAGCACGTGCGTGTCCTGTCCGAGGGTGGGGAAGCCCCCGGCCGCGCGCGTCGACGGGTGCGTGCCTGATGACGTCCAACAACCTGAGCGAGATCCGGTTCCTCACCGTGGCCGAGGTCGCGACGCTCATGCGCGTCTCGCGGATGACGGTCTACCGCCTCGTGCACTCCGGTGACCTGGCCAGCGTCCGGGTCGGGCGGTCGTTCCGCGTGCCCGAGCGCGCCGTCCACGTCTACCTGAGCGGGGCGTTCACCGAGGCCGGCTGAGCCCGCGACGCCCGACCGCTAGACTGACTTCTTCCGTACCGATATCTGTGAGCAGAGGTTCGACGTGGGTTCCGTCATCAAGAAGCGCCGCAAGCGGATGGCCAAGAAGAAGCACCGCAAGCTGCTGAAGAAGACCCGCGTCCAGCGTCGTAACAAGAAGTAGCCCGCGGGGGCCGAGTCGGCCCGTCACGCCCGGGAAACCTGCCCTCGGTACCATTCGGACCTCCGACCCCCCCGAGGAGCCTGCCGTGAAGCCGCGCGTCGTGCTCGTCACGGGGGTGAGCCGCTATCTCGGCACCCGTCTGGCGAGCACCCTCGCGGCGGACCCCACGATCGAGCGCGTCATCGGCGTCGACACGGTGCAACCACGGCCGGAGACGCTGCCCCAGCTCGGGCGCACCGAGTTCGTGCGGGCCGACATCCGCAACCCGCTGATCGCCAAGGTGATCGCGCAGGCGGAGGTCGACACGGTCGTGCACATGAACGTCATCGCGACGCCGCTGGGCGCGGGTGGCCGCACGGCGATGAAGGAGATCAACGTCATCGGCACGATGCAGCTGCTCGCTGCGTGCCAGAAGGCGCCGTCGATGCGACGCCTGGTCGTCAAGAGCACCACCGCGGTCTACGGCTCGAGCCCCCGTGACCCGGCGCTGTTCACCGAGGACGCCGAGCCACGCGCCCTCCCGAAGTCCGGGTACGCCAAGGACGCCGTCGAGGTCGAGGGCTATGTCCGTGGCTTCGGTCGCCGTCGGCCCGACGTCACGCTGTCGGTGCTGCGCTTCACGAACTTCATCGGACCGACGATCGACACCCCGCTGACCCGCTACCTCTCCCTCCCCGTGGTCCCGACGGTGCTCGGCTTCGACCCGCGCATCCAGCTGTGCCACGAGGACGACGGCGTCGAGGTGCTGCGTCGGTGTGCCGTCGAAGAGCACCCCGGCATCTTCAACGTCGGCGGCCAGGGCGTCCTGCTGCTGTCCCAGGCCGTGCGCCGGGTAGGCCGCGTCTCGGTCCCCGTGCCCTCGCCGGCCGTGAACGTGCTCGCCGGCGTGTTCCGCCGGGCAGGGCTCGTGGACTTCTCGCCTGAGCAGATGCGCTACCTCGAGCACGGCCGCGTCGCGGACACCACGCGCCTGTGCCGTGAGCTCGACTGGGCGCCGCGGACCACCTCCGAGGCGATGCAGTCCTTCGTGGAGCGGGCCCCGCGCATCTTCAACCCCGAGACGATCGCCGCCGCCGAGGAGCGCGTGCTCACGCTGCTGACCGGCCGGCGTACTGCGGCTCCGAAGGAGGCGGTCCGTGCCTGAGGCCAGGGTGATCCCGCTGCGGTCGGCCGACGAGCCGCCCAAGAAGCGCGCGACCAAGGCAGCCGCGCCGAAGGCCGAGGCGTCGCCGCCTCCCCCACCCGAGACCCCGGCGGCGGACTGGGAGCGCAAGCTCGCCGGCGGGCTGGCCTTCCTGCGCAGGCGCTTCACCGGCGACTACGAGGTCGACGAGTTCGGCTTCGACCGCGACCTCACGCACCACGTGCTCATGCCGCCGCTCCGGCCCGTCTACGAGAAGTGGTTCCGCGTCGAGACGCGCGGGCTGGACAACGTCCCCGACACCGGTGGCGCCCTCATCGTGGCCAACCACTCCGGCACGATCCCGGTCGACGCGGTGATGGCGTCGCTCGCGGTCCACGACCACCACCCCGCGCACCGCCACCTCCGGCTGCTCGGGGCCGACCTGGTCTTCACGATGCCCGTGATGGCTCCGCTGGCGCGCAAGAGCGGGCAGACGCTGGCCTGCAACGCCGACGCGGAGCGGCTGCTGAGCAGCGGTGAGCTCGTCGGGGTCTTCCCCGAGGGCTTCAAGGGCGTCGGCAAGCCGTTCTCGGAGCGCTACAAGCTCCAGCGCTTCGGCCGTGGGGGCTTCGTCTCGGCCGCCCTGCGCACCGGCACCCCGATCATCCCGGTCTCGATCGTGGGGGCCGAGGAGATCTACCCCCTCATCGGCAACTCCAAGACGCTCGCCCGGCTGCTCGGCCTGCCGTACGTGCCGATCACGCCGTTCTTCCCGTGGCTCGGTCCGCTGGGCGCGATCCCGCTCCCCTCCAAGTGGATCATCGAGTTCGGGGAGCCCATCGAGACCGCGCACCTCGGCGCCGCCGCCGCCGACGACCCGATGCTCGTGTTCAACCTCACCGACCAGGTGCGGGAGACGATCCAGTCGACGCTCTACACGCTGCTCATGCAGCGCCGCAGCGTCTTCTTCTGACCGGGGTCAGCGGCGACGCAGGGAGCGGCGCATCGCGGCGCCGGCCAGCACTCCACCCACCACCAGCCCGACCCCGCCGGCGGCGGGGATGCCCACCTTGGCGGCCTTGCGCCCGGTGCGAAAGTCGCGCACCTCCCAGCCGCGCTCCTTCGCCTCGGCCCGGAGCTGCGTGTCGGGGTTGATGGCGACGGCGCTGCCGACCGTGGAGAGCATCGGGATGTCGTTCGCGGAGTCGGAGTACGCCGTGCAGCGGGCCAGGTCGAGCCCCTCCCGCTCGGCGAGCGCCTTGACCGCCTCGGCCTTGGACGGGCCGTGCAGCGGCTCACCGACGAGCCGACCGGTGTACAGGCCGTTCTCGACCTCGGCCACCGTGCCGAGCGCGCCCGTGAGCCCCAGGCGCCGCGCGATGATGCGCGCGAGCTCGACGGGGGTAGCCGTCACGAGCCAGACCCGCTGGCCGGCGTCGAGGTGCGTCTGCGCCAGTGCCCGGGTGCCCGACCAGATGCGCTCGGCCATCAGCTCGTCGTAGATCTCCTCGCCGTAGGCGACGATCTCCGCCACCGGCTTGCCCGCCACCAGGGACAACGCCTTCTCGCGTGCCTCGGCAACGGCCTCCATGTCCTCCTTGCCCGCCACCCGGAACTTCAGCTGCTGGAAGCCGAACCGCAGCAGGTCCTTGGTGGTGATCAGCCCGCGACCGGCCATGCCCTTGCCGAAGAAGTAGATCGAGGCGCCGCGGATCATGGTGTTGTCGACGTCGAAGAAGGCCGCCGCCGTCCGATCCGCCGGTACGGCGAGCGAGGCCTCGACCTCGGCGGCTGCCGCGGAAGCTGCGCCGGCGAGCACCGCGGAGACCCCGTCCCCGGTGGCCGACCTGCCGCGCAGTCTTGCCACTGGACCTCCTTGGTGAGCGTGGCGCTCACCCTAGCCAAGGCGAAGGGCCCCGCTCCTGACGGAGCGGGGCCCTTCGTGAAGCAGGTGCTGCAGTGCTACTCGCCGAGGTGCGCCAGGCGACGGCGGCGGGCGACGACCGCGAGGCCCATGAGGCTGATCGCGATGGGGGCCGTCAGGGCGAAGTTCGCACCCGTGCGGGCCATCACCGGCTGGGTGCCGGCCTTGCCCGGGGTCGTGGTGACCTGCGGGGGCACGTTGGCGTTGGCCTTGACGACGTCAGCCGTGGCGGGGACGAACTGCACGTCCACCAGCGGCTTGTCGAACAGGGCGGTACCGAGACCCGGCAGCGTCGGGTTGACGACGAGGCGGGCGGCGGAGACGGAGCTGGCAGCGTGGTTCGGCGTCTCGATCTGCTCGCCGAGGCCGGTCTGCGTCAGGGTCGCACCGAGCACGCCGTTGAGCAGCGCGGTGATCTGGGCCAGCGCGCCGTTCACGGCGGTGACGACCTCGGTCGGGAGGACCGGGCTGCCGAGCGCGACGTTGAGGCCGTTGGTGACCTCGGCGCTGAGCAGGTCCTTGACGTTCACCTTCAGGAGCGCGTTCTGGCCCTTGTCGGCGCCTGCCTGGGAGATGCCGTTGCCCAGCTTGGCCACGGCCTTCGAGGTGAGGCCGTCCACCGTGACGAGCCCGCCCAGGACACTGACGCCCACGAGCTTGTTCGAGGAGGTGGAGGTGACGACGCCCGCGGCGCGGTCGACGGTCTGCTCGGACTCGATGAGGCCGACCTTCAGCAGCGAGGTGTCCGTCGCAGCCGACGTGATCTTGCCGGTGAGCAGGTTGGGCAGAGCGTTCAGCTGAGCGACGACCGCGTCGATCGCGGCCTCGAGCTGCGCCTTCGCCTCGCCGGCGAGCGTCGACGCCTGCTGCACACCGAGCGCCTCGACGATCGAGACGGCCTGGCCGAGGACCTGCTTGGCCGTGGTGCTGCCGACGGCGGTGACGCCACCGAGAGCCGCGGTCTGCGACGCCGACTGCGTGCCGAGCGCGGTGGACAGGATCGCCGAGAGCTGCGCGTTGAGCTGCTCGAGGAGCGCGTCGAGCACGCCGACGCCGTCGACCCGGAGGTTCGCGACGGTGCTGAGGCTGTGCGAGACCTGACCGTCGACGGTCGGGTTCGCAGCGGAGGAGTTGAGCTCGAGCGCGGCGACGTGGATGCCGAAGCCGGCGAGCGCGGTCTTCAGCTCGGCCGGGAGCACCGTGAAGGGCGCGGGAGCCGGCTTGCCGTACTCAGCGACGACGGTCTTGTTGAGAAGGCCGGACAGCGCGACGACGTTGCCGTTGGCACCGAGCGTCGAGGTGGCGACGGCCTTGACGTCCGCGGTGCGGATGTTGCCGCCCGTGAGGACGAGGTCCTGGGTCAGGCTCTGCGGCAGACCGGCGGCCGAGAGGACCGGGGCGAGCTGCGAGGGCAGGTTGATCGTCAGGCGGATGACGGAGCCGCCGCCTGACGCGGTGAAGTCGGTCTTCTGGGTGCTGGTGGCACCCGCCGTGCCTGCACCGGCGGCGACGAGCGTGCCGGTAGCGAGGGCAAGAGCGGTCAGCCGCGCGACCCGTCCAGTGCTGGTCATGTGATCCCCTTGTAGCGGTTCTTGGTCACCTGTGGTTGGTGACGATCTCGGCATTCCGGACGTTGCGCTTAAACCGCACCCTGTGGGGTACGGGGCGTGCCGTCTTGCCCCCCTCAACGAGCCTTCTGAGCGTAGGTGACGGCGGCCACAGGGGGAATTTTTTGGGGTGCTCGGATATTCGGGGCAAATCGGGCACAAGGCTCGTTTAGTCCCATCACGGAGCGTACTGCCCCCGTGCGGGGCGAGCAGCGCCGCCACGTGACGGCGGCGCGCGACGAGGCCTCCTCGCCGGCGGAGGAGCTACGGCTCGAGCGAGAGCTCCGGCAGCAGCGTCGGGAGCGCCGAGGCCAGGTCCGTCGGGATCGGCAGCGGGAGCAGCGTCGGCAGGATCGTCGGCAGGATCGTCGGCAGGATCGTGGGCAGCACGCCGGGTGTGGGCGTCGGGCTGCCCGTCGGCGTCGGCGTGCCGGTCGGCGTCGGCTCGGAGGTCGGCTCGGAGGTCGGCTCGGAGGTCGGCTCCGTGGTGGGGTCCGGCGTCGGCTCCGGCGTGGTGCTCGGCGTGACGCAGGCGCACGGCGGCACCCCGTTGTCGGTCGGCTCCGGGCTTGCGCTCGTCCCCGGGGTGGGGCCGGGCTCGACGGGCAGCGTGGGCCCGGCCGTGCTCGGGTCGCAGGAGGCGGAGCAGGTGCCGAGCTCGAGCAGCTGCGTGGCGACCGTGCCCACCTCGGTCACGAGGGCGAGCGACTCTGCAGCCGCGTTCGCCGTACCCGCGGGCAGCTCGGGGATGAGCGCACCCAGGCGGTCGCGCTGCTGGAAGGAGAACTCGGTGAGCAGGCGAAGCGGCGCCGTGCGACCGGTGCTGCGGTAGACCGCCTCGAGCAGGGAGCGGCCCTTGCTGGTCTCGGTGTCGAAGTCGGCGAGGGTCTCGTTGATCCGGTCCTGCAGGTCGCTGGAGGCGAGGCTGCCGGCGATCGTCCCCTGGTGCCCGACGCTGCCGAGGGCGAGCTCGCCGTCACCGCGGGCGAGTGCCCGGACCTCGCGGAGCCGCGTGGCGGCGAACTCCAGGTGCTTGCCGCCCTTGGCGGTGTCACCGTCGGCGAGCCGCAGCTGCAGGCTCTCGCTGGCGCGCTTCATCCCGTAGAAGGGCTGACCCGGCAGCGAGTGCGAGGACGCGACCCCGACGCCGGTGACGGCGACGACGGCCGCCATCGCTCCGGAGGCGAGGGCCATCCGCTTCTGGGCGCTCCACGTGCGAGACCAGGCGACGATCCTGTCGAGCGATCCCGTGCCGGCGGCCGCGGCCGTGGCGGGTGCCACCTGCGGCCCCTGGACCGTGGCGACGGCGACGAGGCGCTGGCGGAGCGCGACCCGGAAGTCCGGCCGCGGCGCGGTGACCTCCTCCAACCCGGGCGAGACCGCGCGCAGCCGACCGGCCAACGCGACGAGGCTCCCCGTCGCCCCGGTCCCGGTGGGCAGGGACCCCTCGAGCAGGCGCGCGAGCTCTTCGGCTCGGGCCCGGTTGCCCAGGGGGTTCATGACCGGGGTCCTCTCGGGGTGCGTGCTGGGAGGTGTGCTGGGAGGTGTGCTGGGTGACACCGCAGCGGGGGGCCGGCTGCATGTGTCGTCTTCCCCAACGACGGGTGGTCGACCGGGGTGACGGGTCTCGACCCGGTTTGTCCGAGATTTTGTGCGGCAGTAGCAGGCTGGCACGAGGCGTCACGCAGTGTCATCAGAGCCGGTCTCACAGTTCCACGCCTTCCGGCAGCAGCCGGCCGAGCGTGCGGATGGCGCGGTACTGCAACGCCTTGATCGCGCCGTCGTTCTTGCCCATCACCTGGGCCGTCTCCGCGACCGACAGCCCCTGCAGGAAGCGCAGCACGATGCACTCCTGCTGCTCGGCGTTGAGCTTCTTGACCGCCTGCAGCAGGACCTTGTTCGTCATCCCCTCGAGAACGGCACGCTCGGGGCCCTCGATCGTGGGGGCGCTGCCCGAGTCGGTGACGTCGTCAGTGGTCAGCTCGAGCCGGTAGCGGCCGCTCTTGTAGTGGTCGGCCACGAGGTTGCGGGCGATCGTGGTGAACCAGGCGCCGACGTCGCGGCCTTGCCACGTGAAGGAGCCGATGCGCCGCAAGGCCCGCAGGAACGTCTCGGAGGTGAGGTCCTCCGCGACCGCCGAGCTCGCGACGCGGTAGGCGATGTAGCGGTAGACCTGGTCGACGTAACGGTCGTAGAGCAGCCCGAACGCCTCCGCGTCCCCGGACTGCGCGCGCTCCACGAGCGCGTACGTGACCGCGCTCTCCCCCTCGGGCGGCGCGGCGTCCACGCGGTCGTGCTCGGCCACCGCGGGGGTCGGGACGGCAGGGTCCGAGGTCACGGCCTTGGTCACCTGGCGCTGCCGGGCATGCCTGCACGCAGGGCGTGCGCAGGCAGGCGGGCGTGCATCGGGACTCCGTTCGAGGCTCCGGGGAAGGCGTGAGCCGGTGCGGCCATGGTACGGGGGGCTGACCGTCCGTGAGGTCGTTCTGACACGTTGTGTCTCGGCAGGCAGAGCGACCGTCCTGAGGGTCGCCCCCGTACGCTGCGTTCATGGTCGCGCCCGGTCCAGCCCCGTCCCGTGGGCGACCGCGACAGGCGGCGCGGTCGGCCTCCCGCAGGCGGCGGCACCGGCGTACCCGGGTGGTCGCGCGGAGCGCGCTGGTCCTGGTGCTCGCGACCGCGGTCGGGTCCGTGACCTTCGTGGCCGGCCTGCTCGCCGCGCCGATCGACCTGGCCGTCGCACCGCCACCCAGCTCGGTGCTGCTGCTGGCCGCCGACGGCCGGCAGTTCGCGACCCTGCAACCCACCGAGCGGCACGACAACGTCGCCGCGCAGGACATCCCGCAGGTGATGCGTGACGCGATCATCTCCGCCGAGGACGAGAACTTCCTGACGCACCGCGGGGTGGACGTGGTCGCGACCGTGCGCGCCGCCTTCCGCGACCTCGCCGGCGGGTCGGTGCAGCAGGGCGGTTCGACCCTCACGCAGCAGTACGTGAAGAACGCCTACGTGGGCAACGAGCGCACGGCGCTGCGCAAGATCCGGGAGGCCGCCCTCGCGATCCGGCTCGAGCAGCGCCTGTCGAAGGAGCAGATCCTCACCGACTACCTCAACGCGCTCTACCTCGGCAACGGCCTGTACGGCGTGCAGGCAGGGGCGCGCTACTACTTCGGTGTCCCGGTGAAGGACCTCGACCTCAACACCCGCACGCACCGCCGCGACCCGCTCCTGGCGCTGGCCCGTGCCTCCATGCTCGCGGGGATCGCCCCGGCGCCCTCCTTCTGGAACCCGGTCAAGGACTTCCCGACCGCTCGGGTGCGCCAGCAGTACACGCTCAACCGCATGGTCGTGGCGGGGTACGCCTCGCCGCAGCAGGTCAGCGACGCCTACCACTACGACGTCAAGCCCCTGCGGATCCGCGCGGCCGAGCAGCCGACGATCGCGCCCGAGTTCGCGGACTACGTGAAGAAGCGGGTCCAGGCGAGCGAGGCCTACGAGGAGGACACGTTCTTCCGTGGTCGGCTCCGGGTGCGGACCACGCTCGACCTCGACCTGCAGCAGGCGTTCAACGAGGCGCTGCGCGCGGTGCTGCCCGACGAGGACGACCCCCAGGCGGCCATCGTCGCGGTGGACTACACGAACGGCGACGTCAAGGCGATGGCGACGCTGCGTCGGGTGCCCGCGCTGCTCTACCCGGACGGAACGCCGTACAGCAAGGCCGTCACGCGCTACGAGCAGCGGCTCGGCTTCAACCTCGCGACCGCTGCGCACCGCTCGTCCGGCTCGACGATCAAGCCGTTCACGCTCGCGGTCGCCCTCCAGCGGGGGATGTCGCTGGGCACCACGCGCTACGCGTCCAACTGCGACCGGATCCCCAACCCGGGTGGCAACCCGAACCCCTACCGGTACTGCAACTCCGACAAGAGCGAGTCGGGGAGGTTCACGCTGCGCCGGGCGATGGCGGACTCGGTCAACACCGTCTACCTCCCGCTCGCGATCGAGGTGGGCCGGTCCCGGGTCGCCAAGCTGGCCACGGCGGCCGGTCTCGACGCTGACCCGCCGTTGACGGAGAAGTCGGGAAACCTCTCCTTCGGGATCGGTGCAGGAGCGGAGGTCACCCCGATCTCCGAGGCGGTGGCGTTCGGCACCTTCGCGAACGACGGCGTGCGGGTCGGCACCCGCTCGTTCACGGAGATCCGCAAGGGCGCCACGGCCACCGACCCCGGCGAGCTCGTGCAGCGGGCACCCCCGGGCAAGCGCACCCGCGTCCTGCCGGGGAGCGTGGCGCGCGACGTCGTGGAGGCGCTGACCGACGTGGTCGAGCACGGCACGGGCACCCGCGCCCGGCAGTCCTTCCCGGTGTTCGGCAAGACCGGGACGACCAACGACTCCACGGACGCGTGGTTCACCGCGTGCATCCCCGACCAGAAGATCTGCGTCGCCACGTGGATGGGCTACGAGCTGTCGTCCTGCGAGCCGCGGGGGCCCAAGCCCGAGCGCGCCCGCCTCGAGGTGGACGGGCCGTGCGGCGGCATGAAGGAGGTGCACGGGTTCAAGCAGGTGTTCGGCGGCACCCTGCCCGCCCTGGTCTTCGCAAAGGCCCAGGAGAACCTGCGCCGCATCAAGGCTGAGCGGGCCGCGCGGGCAGCCGGAGTCCCGGTGCCGACCCTCACGCCCTCCGCGACGCGGTCGCCGCGCCCGAGCCGCACCACGGCACCGAGCCCCAGCGCGAGGCGGTCCCGCACCCCCAGCCCGACGCCGGAGCCGCCGACGGAGTCGCCGACACCGGAGCCGACCAGCACCGGAATCCTCCCCGGCCCGCCACCTGCGAGCTCCCAGCCGCCCAGTCCGCCGTAGCGGCCGGGCCCTGTGGAATGCTCGCCCGCGTGACCGGCAACCTCGCGGACCTGGTGCGCGCCGCAGCTGCCGCCCACCCCGACAAGCCGGCGCTGCGCTTCCACGGGCAGACGACGACCTGGGCGGAGCTCGACTCCGCGGCCGACGGCGTGGCCCACGGGCTGGCAGGGCTCGGCCTCGACCGTGGCGACAGGGTCGCGCTGCACCTGGGCAACACCCCCGACTTCCCGGCGGCCTACTTCGGCACCCTCCGGGCCGGACTGGTCGCGCTGCCCGTCAACCCCGGCTACACCGTGCCCGAGCTGACGCACGTCCTCGGCGACAGCGGAGCCCGCGCGGTCGTCACGACGTCGGACGGGGCCGCAGCCGTGCGCGCCGTGACAGGTGGTCCCGACCACGTGCTCGTCACGGGTGAGGACAGCTGGGCGGACCTGCTGACCGACAGCTCGCCGTACGACGTGGTCGGTGGCGGCGAGGACCTCGCGGTGCTGCTCTACACGAGCGGTACGAGCGGCCGGCCGAAGGGCGCGATGCTCACGCACCGGGCGCTGCTGGCCAACCTCGAGCAGACCTCCGCCATCGACCCCCAGGTGGTGTCGGCCGACGACGTCGTGCTCCTCGTGCTGCCCCTGTTCCACGTGTACGGGCTCAACGCCGCGCTGGGGATGGTCGCGAGGCACGGGGCCACCGGCGTGCTCGTAGAGCGCTTCGACCCGGTCGCCACGCTCGAGGAGATCGGTCGCAGCGACGTCACGAACGTCGTCGGCGCGCCGCCGATGTGGGTCGCCTGGTCACTGCTGCCTGACGTGGGTGACGCCTTCGAGAGCGTGCGGCTGTGCGTGTCCGGTGCTGCGCCGCTGCCCGCCGACGTGCTGCACCGCGTGCTCGACGTCACCGGTCATCACGTGTTCGAGGGCTACGGGCTCACCGAGACCGCGCCGGTCCTCACCTCGACCCTGATGAGCGAGGTGCCGAAGGCCGCTTCCATCGGGAGGCCGATCCCTGAGGTGGAGCTCCGGCTGCTGGACGCGCACGGGCGTCCCGCGGAGGACGGCGACCCAGGGGAGATCGTGGTGCGCGGGGCCAACCTCTTCTCGGGGTACTGGCCCGACGGCGCCGACGGTCCTGACGCGAACGGCTGGTTCGCCACCGGTGACGTCGCGGTGCTCGACGACGACGGCGACCTGCACCTGGTGGACCGCACGCGCGAGCTCGTGCTGGTGAGCGGCTTCAACGTCTACCCGCGTGAGGTCGAGGAGGTCATCGACACCCACCCGGAGGTGGCGGAGGTCGCGGTGCTGGGCATCCCGCACCCCTACACCGGCCAGTCGGTCAAGGCGCTCGTGGTGCGCACACCGGGCTCCGCGCTCACGGCGGATGCCGTCATCGCTCACGCCGCGGGGTCACTGGCCCGGTTCAAGTGCCCCACGGTCGTCGAGATGGTCGACGAGCTGCCGCACACGGCTACGGGCAAGGTCTCCAAGGGCCGGCTGCGCGAGCTCGACGAGGGTGGCCCCCCGGCGTGAGGCTGGGGCGCCACGCTCGGGTCGGCACGCTCACGTTCGTCACCAGGGCGGGCTGCTCGCTGTGCGCGGAGGCCCAGCCGCTCGTCGAGCGGCTCGCCACTCGGGCGGGCGTCACTCTCGAGATCGTGGACGTCGACACCGCTCCGGGTCTCGGGCAGTGGAGCGACCACGTCCCGGTGGTGCTGCTGGACGGGGCCGAGCACAGCCGCTGGTGGGTCGAGGAAAGGGCCTTGGCGAAGGCCCTCGGGGTGCGGGTGTGACCGGGCTCACCGATTTTGTGAACGCGTTCACAAGCGCGTAGCCTCCGCGCCATGACCGCGCCGAGCCTGCCTGAGGAGCGCCGTCGCGCGGGCATCCCCGAGGCGACGATCGCGCGGCTGCCGGTCTACCTTCGGGCGCTGCACGGCCTCGCGGAGGAGGGCTTCGTGACTGCCAGCTCCGAGGAGCTGGCCGAGGCTGCGGGCGTCAACAGCGCCAAGCTGCGCAAGGACCTGTCGCACCTCGGCTCCTACGGCACCCGGGGCGTCGGGTACGACGTGGAGCACCTCGTCGAGGAGATCTCGACCGCGCTCGGGCTCCAGCGCCCGTGCTCGGTGGTGCTCGTCGGGGTCGGGAACCTCGGCCGCGCGCTCGCCGGCTACGGGGGTTTCGCCTCGCGCGGGCTCGCCATCGACGCGCTGCTCGACGTGGACACCGCCACCGTGGGGCAGCAGATCGCCGGGCTCACCGTGCGGCACCTCGACGAGCTCCCCGCCGTGGTGACCGGCGCGTCCATCGGCGTCATCGCCACGCCGGCTCGCGCGGCGCAGGAGGTCTGCGACCGCCTGGTGTCAGCCGGCGTCACCAGCATCCTCAACTTCGCGCCGACCGTGCTCGTCGTCCCTCCGCACGTCGACCTGCGCAAGGTCGACCTGTCCATCGAGCTGCAGATCCTGTCGTTCCACGAGCACCGCAAGGCCATGGGGGCCGACCGATGAGCGTGCTCGTCGTCGGGCTGTCGCACCGCAGCGCCCCGCTGTCCCTGCTCGAGGACGTGAGCCGGGGTCTCGACGACCTGACCGACGTCCTCACCGAGCTGCGCGCCGGGGCGGTGGGAGAAGCGGTGGTGCTGTCGACGTGCAACCGCGTCGAGGTCTACGCCGACACCGAGGGGTTCCACCCCGGCGTCGAGGCAGTCACCGACCTGCTGATCCGGCGCGCGGACGTGACGATGGAGGAGCTGTCCAAGCACCTGTACGTGCACTGGGAGGGCCAGGCGGTCCACCACCTGTTCCAGGTCGCGTCGGGCCTGGACTCCATGGTGGTCGGGGAGTCGCAGATCCTCGGGCAGTTGCGCCGGGCGTACGGCGCGTCGGGGCACACCGCCGGGCGCGTGCTGCACGAGCTCTTCCAGACCGCCCTGCGGGTCGGCAAGCGGGTGCACGCCGAGACGGGCATCGACGCTGCCGGCCAGTCGCTCGTCACGGTCGGCGTGCAGCACGCCGAGCGGGTCGTGGGTCCGCTCTCGGGTCGGCCGGTGCTCGTCGTGGGAGCCGGGTCCATGGGTGCCCTCGCCGGCGCGACGCTCCGGCGCGCAGGCGTCGGCGACGTCGTCATCGCGAACCGAACCCCGGACAACGCTGCCCGGCTCGCGACCTCCCTGGAGGGCCGGGGGGTGGGTCTGGACGCCCTTCGCGACGAGCTCGCCATCGCCGACGTCGTCGTCACCTCCACCGGTGCCATCGGGCACGTCGTGACGCGCGCCGTCGTGGTCGAGGCGATGGCGCTGCGCAGCGGCCGTCCGCTCGCGGTGGTCGACCTGGCGCTCCCGCGCGACGTGGACCCTGCCGTCCGCTCCGTGCCCGGGGTCTCGCTGGTGGACCTGGAGACCTTGCAGGACAGCCTGTCCGGCACGGAGGCCCACGCCGGCGTGGAGGCCGCCCGCGCGATCGTCGCCGACGAGGTGAGCGCCTTCCTGACCTGGCAGAAGGCCTCCCGGGTCGCCCCGACCGTCGTGGCGCTCCGCAGCAAGGCCGACGAGGTCGTCGACGCCGAGCTCGCGCGGCTGGCCGGACGGCTGCCCGACCTCGCCCCTGCCGTCCGGGCCGAGGTGGAGCAGTCGGTGCGCCGGGTCGTCCAGACGCTCCTGCACACCCCGACGGTGCGTGTGAAGGAGCTGGCAGACGCTCCCGGCGCGCTGTCCTACGCCGAGGCGCTGCGCGAGCTCTTCGGCCTCGATCGCGCTGCTCCGGCGGCGGTCGCCGCTCCGCTCCCGCTCGACGACGAGGACCCGCCGTGAGCGCGCTGCGGCTCGGCACACGGTCCTCGGCCCTGGCCCTCACGCAGTCGGGTCAGGTGGCCGACGCGCTGCGTGCCCTCGGTCATGACGTGGAGCTCGTCGGCATCACGACGCAGGGCGACACCTCCACGGCCTCGATCGCCCAGCTCGGCTCCACCGGGGTGTTCGTGAACGCGCTTCGAGATGCCTTGCTGGCCAAGGAGATCGACGTCGCCGTCCACTCCTACAAGGACCTTCCCACGGCAGAAGCCGACGGCCTTGTCATCGCCGCTGTCCCCCGTCGTGAGGACCCGCGCGACGCCCTCGTCGCGCGAGCCGGCCTCACCCTCGGCGAGCTGCCGTCCGGCTCGCGGGTGGGCACCGGCTCGCCCCGCCGCGCCGCGCAGCTCCGTGCGCTGGGCATGGGCCTCGAGGTCGTTCCCGTGCGGGGCAACGTCGACACCCGCCTCGGTTACGTCACGAGCGGCGAGCTCGACGCGGTGGTCCTCGCCCGCGCCGGTCTGCTCCGCCTCGGTCGGTCAGACGCGATCACCGAGACCCTCGACCCGCTGCAGGTGCTGCCGGCACCCGCGCAGGGCGCGCTGGCCGTCGAGTGCCGCGAGGGCGACCTCGTCGCTGCCCTGGTGGCGATCGACGATGTCGACTCCCGTACGGCGGTCACCGCTGAGCGGGCCCTGCTCGCCGCTCTCGAGGCCGGCTGCTCCGCACCTGTGGGCGCCCTCGCCGAGATCGTCGAGGGCGACCACGGGCTGGAGGTCTTCCTCCGCGGCGTCGTCGTCGCGGTGGACGGCAGCGACGCCGTACGCCTCTCGGCGACCGGACCGGCAGACGCGGCCCAGGAGGTGGGGCAGCGGCTCGCCGCCGAGCTGCTCGACCTCGGCGCCGCCACCCTCATGACCCATCCCCCCCTTCCATGATCATCAGGAGATCCGGGGGCGACGCGCCCGGTGTGCCCCCACTCGATCCCCTGATGATCAACGACATCTCGGAGGCACGACGATGAGCCCGACCCGTACCCGCCGGCCCACCGGCCAGGTCGCCCTCGTGGGCGCAGGCACCGGCGACCCCGGGCTGCTCGCGCAGCGCGCTGCCGAGCTCCTGCGGCAAGCAGAGGTTGTCATCGCGGACGAGAGCGTGACCGACGCCGTCCTCGCCCTCGCCGGCCCCGACACGGAGGTCCAGCGCGTCCCGTCGGGCCAGCTGCAGGGCCCCGCGCTCGTCGCCGCCGGCAAGGCGGGCAAGCGCGTGGTGCGCCTACTCCCCGGAGACCCCTACCTCGCAGCCGACGGCGCCAAGGAGGCGGAGGCTGTCGTCAAGGCCAAGCTCCGCCTCGAGGTCGTGCCCGGCCTGTCCTCGCCGGTCGCCGTACCCGCCTTCGCGGGTGTGCCCGTCGGCCTGCCGCGGACGGTGGCGCGGGTGGAGGACACCCTCGACTGGGCGGGCCTCGCCGGCGCCCCCGGCACGCTCGTGCTGAGCTGCCCGGTCGGGGAGGTCGCCAAGGCTGCCTCGTCCCTCGTGGAGCACGGCCGCAAGCCCGGTACGGACGTGTCGGTCACCGTGGGCGGCACCACCCCCGCGCAGCAGACCGTCGTCGCGACCCTCGACACGGTCGAGGCCGCTGTCCGCGAGCTCAGCGGCGAGGCAGTCGTCGTGGTCGGCGACGCGGTGAAGAAGGTCGACCGGCTCGGCTGGTTCGAGCAGCGCGCCCTCTACGGCTGGAAGGTGCTCGTCCCGCGCACCCGCGACCAGGCCGGCACGCTGTCGGAGGCGCTTCGCGCGTACGGCGCGATCCCCGTCGAGGTGCCGACCATCGCGGTGGAGCCGCCCCGGACGCCCGCGCCGATGGAGCGGGCCATCAAGGGCCTGGTCACCGGCAGGTACCTCTGGATCGCCTTCACCTCCGTCAACGCCGTCAAGGCGGTGCTGGAGAAGCTGCAGGAGTTCGGCCTCGACGCCCGCGCGTTCGCGGGCGTGAAGATCGCGGCCGTCGGCGACGCGACGGCCGCGGCCGTCCGCGCGTACGGCATCGAGCCCGAGCTGGTGCCGAGCGGGGAGCAGAGCTCCGAGGGGCTGCTGCGCGAGTGGCAGGCCTACGACGAGGTCTTCGATCCCCTCGACCGCGTGCTCCTCCCACGTGCCGACATCGCCACCGACACCCTCGTGGCAGGTCTGAAGGACCTCGGCTGGGCGGTCGACGACGTGACGGCCTACCGCACCGTGCGCGCCGCGCCCCCGGCGGCTGAGACCCGTGAGGCTCTCAAGGGCGGCGGCTTCGACGCGGTGCTCTTCACGTCGTCGTCCACCGTCCGCAACCTCGTCGGCATCGCGGGCAAGCCCCACGACTCCACGGTGCTCGTGGCCATCGGCCCGCAGACCAAGGCGACGGCTGAGGAGCTCGGGCTCCGGGTGGACGTGCTGGCCGCCAAGCCGGACGTCACGGCTCTCGTGGAGGGCCTGGCCGAGTTCGCGCTGGAGCTGCGCGCGGCTGGGGAGCTTCCCCCGTCAGCGCGCCGCCGGAAGGGCGCCAAGAAGGCGAAGCGATGAGCTTCCCGGCCGCGCGGCCCCGCCGGTTGCGTCGGACGCCCTCGTTGCGGCGGCTGGTCGCCGACGTGCGGGTGGTGCCGTCTGACCTGGTGCTGCCGGTCTTCGTCAAGGAGGGGATCAGCGAGCCGGCGCCCATCGCGTCGATGCCCGGCGTCGTCCAGCACACGCGGGAGTCCCTGAAGAAGGCCGTGAGCGAGGCTGCGGCCGCAGGTGTCGGTGGCGTGATCCTGTTCGGCATCCCGGCGGTGAAGGACGCGCGCGGCTCCGGTGCGGACGACCCGCAGGGCATCGTGCAGCTCGCGCTCGCCGACGTGGTCGCCGAGGCCGGCGACGCCGTCGTCGTCATGAGCGACCTGTGCCTGGACGAGTACACCGATCACGGCCACTGCGGGCTCCTGACACCGAACGGCGAGGTCGACAACGACGCGACGCTCGACCGCTACGCCTCCGCAGCCGTCGCGCAGGCACGGGCCGGCACGCAGGTCGTGGCCCCCAGCGGGATGATGGACGGCCAGGTCGCTGCGATCCGGGCAGCCCTTGATGCGCAGGGTTTCTCGCAGCTGCCGGTGCTGTCGTACTCCACGAAGTACGCCTCCGCCTTCTACGGGCCCTTCCGCGACGCGGCCGAGTGCGCGCCGTCCTTCGGCGACCGCGCGGCCTACCAGCAGGACCCCGCACGCGCCGCTGCGGAGGGGGTTCGTGAGGCGCTGCTCGACGTCGCCGAGGGCGCGGACGCCGTGATGGTGAAGCCCGCGGGTGCCTACCTCGACGTGGTCCGCGCCGTGGCGCAGGCCGTCGATGTGCCGGTCGCGGCCTACCAGGTGAGCGGTGAGTACGCGATGGTCGAGGCGGCCGCAGCCAACGGCTGGGTCGATCGGCAGCGCATCATCACCGAGCAGCTCGTCGGCATCCGCCGGGCCGGCGCCTCGATGATCCTGACCTACTGGGCCACCGAGGCAGCCGGCTGGCTGTGACCGCTACCGGGAGGTCGCGGAGTAGATGTCCCGGAACAGGCTGCGCTGGCCCTCGCCCGGTGCGATGTCCACCTGCTGCACGGCGCGGGTCCACGTGACGGTGAGCTTGCCGGCCGGGTCGAAGGCGCACATCAGGAAGTCGCCCGGCGCCTCCGGGAAGCCCGGGGCCGTGACAGCGACAGGGTCGAGCTTGGTGAGGACCGGCTTCTGCCCCAGCGTGAACGTGGTCCCGTAGACGCTCCACGCGTCGTCGACCGTAGGTCGCGCGTACACCGAGTAGCCGAGCCGCTTGCCGTCAGCGCTGACGGCCAGCCAGCCGTACTCCATCTGATAGCGCTTCTGCGCCTTCGGCGTGATGTCGAAGCGCGTCCAGTGCCTGCCGTGGTCGGTGGACCGGTAGGCGTACATGTGCGAGCAGGTCGGGACGCCGCCCTTCTTGCAGTTCTCACGGTCCGGGTCGAGGTACGAGCCCCACAGGGTGCCGTCCTTGAGGACCTGCAGCGTCGGGTAGGACTCGAAGCCGCCGCCGCCGAACTTGGTGTAGCCGCCAGGAACCTCGTAGCGCTCCCAGTACTTGCCGTCGTTCTTGCTGACGTAGCTGTAGAGCTTGCCGCTGTCGTTGCCGCACAGCGCGTAGACCCAGTTCGAGTTGGGCGCGGCCGCGGGGCGGCACCAGCCGGAGTCCTTGAGCTGGATCCCGATGTGGTCCCACGTCTGGCCCCCGTCGTACGACGAGTAGACGGTGTAGCGGCCGGGGCCCGTGCCCGGGCCGTACGCCTCGCCCATGTTGGCCAGGGCGTACGTCTTGTTGCCCTCGTTGCCGAAGTAGAAGACGTGCCCGTTCTTGTGCGCGGTCACCCAGGGCCGGTCGTCCAGCGGCTCACCGAAGCCGGCGAGCGGCAGGTGCCTGGTGAAGGTGACCTTGCCGAGCCCGTCGGCGTGCCAGGAGCTGAACGTGATGTCGGCGAGGTTGGTGTCGACGAAGTAGACGTTGCCGGCGTCGTCGGTGGCCAGGTCGCCCTCGTCACCGAAGTTCTTGTTGTAGAGGTCGGGGCTCGCCACGGGCGTCGCTGGGCCCGGCAGGTTCTTCCAGCTCTTGCCGTGATCAGAGGAGTACCAGGCCCACGACATCGAGCGCGTGAGGGTCTCGGACCGCTCGTCGGGAGACAGCACCAGCTCGGCGTTCTCCTTGTGCGCGGTGGCGTAGAGGTTGCCGAAGCGGTCGCTCACGACGCCCGGCTCGTAACCGCCCGCGGCGGTCGGAGTGACCTTGACGGGCGCGCCGAACGACGGGCCCTTGGGGGCCGCGCTGCCCGGCGTGGCCAGGGCGACGGCAACGCCTCCGAGGGCAAGGGCCGCGCAGGCTGCGAGTCGGCGACGTGACACGGGCGCTCCTTCAGGGCTGGGGTGCCGTGGTCTTCGACGCCGGACAGACCGCTCCTGCCCGTGCGGTTGGATGGGGTGATGAGCTACCCGTACGACGCCCCGCTGTCGCAGGCGCTGTTCGACCGCGCCCGGGCAGTGACGCCCGGCGGCGTGAACTCCCCCGTCCGGGCCTTCCGCGCCGTCGGTGGCACCCCCCGCTTCATGGTCAGCGGTCGCGGCGCCTACCTCACCGACGCTGACGGGCGTGAGTACGTCGACCTCGTCTGCTCCTGGGGCCCGATGGTCCTCGGGCACGCGCACCCGGCCGTCGTCGAGGCCCTCCACCAGGCCGCGGAGCGCGGCACGTCGTACGGCACCCCCAGCCCCGCGGAGGTCGAGCTCGCCGAGGAGATCTGCGCGCGGGTGAGCCCGGTCGAGCAGGTCCGGCTCGTCAGCAGCGGCACCGAGGCCACGATGAGCGCCGTCCGGCTCGCCCGCGGGTTCACCGGCCGCAGCAAGGTCGTCAAGCTCGAGGGCTGCTACCACGGGCACGTCGACGCGCTGCTCGCCAGCGCCGGTTCCGGCGTGCTCACCTTCGGTCTCCCGGACACCCCGGGCGTCACCGGCGCCAGCGCGGCCGACACGATCGTCCTGCCCTACAACGACCTCGCTGCGGTCGAGCAGGCCTTCTCCCTGTACGGCGAGGACATCGCCTGCGTCATCACCGAGGCGGTCGCGGCCAACATGGGCGTCGTCCCGCCCCTGCCCGGCTACAACGAGGGCCTACGCGACATCACCCAGCGGTACGGCGCGCTGCTGGTGCTCGACGAGGTCATGACGGGCTTCCGGCTCAGCCGCGCCGGCTGGTGGGGGCTTGAGGGTGTGACGCCGGACCTGTTCACCTTCGGAAAGGTGATGGGCGGCGGTCTGCCCGCCGCGGCGTTCGGCGGCCGCGCGGACGTCATGGCGCACCTCGCGCCGGCCGGTCCCGTCTACCAGGCGGGCACGCTGTCGGGGAACCCGATGGCCGTGGCGGCGGGCCTCACCACCCTGCGCCACTGCACGGACGAGGTCTACGGGACCGTCGACCTCGCCGCCGCGACTGTCGCCAAGCTCGCGGCTGATGCCCTGTGCGAGGCCGGGGTCGCGCACCGCGTCAACGCCGCCGGCAGCCTGTTCAGCGTGTTCTTCACCGCCGAGCCCGTCACCGACTTCGCCTCAGCCACCCGGCAGCAGACGGCCCGTTACACCGCGTTCTTCCACGCGATGCTGGCCGAGGGCGTCTACCTGCCCCCCTCGGCGTACGAGGCGTGGTTCGTCTCGGCCGCCCACGACGACGCCGCTCTCGAGCGCGTCGCGGCCGCGCTGCCGAAGGCGGCTGCGGCCGCTGCCGCCGTCCCGGAGGGGACGGCATGACCCAGACGACGGTGCACCTGCTGCGGCACGGCGAGGTGCACAACCCGGACGGGGTCCTCTACGGCCGGCTGCCGGGCTTCCGCTTGTCCGAGGACGGCCTGCTGATGGCAGTCGCCGCGGCGGAGGCGGTGCGCGGACGTGACGTGACCGAGGTCGTGTCCTCCCCGTTGCTGCGCGCGCAGGAGACCGCGGAGCCGATCGCCAAGGCCTTCGGCCTGAGCATCACGACCGACGACCGGCTCATCGAGAGCGAGAACCACTTCGAGGGCACGCAGTTCGGGGTCGGCGACGGGGCGCTGAAGAACCCCGTGAACTGGCCCTACCTGCGCAACCCCTTCCGGCCCTCCTGGGGAGAGGCGTACGACGCCATCGCCCGTCGGATGCTCGCCGCCGCCGAGGAGGCGCGCGACCGCAACCTCGGTCACGAGGTGGTGTGCGTCAGCCACCAGCTCCCGATCTGGACACTGCGGCGGTACGTCGAGGGCCGCCGCCTGTGGCATCGCCCGGATCGGCGGCAGTGCGGTCTCGCCTCCTTGACCTCGCTGACGTGGGAGGGCTCCGGGCTGCTCGCCGTGACCTACAGCGAGCCCGCGGGTGAGGCGTCGCGCCGCCCGGGCCACGGCGCGTGACGAGGACCACGAGCCGGTTCCCGGCGTCGTGACCGACACTGGAGCCGTGCGCCGCTCTCTCGCCCTGCTGCTGCTCGCCGGCGTGGTCCTGTCGGGCTGCACCGGCCGCAGGGGCACCAACACCGACGCCGGGCTGGACCGCGGCCTGAACTCCGTCGGCCTCCCCGACTCCGGTGTCTTCCGGGTGGGCGACCGCGAGCTCGCACCGGACCTGGCCGGCACCACGCTCGACGGCGAGCAGCTCGACATCGCGAGCCTGCGGGGCAAGGTCGTCGTGCTCAACTTCTGGGCCGCGTGGTGCGCCCCGTGCCGCGCGGAGGCCCGCAACCTCAACGCTGTCTACGCGCAGACGGCGTCCCTCGGCGTCGCGTTCGTCGGCGTCGACTTCAAGGACGACCAGGTCGCCGCCAGGGCCATGGTCCGTAGCAAGCAGGTGCGGTACCCGTCCCTCTACGACCAGGCCGGCCTGCTGCTGCTGAAGTTCCGCGGTCAGGCCCCGCAGCAGCCCCCGACAACGCTGGTGCTCGACCGGCAGGGCCGGATCGCCGCCCGGTTCATCGGCGCCGTCACCGAGGCGCAGCTGCTCGCGCCGGTGCAGGTCATCGCCGCCGAGAGGGCCTGATGGGGGTAGCCGACTCCTTCGTGGAGATCGTCACCGACGGACCTGTCCTCGTGGCCCTGCCCGTGGCAGCCGCGGCCGGCCTCGTCAGCTTCCTGTCGCCGTGCGTGCTGCCGCTGGTGCCCGGCTACCTGTCCTACGTCACGGGTCTCGCGGGGGTGGACCTCGAGGAGCACCGCCGCGGCAGGGTGCTGCTCGGCGCCTCCCTGTTCGTCCTGGGCTTCAGCGTCGTCTTCGTCAGCGAGGGCGCCCTGTTCGGCGGGCTCGGCGCGGAGCTCGCGGTGCACCAGCGCGTGGTGGACGTCGTGCTCGGCTCGCTGACCGTGCTGCTCGGCCTCGCCTTCATGGGCATGTTCGCCCCCATGCAGCGGGAGTGGCGCTTCCACCGGCTCCCGCAGGCGGGGCTGCTGGGCGCCCCGGTCCTCGGCGTGCTGTTCGGGGTGGGCTGGACGCCGTGCCTCGGTCCCACCCTCGGCGCCGTGCAGAGCCTGGCCTTCACCCAGGCGAGCGCCGGTCGGGGCGCCTTCCTCACGTTCGGGTACTGCCTGGGTCTGGGCATCCCCTTCCTGCTCACGGCCGTCGGGTTCCGCCGCGCCCTCGGGCTGTTCGCCGTCGTGAAGCGGCACTACGCGCTGGTGGTCCGGGCCGGCGGCGCGATGCTCATCGTGATCGGCGTGCTCCTCGTCAGCGGCCTGTGGGAGCAGCTGATGATCCAGCTGCGGGTCACCGTCAACGGGTTCACCCCCGCCGTATGACCGCCCCCCACACCGCTGCCGACACCGCTGCCGCCTCGGCGGAGCAGGTCCAGCTCGACGAGGCGACCCGGCTCAGCACGCAGCCGGCGGCCCCGCAGCTGCGGGCCGGTCTGCTCGGCCCGCTGCGCTTCGCCTGGCGGCGCCTGACGTCGATGCGCACCGCGCTGCTGCTGCTGTTCCTGCTCGCGCTGGCGAGCGTCCCCGGCGGCTTCCTGCCCCAGCGACGCCTCAACCCGCTGCGCGTCCAGACCTACCTCGACGACCACCCGACCCTCGGACCGCTGCTCGACCGGCTGCAGCTGTTCGACGTGTTCACCAGCGCCTGGTTCTCGGCGGTCTACCTGCTGCTGTTCATCAGCCTGTGCGGGTGCCTGCTGCCCCGGACCCGCTTGCACCTGCGGGCACTGCGAGCCCAGCCGCCCGCCGTACCGCGAACGCTGGCGCGGCTGCCCGCGTCGGACTCGTGGGAGACCGAGGACGACGTGCTCGCCCGGGCGGAGCAGGCGTTGCGACGCTGGCGCGTCGTCCGCCGGGGCTCCGAGCTGTCGGCCGAGCGGGGCTACCTGCGCGAGACCGGCAACCTGGTGTTCCACCTCTCGTTGGTGCTGCTGCTCGTGGGGATCGCGATCGGGGCCTTCCGGGGCTTCACCGGCACGGTGCTGGTCGTGGAGGGCACCGGCTTCTCCAACACGATCGCCTCGTTCGACGACATCAAGCCGGGTCGGCGCTTCCACCCCTCCTCGCTGGTGCCGTTCAACGTGCAGCTGCAGGACTTCCGCGCTACCTACGCCCCCGACGGCAAGGCCCTGACCTTCGACGCGATGGTCCGCTGGGGGCGCGGCCAGGCGGTGACCACGCCGTACGACCTCCGCGTCAACCACCCGCTCGCGGTGGGCGGCGCGAAGACCTACCTCATCGGGCACGGGTACGCGCCGGTCGTGCGGGTCAAGGACCGCACCGGAGCGGTGGTGCTCGAGCAGCCGATGCCCTGCCTCCCGCAGACCCCGCAGTTCCTGTCGACGTGCGTCATCAAGGCGCCGGACGCCGCCCCGCACCAGCTCGGCTTCCGCGGCGCCTTCACCCCCACCACGGTCACCGAGGCCGGGCGGGTCGGTTCGTCGTACCCGGGGCTGGTGCGGCCGGTGCTCACCCTCGTCGGGTACTCCGGTGACCTCGGGCTCGACGGCGGGGCACCGCAGTCCGTGTACGCGCTGGACACCACGTCCTTGAAGGCGTTCGACAACGGCCAGGCGCACGCGCTGCGACCCGGCCAGACCTGGCAGCTCCCGGGGGGCGGTTCGCTCACCTACGTGGACACCAAGGAGTGGGCGACCTTCCAGGTGACGCAGGACCCGGGCAAGGTGCTGGCTTTGATCGCCGCGGTGGGCATCGTCGCGGGGCTCATGCTGTCGCTGTTCGTGCGGCGGCGACGGGTGTGGGTCCGAGTGGTGCCCGGCACGCCGTCTACCGTGGAGGTCGGCGGGCTGGCCCGGACGGATCCTGAGCGGTTCCAGGCGGAGTTCGCCGGCATCGTGGCGAGGCTGAGGGAGCGGGACGAGTGACGGACAAGGGCCTCGGGCAGCTCGGCGACGGGCTGCTGTTCGGCGCCGTCATCATCTACGCGCTCGCGATGCTCGGCTTCGCGGGCGAGCAGGCCAGCCGCAAGGCGCGCCAGTCCGTGACCGCCGTACGCGCCTCGGCGCAGGTGCTCGTCGGCTCCGGCGGTCCGCCGGTCACCCTGCCGGCGGAGACGGTCACGACGTTCGCGCCCTCGCGCGCCGGCCGCCTCGCGCTCGCGCTGACCGGCCTGGGATGGCTGGTGCACCTGGTCTCCATCGTCACCCGCGGCTTCGCCGCCGACCGGGTGCCGTGGGGGAACATGTACGAGTTCTCCTCGTGCGTGGCCTTCGTCGCCGTCACCGCCTTCCTCGTGCTTGTCGCACGTCGCTACGTGGAGCGGTCCCTCGGAGCGTTCGTGATGCTCCCGGTGGTGCTCTACCTGGGCCTGGCAGCGACGAAGCTCTACACCGCCGCCGGCCCGCTCGTGCCCGCGCTCAACTCGTACTGGATCAAGATCCACGTGGCTGCGGCCATCACTGCGTCCGGGGCCTTCCTGCTCTCCGGCGTCGTCGCGGTCCTCTACCTCGTCCGCTCTCGGTACGACGAGACCGCCGCCCTCCTCTCAGCGGACCCGCGCGCCACCCGACGCGGGTGGCTCCGTCGCCGCCGGCAGCGTCCGGTGCGGTTGCGGTTCCCGGTGACGCTGGGGGCGCAGCTGCCTGCCGCGCCGGTGCTCGACCGTGTGTCGTACGTGGTGATCGCTTTCGCCTTCCCGGTGTGGACGTTCGCGGTGATCGCCGGGGCGATCTGGGCCGAGGCGGCGTGGGGCCGGTACTGGGGTTGGGACCCCAAGGAGACGTGGTCCTTCATCACCTGGGTGCTCTACGCGGGCTACCTCCACGCCCGGGCGACCGCCGGGTGGAAGGGCCGCAAGGCCGCCTGGGTCGCGGTGGCGGCGGCCTGCGCCCTCGTGATCGACTACTACGTCGTCAACATCTTCGTCGTCGGCCTGCACTCCTACGCCTAGCCCGCTACGCCGGAGGGGGTTGCTCCTCGCCGCGGATGCGCTCGGCCTCCTCGGCCGCCTTGCGCCGCTGCTCCTCGGCACGGCGCTTGAGCTGCTCGAGGAAGGCGGCGTCGTCGTCCGGGTTGCCGGCGGTGGCGCGGCCGGGCCGGTCGTACTCCGGCGGCACGCCGGTGTTGCCCTTGTACGGCGCGGACGGCTTCTGCCCGCGCGGGCGGCCGGCCACGAGCCACAGCACCGAGCCGATGTCGGGGAAGATCAGGACGATGACGACCCAGGCGCCCTTGGGGAGGTTCCGCACCCTCGCCGAGTCGGCGCTGATCGCGTCGAACAGGCAGTAGAGCCACAGCAGCACCAGCAGCAGGATGGGAACGCCCCTGGTCAGCAGCACCGCCGCACCTCCTTGTCGTGTGGACGCGGACGCTACCGTCGCAGCGTGCCCTACGCCGACCTGCGTGACTTCCTCCGCGACCTCGAGAAGGACGGTGACCTGCGCCGCGTCACCGCGCCGGTGGACCCCCACCTGGAGGTGACGGAGATCGTCGAGCGCGTCGTGCGCGCCGGCGGCCCCGCCCTGCTGTTCGAGAACCCCACGTACGGCGAGATGCCGCTGGCCATCAACGTGTTCGGCACCGACCGCCGCATGGCCAAGGCGCTGGGGGTCGAGAGCTTCGACGAGATCGGCGCGAAGATCCGCGACCTCGTGAAGCCGGAGCTGCCGCACGGCCTGAGCGGCTTCCGGGACGCGCTGTCGAAGGTGGGCACGCTGCGGACCGTCCCGCCGAAGCGGGTCCGCCGGGGCGCCTGCCAGGACGTGGTCCTGAAGGGGCCCGACGTCGACCTGGAGCGGATGCCTGGCCTGAAGACGTGGCCGCAGGACGGCGGCGTCTTCCTCAACCTGGGGCTCACCCACACCAAGCACCCGGAGACCGGAGCGCGCAACCTCGGGATGTACCGGCTGCAGCGGCACAGCCGCAACCAGGTCGGGATGCACTGGCAGATCCACAAGGACAGCAACGCGCACCACGCGGTCGCTGAGCGGCGGGGCGAGCGGCTGCCCGTGGCGATCGCGTTCGGCTGCCCGCCCGCGGTGACGTACGCCGCCAGTGCGCCGTTGCCGCCGGACATCGACGAGTACCTGTTCGCGGGGTTCCTCGATGGTCACCGGGTCGAGATGGTCGACTGCCTCACCGTTCCGCTGCAGGTGCCGGCGAACGCGCAGGTCGTCCTCGAGGGCTGGCTCGAGCCGGGGGAGCGGATGCCCGAGGGGCCGTTCGGCGACCACACCGGCTTCTACACGCCGATCGAGGACTTCCCGGTCCTCACCGTCGACGTGATGACGATGCAGAAGGACCCCGTCTACCAGACGATCATCGTCGGGCGTCCGCCGCAGGAGGACGGGCCCATCGGCAAGGCGACCGAGCGCATCTTCCTGCCGCTGATCCAGCTGACCAACCCCGACATCGTCGACTACGACCTGCCGGTGGAGGGCGTGTTCCACAACTGCTGCATCGTCAGCATCGACAAGCGCTTCCCCAAGCACGCGCAGAAGGTGATGAGCGCGATCTGGGGAGCCGGGCTGCTCTCGCTGTCCAAGCTCGTCGTCGTCGTGGACGCCGACTGCGACGTGCACGACTACTCCGAGGTCGCCTGGCGCGCCTTCGGCAACGTCGACTACGCCCACGACCTGCTGCTCACCAGCGGGCCGGTCGACCACCTCGACCACTCGGCGTACTCCCAGTTCTGGGGCGGCAAGCTCGGCATCGACGCGACCCGCAAGCTCCCCACCGAGGGCTACACCCGGGAGTGGCCGGAGATGCTCGTGCAGGACCCCGCCGTCGTCGAGCGCGTGACGCAGCGGTGGAAGGAGTTCGGCCTGTGAGCGACCTGCTCGGAGGCGGGCTCATGCCCCGGCACCAGCTGGCGGAGAAGGACATGCTGCTGGCCTACCTCGAGAGGCAGCGCGAGCTCGTGGTGTGGAAGTGCACGGGACTCGACGACGTCGCGGCACGGTCGCAGGCGACACCGACCGGCCTGACGATCCACGGCATCGTGCGGCACCTCACCGGTGTCGAGCGGGGCTGGTTCCGCGAGCACTTCGCCGGTGAGCCCGAGGAGCGGGTGCGCGACGAGGAGTTCGCGGCGCACGACGACGCCCTCGCCGACCTGCTGGCGGCCTACCGCGTGGAGTGGCTGCGCTGCGACGAGGTCATCGCGGGGCACCACCTCGATGACGTCGCCGTGCGTCGGGACCACTCGCTGCGATGGATCGTGGTGCACCTGATCGAGGAGACCAGCCGGCACCTCGGGCACCTGGACCTGCTCTGCGAGCTGGCCGACGGCCGCACCGGCGAGGAGCCCGACACCGCACCGCCGCCCGGCGTCGACGGGTGAGCAAGGTCCGCGCGTTCCTGCGGCTCGTGATGATCGAGCACTCGGTGTTCGCGCTGCCGTTCGCCTACCTCGCCGCCCTCACTGCCATGCGCCTGCACACCGACTGCGGCCTGGTCGGCTACGGCTGGGGCGACACCGGCGGCGGGTGGTTCTCCTACAGCGCAGCCGGACCGACCGGGCCCGACCCCGCCAACGACTGCACGGTCGGCGAGTGGCTTGACGGGTGGCGGCTGCTGCTGCTGACGCTCGCGATGGTGGCGGCCCGCACCTTCGCGATGGCGGCCAACCGCGTCATCGACCGTGAGGTCGACGCCCGCAACCCGCGTACGGCGGGGCGCGAGCTCGTCGTCGGCACCGTGTCGCTGACGACCGCCCGGACCGGTGCGGTGGTAGCCCTCCTCGTCTTCCTCGCCGTGGCCGCCGCACTGGGACCGCTGCCGCTGCTGCTCGCCCCGCTGGCCGTCGTACCTCTCGTGGTCTACCCGTACGCCAAGCGCTTCACGGACTACCCGCACGCGGTGCTGGCGCTGGCCCAGGCGGTCGCGCCGATAGGCGCGTGGATCGCGGTGACCGGCGAGTGGTCGTGGTCGGCGGTGGTCCTCGGCCTCGGCGTCGGGCTCTGGATCGGCGGGTTCGACCTCGTCTACGCCTGCCAGGACACCGAGAGCGACCGCGAGCAGGGGGTGGGCTCGTTCCCGGCCCGGTGGGGCAACGCCGCATCGCTGACCACCGCGCGTGTCGTGCACGTGATCGCCCTCGGGCTGTTCACCTGGTTCGGCGCGCTGGAGGGCTTCGGCGCGATCTGGTACGTCGGGCTGGCGCTGACCGCGGCCGCGTTCCTCTACCAGCACGCCATCGTGAGCCCCGTCGACCTGTCGCGGGTGAACCGCAGCTTCTTCACCTCCAACGGCTTCGTCGGGCTCGCGCTCGGCGCGGCCGGAGTGCTGGACCTGGTGACCCGGTGACGGACGTGCCGCACATGGCGGTCCCGCCGCGGCACCACCCGCGGGTGCCGTGGGTGGTGGGGGTCTCCGGGGCGAGCGGCACGCCGTACGCGAAGGCGGTGCTCGGGGGGCTGCTGGAGGCAGGCCACCCCGTGGACCTGGTCGTGAGCCGGGCGGCCCGGCTGACACTGCTCGACGAGACGGCGGTCACCTGGCACGACGACGCGGGATCACTGCAGCAGTGGGCGGGGCTCGCGGGGGATGTGCGGTTCTGGGGGCCGGGAGACCTCGCGGCCGGGCCCTCCAGCGGGAGCTACCCGACGCGCGGGATGGTGGTCGTCCCGGCCAGCACCGCGGCTGTCGCGGGGATCGCGCTCGGGCTGAGCAAGGACCTGCTGCAACGCGCGGCGAGCGTGACGCTCAAGGAGCGCCGGCAGCTGGTCGTGGTGCCGCGCGAGACGCCCCTGGACCGGCCGACCCTGCAGCACCTGCTCGCACTCCACGACGCGGGCGCCGTGGTGCTGCCGGCGAGCCCGGGGTTCTACGGGGGCGCGGACTCCGTGCAGCGCCTGGTGGACTTCGTGGCAGGGAAGGTCCTCGACGCGCTGCGCGTGGAGCACGACCTGCTGACGCGGTGGACCGGAGAGCTGGGAGCGGGCCGTCAGGCCTGACGAGGCTGCTGCTGCGGGCTCTCGCCGCGCAGCAGGGCGCGGACCTCGGACTCCCGGAAGCGGCGATGGCCACCAGGGGTGCGGATGCTGTTGATGCGTCCGGCCGAGGCCCAGCGCGTCACGGTCTTGGGGTCGACGCGGAACAGTGAGGCCACCTCGCCCGGCGTCAGCAGCCGGTCGCGCTGCGGCGGTCGCGCGTGCGTCTCGTCAACCATGTCGTCCTCCCCCTACGCGCCTGGGCGGGACCGGCACGTGTGCCCGGTCAACGACGCGTTGGGTCGATGGTGACGCCATGTCGGGTTTTCCGCAGCCGAACAGCTGGGGTTGTCCGTTTTGAGGCGGTAGGTGCGCGTCAGCGCGCGAGGCGCCGCACCAGCGCGCGAAGGGGGTGGGGTGAGGCCTGACGCGCCAGGGCGTCACGGCGGGCCTGCGCACGCAGCTGCTCGGCGTGGTACCCGCCGGCGAGCGACTGGTCGAGGGCGAACATGTGCTCATCTCCTGTGGATTCGAAGTACAGTTTCCTATCTTTGTCTTCGATCCACAGGCTACTCTTCAACTTCACCTTATGAAACACCAGGAGACGTGACGTGGACGACATCGACCGCAAGCTCGTCGCCGCGTTGATGGCGGACGCCCGCACCTCCTACGCCGACCTTGCCCGACAGGTCGGGCTGTCCTCCCCCAGCGTCCAGGAGCGGGTGCGCAAGCTCGAGCGCGAAGGGGTGCTCAGGGGTAGCACCGTCGACGTCGACCCCCAGGCCCTGGGGCTCGGCGTGGCCGCGCTGGTAGGGCTCCAGCAGCGGGAGGGCGTCGACTCCGACGAGGTCGTGGCGGGCCTGCGTGCGGTGCCCGAGATCGAGGACTGCTGGTTCGTCGCCGGCGACGAGGCCTTCGTGGCAAAGGTGCGGGTGGCCGACCTCGACCACCTGGACCGGACGCTCCGGGTGCTCCGCCACGTCCCCGGGATCGCCCGCACCCGAACGACCGTCGTGCTGTCCACCGTCTTCGAGGGGCGACGCGCGGTCCCGGGGCTGTGAGGTCCGGTTCGTCGTGACCGCGGCCGGAGCAACCGGGACGCATCCGGACTAGACGCAAATGGTCCGCATGTGTCATGACGCGGTCACCCCGCGTTCACGACACTCCGTGCAACCTGACCACCTGCCTTGGAGTGCTCCGTGACCCGTCGTCCCCTTCTGGCCCTTACGGCCGCGACCGCAGCGCTCGCGCTCGGCGCGGCCGGCTCGGCGTCGGCCGCCACAGCCACCACGGCCGTCGGCCGTGGCACGTCCTCGCTCACGGTCCTCAACCTGTCCGTCGCCGGGCACGAGCTGAGCCTGGCCGACCTGCTGCTGACCAGCGACACCATCGCCTCCCCGCGTGTCTCCTCGGTCTCCTTCACGCCGGTCACCGTGGACGGCACGTCCTACGGCCGGCAGACCGTGAACCAGTCGAGCTCGCCGCAGAGCGTCGCAGCCGTCAACGCTCCCGCCGCGCTTGCGCCGGTCGCCTCGCTGACGAGCCCCGCCGTGGGCATCTCCGCCACGGACGCCCCGTCGAACCACGCCGGTGCCGGCTCGCTCGGCACGGTGACGGTGCTCGGGCTGCCCGTCAGGCTTGCCGGTGCGCTCGACGCCGCCTCCGCGGTCAGCACCACGACCGGGGCGAAGGGCTCGAAGACGGTCAGCATCAGCGACCTCGCGCTCCCGAGCATCGCCGACGTGCTCGCGGCCCTCGGCCTCGACCTGTCAAAGCTGCCCGTGGGGACCCTGGACGAGCTCGTCAACGCCCTTGAGCTGGTGACCGGCGCGATCACGACCGCCGAGAACACCGTCGACACCGCGCAGGCCGCAGTCACGGCAGCGACCAGCGACCTCGCCACCAAGACCGCGGCGCTCGGCACGGCCCAGACCGCGCTCACCGCGGCCGCGGCGTCGCTCACGTCGGTGATCAACAGCAACCTGCTCGCGCTCGTCCCGTTCTCGGTCACCGACATCGTCACGCTGCTCGGCCTGAACCCCACGCAGCTCGGCCTCGCCGAGGCGGCGGTCCCGGCCCTGACCGCGGCGCTCGCGACGTACACGTCTGCCGAGGCCGTGGTCGCCACTGCGCAGACGGCCGTCAACAACGCTCAGGCGCTGTTGGCCACCGTCACGAGCACGCTCACCAATGCCCTGAACAACCTGGTGGCGCTGCTCAAGGCCCGCCTCGACGCGACGCCGCTCGTGAGCCTGGACAGCCTCGCCATCACCACGCGGGCTGCCGTCAGCAGCGCGAGCAAGGGCGGCCAGCACGCCGAGGTCGTGGGCGGCACCGTGAAGGGCCTGCGGGTCCTCGGTGTGGACGTCCTCGCCAGCGCGCTGGGCAGCAGCACCCTCGACCTCGAAGGCGTCGCCGCTCCCGCACTCGCCCAGGTCAACGGCCTCATCGCCGACGTGACGGGCACCCTGTCCGACGTCCTGTCGACCGTGCCGGGCTTCCCGAAGCTCGAGGTCCCCGCGCCCGTGATCGGCCTGCTGACGAAGAGCACGGCCACCTCGATCAGCGGTGGCTTCGGCAAGGCGAGCACGGTCGTGCGCGCGCTGTCGATCACCGTGCCCGGCATCACGCTGCCCACGGCGCTGGCCCTGCCCGGAGCCGCGGGACTGCCCGCGTTCGACAGCGTCAACCAGATCGCCGGCCAGCTCACCAGCGCCCCGCTCTCGCTGAGCGTCCTGACCCTGCGCGACCAGGCAGCCTTCCGGCCCGCCGTCGTCGGCGGCAGCCAGTCCGGTGTTCCCGGCACCGACGGCGAGCTCGCCGACACGGGCCTTCCGGCCGGGGCTGCGGGGCTGTCCCTGCTCCTCGTCGGGTGCGCCTTGATGGTCCGGCGCCGCATGGTGACGGCTGCCTGACCCCACCCCCGCACGACGAGCGCCGGTCCTCCCCCCGCGGGAGGGCCGGCGCTCTCTTAGGCTGAACCCATGGACGCTGGGCTGAAGAAGGTGCTTGAGGACAAGGTCCTCACCGGCGAGCGCTTGACGCGGGAGGACGGCGAAGCCCTCTACGCGAGCGACGAGCTCGCCTGGCTGGGTGAGCTCGCGCACCAGGTGCGGACCCAGAAGAACGGCGACCGCGTCGTCTTCAACGTCAACCGGCACCTCAACCTCACCAACGTCTGCACGGCCAGCTGCGCCTACTGCTCCTTCCAGCGCAAGCCGGGTGAGAAGGACGCGTACACGATGCGCGTGGAGGAGGCGGTCCGCCTGGCGAAGGCGATGGAGCCCGCCGGCATCACCGAGCTGCACATCGTCAACGGGCTGCACCCGACGCTGCCCTGGAAGTACTACCCGCGGGTGCTGCGAGAGCTGAAGGCGGCGCTGCCGCACGTGACGCTCAAGGCGTTCACCGCCACCGAGATCCACTTCTTCGAGGAGATCAGCGGGCTGACCGCCGACGAGATCCTCGACGAGCTCGTCGACGCCGGCTTGGAGTCCCTGACAGGCGGTGGTGCGGAGATCTTCGACTGGGAGGTCCGCCAGCACATCGTCGACCACAAGACGCACTGGGAGGACTGGTCGCGGATCCACCGCCTTGCGCACAGCAAGGGCCTGCGGACGCCCTGCACGATGCTCTACGGCCACATCGAGCAGCACAGGCACCGCGTCGACCACGTGCTGCGCCTGCGCGAGCTGCAGGACGAGACCGGCGGCTTCGCCGTCTTCATCCCGCTGCGCTACCAGCACGACGGATCGGGTGACAGCTCGCGCAACACCCTCATGGACCACACCGTCATGGCCAGCGGGGCCGAGTCGCTGCGCACGTTCGCCGTGAGCCGGCTGCTGTTCGACAACATCGACCACGTCAAGAACTTCTGGGTCATGCACGGCCTGTCGACCGCCCAGCTCAGCCTCAGCTTCGGGGCGGACGACCTCGACGGCTCCGTCGTGGAGTACAAGATCACCCATGACGCCGACCACTACGGCACGCCCGACACGATGACGCGCGAGGACCTGCTGGAGATCATCCGGGACGCCGGCTTCACGCCCGCCGAGCGCAACACGAAGTACGAGATCGTCAAGGAGTACGACGGACCGGTGAGCCTCGCGGACCGCCGTCGCGAGCCGCAGCCGATGAAGGCGTGGGTGTGATGGGACGCGCGGCCGCCACCTACGCCCTGGCACGCTTCGGCCTCTTCCTGCTGGTGGCCCTCGTGCTGTGGGGCGTCGCCGACCTGCTCGACGCCGACCTGAACGGACTGCCGCTGCTGCTGGGGGCGGCGATCGTGTCCTCAGCCCTGGGCTACGTGCTCTTCGCCCGTCAGCGGATCGCGCTCGCCGAAGCCGTGGACGCGCAGCGGCGGGCGCGCGCAGATGACGTCGCGGCCCGCGCCGCCCGGCTCGAGATCGAGTCGTAGCGGTCGACCGCGTCGTCGTCTGGGCAGCAGGCCCGGGGCCCGAGCGACCGACGCGCCTGTGGGACTGCGCCGCGGTGCACAAGGTGCTGCACGGCGGACGCCGGGACGACCCGCAGGCCGTGTGGGCGGCGGCTCACGGACTCCCCGCGCCGCCGCTCCCGCGCGAGGACCTGACCCTGCTCGACGGCGCGCTGGAGCCCGTCGAGGCCTACACGCGGCCGCTACGGAGCGACGGCTCGCTGCACCCCGAGGCGTCGAGGCTGGCGCCGTCGGAGATCTGGGAGGCGCTGGCCAAGGAGGTGGCGCGGCGGCAGGAGGAGCAGCTGCTGGCGCTGCCGGACCCGCGGCCCGCCGCTGTCGGGCCGCCGCTGCCGCTCGTCACCGCGTGGGCCGAGTCCGCGGCCGCGCAGCTGTGCGTCGAGCTCGCGCAGGACGGCCTTCCCTTCGACCGCTCGGTGGCGGAGGAGATCCTGCGAGCCGTCGTCGGGGACGGCGACCGGGCGACGCGGGACGCCCCTGTCCTCGCGCTGGTGCCCGACGACCGGCCCGACCTGCGCAACCCGGCCGACGTGAAGGAGCTGCTGGTGCGGCACGGCATCGACGTCCCGGACACCCGCTCCTGGCGGCTCGAGGCGCACCGGGCGCACCCGCTGGTCGACGCCCTGCTGACCTGGCGCAAGGCGGAGCGGCTCGCGACGACGTACGGCTTCGGGTGGCTCGACCAGCAGCTAGGGGCCGACGGCCGGCTACGAGGGGAGTGGTCGGCGGCGGACGGCGGTGCCGGGCGCATGACGGCGAGCGCGGGCATGCACAACCTCCCCGCCGAGCTGCGGCCGGCTGTCGCGGCCGAGCCCGGTCACGTCCTGGTCCGCGCCGACCTCGGCCAGGTGGAGCCGCGGGTGCTGGCCGCGGTCTCCGGCGACACCGGGTTCGCCCGGGCTGCGGCGGAGGACGACATGTACACCCCCGTCGCCCAGCAGCTCGGCTGCGACCGCCCGACGGCGAAGGTCGCCGTCCTCGCGGCGATGTACGGCCAGACCACCGGTACGGCGGGCAGAGCCCTCGAGCAGATGGAGCGGGCCTACCCGTCCGCGCTGTCCTACCTGCGCGCGGCCGAGGAGGCCGGTCGGGTCGGTCGCGACGTGCGGACCCACGGCGGGCGGCTCGTGCGGAGCGGGACGGGCGGCGTCGGGCGGTACGTCCGCAACGCTGTCGTGCAGGGTGCCGCTGCCGAGCTCTTCAAGGCCTGGGCGGCGGCGGTGCGCAACGGGCTCGCCGGGGGAGCGCGGCCCGGGAGCATCGTGCTCTGCCTGCATGACGAGCTGCTGCTGCACGTCCCCCAGGACCAGGCCGAGGATGCCGTAGCCCTGCTGCACACGTCGCTCAGCTCCGTGTCCCACCACTGGGCCGCGGGGTCGGGGGTGCGGTTCGTGGCGGACGTGGCCGTCCTCGCCCGCTGGTCGGACGCGAAGTGATGACGCTTGCCCTAGGTTGACGCCGTGGCCGACTGGGTGTTCTGGGTGGTGCTGGCGGGCGGCCTGATGGTCGCCGAGCTGTTCACGCTGACCTTCGTCCTCGGCCTGTTCTCGGTCGCCGCCCTGGCGGCCGGGGTCGCGGCCCTCGTCGGGCTGCCGCTCGTGGCCGACCTCACGGTCTTCGCCGGGGCGAGCGGCGTGCTCTGGTGGCTCGTGAAGCCTCTGGAGCGCTCCCACCGCCGCCAGCCGGCGCTCGCGACCGGGACAGCGGCACTCACGGGGCAGAAGGGTCTCGTGACTGAGGAGGTCACGACGCACGCGGGCCGGGTCACTCTCGGCGGCGAGTCCTGGGCCGCCCGATCGCTCAGCCCAGGGCTGGTGCTCCTGCCCGGCTCGCACGTCGCCGTCGCCGAGGTCGACGGTGCCACGCTCGTCGTCTTCCCCGAGGAGATCTGAATGGACGCCCTGATCGTCGTGCTCGTGGTGGTCGCGGTGGTGCTGGCGGTCATCTCGCGGGGAGTCCGCGTCGTTCCGCAGGCGACCGCCCGGGTGTGCGAGCGCTTCGGGCGGTTCCAGTCCGTGCTCGAGCCGGGGCTGAACCTCATCGTGCCGTTCGTGGACCAGCTCCGACCGAGCATCGACCTGCGCGAGCAGGTCGTGACGTTCCCGCCGCAGCAGGTCATCACCAAGGACAACCTCGTCGTCGGCATCGACACGGTCATCTACTTCCAGGTGACCGACCCGAAGGCCGCGACGTACGAGATCGCGAACTACCTGCAGGCCATCGAGCAGCTCGCCGTCACGACGCTGCGCAACGCGGTGGGCAACCTGCAGCTGGAGGAGTCGCTCACCAGCCGGGAGACCGTGAACAGCCAGCTCGGCGCTGTTCTCGACGCCACCACCGGCAAGTGGGGCATCAAGGTCAACCGGGTCGAGATCAAGGCGATCGAGCCGCCGGTGAGCATCAAGGACTCGATGGAGAAGTCGATGCGCGCCGATCGCGAGAAGCGGGCGACCATCCTCACCGCGGAGGGCGAGAAGGCGGCGCGCATCCTCGAGGCCGAGGGTCACGCGCAGGCCGCGGTCACCGCGGCGAAGGGCGAGGCCGAGTCCGCCAAGCTGCGCGCGGAGGGCGAGGCCTCGGCGATCCGCACGGTCAACAACGCCCTGCACGACGTGAACCTCGACGACAAGCTGCTGGCCTACAAGTACCTCGACCGCCTGCCGGTGATCGCGAACGGCCAGGCGACCAAGGTGTGGTTCGTGCCGACCGACCTCACCTCGATCGCCACGAGCCTGGCGAAGGGCCTGGGCGCCAGCAGCAGCTGACCCGGAGGCGCCTCAGCTGTCGAAGACCACCGGCTGCTTGGGCCGCGTGTCCACGTGCAAGGTGAAGACGTCGGGCCGCGCGTAGTGCCCCACGGGGTCGAACTGCCGCCGGTGGCTATGCAGGTCGGCCACGTCGATGTCGGCGTACAGGATGCCCTCCTGCTCCAGCAGCGGACCGGCGAGCACGTCGCCGCCGGGTCCGACGATCGTCGAGCAGCCGCGGCTCATCCAGTCGTCCTCGCCCTGGTAGATCTCCCCCCGGAGGTCCTGCGGCACGTCGCTCCCGCGCAGCAGTGGCGCGACCCCGATCACGAAGCAGCGGCCCTCCTTCGCGATGTGGCGCAGGGTCGCCACCCAGGTGTCGCTGTTGTCCCACGTCGGGGCGAGGTAGATCTCCACCCCGGCGGCGTACATCGCCGCGCGCGCGAGCGGCATGTAGTTCTCCCAGCAGATCAGCCCGCCGACCACACCGAAGTCGGTGCGCACGACGTCGAGGGTCGAGCCGTCGCCGTACCCCCAGACGGTGCGCTCGCCGCCCGTCGGCATGAGCTTGCGGTGCCGGCCCACGACCTCGCCCTCGGGGGACAGGTAGAGCAGCGTGTTGTAGAGCGTGCCGCGCTCGAGCTCGTTCACGCCGATGGCGACGTAGGCCCCGCTCTCACGCGCCGCCTCCGCGAGCCGGTCGACCGTCGGACCAGGGACGGTGACCGACTCCTCGTAGAGCCGGCGCACCAGGGCCGCGTCGTCCCACGGGCGCAACCGCCAGACCCAGTCCGGGTAGGTCGGGACGAAGGTCTCCGGGAACACCACGAGCCGCGCCCCGCTCGCCGCTGCCTCCTTCACCAGCGCGCACGCCTTCTCGGTGGTGGCCTCGCGGTCGAGGAACACCGGGGTCGCCTGCACCGCAGCCACCGTCACCGTCATGGCCGGAGCATGGGCCCCGGCGATCCGCCGCGTCTAGGGTCGTGCCTGTGAGACCCCGCGTCGGGCACATCGACTTCCTCAACTGCCTCCCCCTGTACGACGGGCTCGTCCGCTCAGGGGCGCTGCTCGACGTACGGCTGCGACGTGAGACGCCGGACGTGCTCAACGGGCTGCTGCTCGCGGGCGAGCTGGACATCGGACCGATCAGCCTGGTGCCGGCGCTGCAGCACGCGGACGAGATCGTCGTGCTGCCCGACCTCGCCGTGGGCTCCGACGGGCCGGTGCTGTCGGTGGTCCTCGTCTCGACGCGCCCCGTGGAGGAGCTCGACGGCGGGCACGTCGCGCTGGGCTCCACGAGCCGCACCAGCGTGCTGCTCGCGCAGATGCTGCTCGCCCAGCGGTACGACGCGAAGACCTCGTTCGAGACCCAGCCGCCGGACCTCGGCGCGATGCTGCGTGTCGCCGACGCCGCTGTGCTCATCGGCGACCCTGCCCTCCGAGCGACGTACGAGGCTCCCGGGCTCGGCCTGCACGTGCTGGACCTCGGGGCCTCCTGGCGCGAGTGGACCGGGCTTCCCATGGTGTTCGCCGTCTGGGCCGCCCGCCGTGACTACGCCGCCGCGCACCCCGACCAGGTGGCCGCGGTGCAGCGGTCCTTCCGCACCTCGTTGAGCGAGTCGCTCCGGCGCGTCGACGAGGTGGCGGAGCGGGCGGCCAGGTTCGAGCCCTTCGACGCGGCGACCCTGGCCACCTACTTCCGCACCCTCGACTTCTCCCTCGGCGAGCGGCAGCTGCAGGGGATCGGTGAGTTCACCCGACGCGCCGCGCTGCTCGGCGCCGTCCGGGAGGACGCAAGGCTCACCCTGCTGCCAGGGTGACCGGGATGCGCGGAACGTCCGGGAAAGGGACACTGGCCGCGTGACCGCTGGGGGGATGGGGTTCCCCGAGGGGCCCGTGACGATCATGTTCACGGACCTCGTCGGGTCCACCGCGCTGCGCACGACCCTCGGCGACCGCGAGGCCGACGCGCTGTTCCAGCAGCACGACGAGCTGCTGCGCCAGGAGATCGCCGAGCACCGCGGAACGGACCAGAAGGCCGCGCTGGGTGACGGCTTCCTGGCCGTGTTCGTCTCCACGCGCCGGGCGCTTGCCGCCGCGGTGGCGATCCAACGGGCTCTCGACGCGTTCAACCACGGCCGGCCCGGGCCCCCGCTGGCAGTGCGCATCGGCCTCAACACGGGGGAGGTGACCTGGCAGGCCGGGCACCTGTCGGGCGAGGCCGTCCACGCGGCCTCCCGCGTGTGCGCCGCGGCCAAGGGCGGTCAGATCCTCGTCTCCGACGTGACCCGCCAGCTGTCCGGGACCGTCCCGGACATCAGCTTCTTGGACGCGGGCGAGCACGACCTCAAGGGCTTCCCCCAGCCGTGGCGGCTCTGGGACGTGGTCTGGGTGCGGGCCACCGCGCAGGGGCGCGAGGAGGTCTTCGTCGGCCGGACGAGCGAGTTGGCGTTCCTGCGCGGCAAGCTGTCGGCTGCTCTCACCGGGACAGGGGGGCTCGTCCTGGCGGGGGGCGAGCCCGGAGTGGGGAAGACCACCCTCGTGCGCCAGCTGCTGCGCGACGCCGAGTCCCGCGGCGCGCTGGCCCTGTTCGGCCGCTGCTACGACTTCGAGGGCTCGCTGCCCTACTCGCCGTTCATCGAGATGCTCGAGCAGGCCCTGGCGACGATGCCGCCGGAGCTGGTGCGGGAGGACATGGGGGCGGACGCTCCCGAGGTGGCCCGCATGGTGCCGGAGCTGCGCCGGCGGTTCCCGGACATCCCCGAGCCTCTCGACCTCCCGCCGGAGCAGCAGCGCCGCTACTTCTTCAACGCGGTGGCGTCGTTCATCAAGCGCGCCTCCGAGCGCTTCCCCCTGCTGCTCGTGCTCGACGACGTGCACTGGGCCGACGTACCGACCCTGCTGCTCATCGAGCACATGGCCGAGCAGATGCCGGGCATGCGCGTGCTCGGGGTCGGCACCTACCGCGACGTGGAGCTCGACGTGTCCCGACCCCTCGCGGTGACGCTCGAGCGGATGGTGCGCAACCGCAGCGTCGAGCGCCTGGCCGTCCGTCGCTTCTCCCTCGAGGGCGTGGCGGAGATGGTCGAGGCGCTCGCTGGGCGCACTCCTCCCGACGAGGTGGTCCGGGTCCTGTTCGAGGAGACCGAGGGGAACCCGTTCTTCGTCATCGAGGTGTTCCGGCACCTCGCGGAGGAGGGTCGGCTCTTCGACGCCTCGGGTGCGTTCCGCCGCGACCTCCACGTGGACGAGCTCGACGTCCCCGAGAGCGTGCGGCTGGTCGTGGGTCGGCGCCTGGAGCGGCTCGGGTCCGAGTCGCAGAAGGCGCTGGCCGCGGGAGCCGTTGTCGGCCGCGGCTTCCCGTTCGCGCTGCTGGAGGAGATCACCGACGTCTCCCCCGACCTGCTCCTGGACATCGTGGAGGAGGCCGAGGCGGCGATGGTGGTCGTCCCCGAGGACCGCGGTGGTGCGGTGCACTACACGTTCGGGCACGAGCTCATCCGCCAGACGCTGCTCTCGAGCCTGTCACTGCTGCGTCGGCAGCGACTGCACCTCGCGGTGGTCGACGCCATCGAGCGGCTCGAGCCCGACGCCCGGGACAGGCGCCCCTCCGAGCTGGCCCACCACCTGCTGCAGGCGGGAGCGGCAGCCGACCAGGAGCGCACGCTGGCCTACCTGGAGGCTGCAGTCGAGCGCGCCATGGAGTCCGCGGCGTTCGAGGAGGCGCTGCGCTGCGCGAGCGACGCTCTGACGATCCTGGGGCCGGACGACGTGCTGCGCCGTGCCCGGCTCACTGAGCAGCAGGGCCTCGCGGCCCGTGCCCTCGGGAGGTACGACGAGTGCCTGGCGATCTGGGACGGGGTCGTCACCGACTACGCCGAGCTCGGCGAGAGCGAGAAGGCCGGCGAGCTGTGCTGGGAGATGGGCTACCAGCTGGTGTGGCTCAACCGTTTCGCCGACGCGTTCGCGCTGTACGAGCGCGGCCTGAAGATCCTGGGGAACGCCCGCGGACCGTCGATGTCTGCGCTGGTCGGGTCAACCGGGCTGCTGCTGGGGTTCAGCGGAGCGACGGGCATGCACGAGGTCAGCCTCGCCCAGCTCGCGGAGGCCGAGGCCATCGCGCAGGAGTGCGGCGCCGAGGCCAACGTCGGCCGGGCGAGCTGGGCGCGGTGCGTCGTGGAGTGGTCGTACGGACACGTACCGGAGGCGGCTGCGGCGGGGCAGCAGGCGGTGGAGCACCTGCGTCGGGCGGGTGACGTGTGGTCGCTCACGGACGCGCTTGCGTGGCAGGCCTTCCCGCTCGGCACCGGCGCGCGCTTCGTCGAGGGCGCGGCCGTCGCGGACGAGGCGCTGGACCTCGCGCTGCGCCTCGGGCACGTCGGTGGCGAGATCATGGCGCGCCGCGGGGCGTTGCTCAACGCGCTGCCGCGAACCGGCGACCTCGACGCGCTGGAGCGCGGCCTGCGCAAGGACGTGGAGCTCTGCCTCGCGATCCGCTCGCCGTGGAGCTCGCAGTCACACGCGTGGCTGTCCTTCGTCGCCACCCTGCGCGGCAGGCTCGAGGAGGGACTCGCGCTGGCCGAGGAGTCCATCGCGATGGAACCCGAGTCGGCGTGGAGCGGGATCGGGTGGTCCAGCCGCCTCGCCAACCGCGCGAACGCCGGGGACCACGGCGAGGTGCGCCGCATGCTCTCCGACCAGGCCGAGACGCTCCGAAGCGTCGGGGAGCCGGTGACGATGGGCCTGACGATCATGCTGAGCGTGGCGGGCGAGGCAGCCGCGGCGGCCGGGCTCGGCGACGTCTGCGCCGAGCTGTACCCCGCCCTGGCCCGGCACCCGGAGACGCTCGCCATCCGGCCGTTCGACTGGGCCCTCACCCACCGCGTGGCGGGCGTCGCAGCGGCGGGGGCGGGGCGCTTCGAGGACGCCGAGCAGCACCTGCGGCAGGCCCTCGCGCAAGCGGAGTCCTTCCCCAACCTGCTTGAGCTGCCTCGCGTCCAGCACGCGTACGGCGAGCTGCTGCTCGACCACCGCACCTCCGCGGGCGGCAGTGCCCACGAGCTGCTGCGGGCCGCGCGCGACGGCTACCGCAGCCTGGGGCTGCTGGCGCACGCGGCGTCGGTCGAGCAGCGCCTCGGGGGCTGAGGTCGCCCGCGAGGGCGTTGCGGGCCGCCGGCAGCGGGCGCACAGTGAGGGGCACGACCCTGGGAGGCCGCCATGCAGGCACCGCACACCCTTCACCTCGACGCGCTGCACCTGGACCAGACTCATCCCCTCGACGCCGTCGCTGCTGTGCTCACCGCTGTGCTCGGCGCGGTCGCGCTGGTCGCGGTGGCGGCAGGGGGCCACCGGCTCGGGATGGCGATCGGGGCGGTCGGGGTGATCACAGGCGGCATCGGGCAGATGATCAGCCGCACCCGGTCGGAGCGGTTCCTCGACGTCGTGGGGCTGGGGGCGTGCGCGGTCGCCCTCGGCGTCGGCGCCGCGCTCGGAGGGCTGAGCTTCAACGGGTGACCGTACGCTGTGGGGGTGACCCCGCAGCGCCTGCTCGACCACGCCGCCGACGGCGGCCGCCTCACCCCCGAGGAGGCGCTCGAGCTCTACACCGACGCGCCCTTCCACGCGTTGGGCAAGGCCGCGGATGCGGCCAGGCGGCGTCGGTTCGCCGACACCGCGGGCATCGCGACCTACCTCATCGACCGCAACATCAACTACACCAACGTGTGCCTGACGGCCTGCAAGTTCTGCGCCTTCTACCGCGCACCCAAGCACGCGGAGGGCTGGACGCACTCGGTCGAGGAGATCGTGCGCCGCGCGGACGAGGCCGTCGAGCTGGGTGCGACGCAGGTGATGCTGCAGGGCGGGCACAGCCCCGAGCTCGGCATCGAGTGGTACGAGCACATGCTGCGCGCGGTGAAGGCCTCGCAGCCGGAGCTGGCGGTGCACTCCTTCGGTGCCTCCGAGGTCGTGCACATCGCGCGCACCAGCGACCTGTCGTACGCCGAGGTCATCACGCGCCTCAAGGCCGCGGGGCTCGACTCGTTCGCCGGAGCGGGTGCCGAGATCCTGCCGCTGCGCCCACGCACCGTCATCGCCCCCCTGAAGGAGTCGGGCGAGACCTGGCTCGAGGTCATGGAGACCGCGCACCACCTGGGCGTGGAGTCGACCGCGACGATGATGATGGGCACCGGCGAGACCAACGCCGAGCGCATCGAGCACCTGCGCATGGTCCGCGACGTGCAGGACCGCACCGGGGGCTTCCGGGCCTTCATCCCGTGGACCTACCAGCCTGAGAACAACCACCTCAAGGGCGAGACCAAGGCGACCACGCTGGAGTACTTACGGCTCGTCGCCGTCGCGCGGCTGTTCTTCGACAACATCGCGCACCTCCAGGGCTCGTGGCTCACCGTCGGCAAGGACGTCGGGCAGCTCACCCTGCACCTCGGCGCGGACGACCTCGGGTCGGTCATGCTCGAGGAGAACGTCGTCTCGGCAGCGGGGGCCAAGCACCGCTCCAACCGGCGCGAGCTCATCCAGCTCATCCGCTCCGCCGGCAGGGTCCCGGCGCAGCGCGACACGCTCTACCGCCACCTCGTGGTGCACGAGGACCCCGCGCTGGACCCCGTGGACCGCGTCGTCAGCCACTTCTCCTCGACCGCCCCCGGCGCGCAGCAGCTCCTGCCCGTCGTCTAGCGGTGCTCGGGGTTCTCGAAGTCGAAGCGGCAGCCCGCATCCCACTCCGACCGCTGGTTGCCGTGCGCCGGGACCCCTCCCGCGTCCTTGAGCATCCGGGCGAGGTGCAGCAGGTTCCAGGTCATGAACGTGGTGTTGCGGTTGGTGAAGTCGTTCTCGACGCCCACGACCTTCCCGTCCACCTCGTCGCCGTAGGACGGCCCGGGGCCCGCCTCGCCGATCCACCCCGCGTCCGCCTGCGGCGGGATCGTGTAGCCCAGGTGCTGCAGCGAGTAGAGGACGTTCATCGCAACGTGCTTGATGCCATCCTCGTTGCCGGTCACCAGGCAGCCGCCGACGCGGCCGTAGTACGCGTACTGCCCACGCTCGTTGAGGATCGCGCTCGACCCGTAGAGCCGCTCGATCGTGCGCGTGCAGACGCTGCTCTTCTCCCCCAGCCAGATCGGCGTCGCGATGACGAGGATGTCCGCGGCCATGACCTTCTCCTGCACGGCGGGCCAGTCGTCCTTCGGCCAGCCGTGCTCGGTCATGTCGGGGTAGACGCCGAACGCCGCCTCCACGTCGACGCACCGCACGGTCGACGTGGAGACGCCTTGCTTCTCGAGGATCCCCACCGAGCGGTCGACCAGCAGCTGCGTGTGCGAGGTCTGGGGCGACGGCTTCAGCGTGCAGTTGAGGAACAGCGCGGTGAGGTCCGAGTAGTCGTTCATGTGCGGCAGTCTGCTCGCGCAGGGCAGGATGGTCGACCGTGACCGTGACGCTCCACTGCGCCCCCGTCGTCCTCACCATGACCGGCGAGCCCCTGTACGACGGGGCGGTGCTCGTCGAGGGCGACCGCGTCGTGGCCGTCGGCAGCCGCACGGAGCTGTCGGCCGAACGCGTCCGGGAGTGGCCCGGCGTCCTGCTGCCGGGCCTGGTGAACGCGCACACCCACCTCGAGTACGGCCCGCCCTTCGCGGACCTGGCGACGAGCGGACTGCCGTTCCCGCAGTGGATCGCAGCCCTGAACGGCCGCCGTTCGGTGATGACCGAGCAGGACTGGCAGGTCGCCGCCCGCGGCTCGGCGCACCAGCTGCTGCGCACCGGCACCACCGCGGTGGCGGACGTCGTCACCTTCGGCCCCGCCGTCGGCGTCGTCCGTGCGCTCGGGCTCCAAGGCGTGTCGTACGGCGAGCTCGCCGGTGTGGACGCGAAGAGCTGGCCGGCCGCGTGGCAGCGCCTCGAGGGCATCCTGGGTGCGGGCGCTGACGGGATCAGCCCGCACACGCTGTACACGCTCTCGAGCGCGGTCTTCCGCGACATGGTCGCCTCCGCGCGAGAGCGTGGTCTGCGACTGCACCCGCACCTTGCCGAGACCTCGGACGAGGCCGAGTGGGTGCTCTCCGGCACCGGCGCCCTCGCCGAGTTCGTGGCCCGGTTCGAGCTCGACTTCGAGCTGGCGGGGGTAGGCGCCGGGACCACCCCGGTGCGGCACTGCGACGAGCTCGGCGGCCTCGGTCCCGACGTGCACGTGGCGCACGGCGTGCACGTGGACAGCGACGACCGCGCGCTGCTGCGCGAGCGGCAGACGGTGGTCGCACTGTGCACGCGCTCCAACGCGATCCTCCAGGCCGGTGAGGCACCCGTGGCTGACTACCTCGCCGAGGGCTCCCCGGTCGCCCTCGGCACCGACTCGCTGGCCAGCAGTCCGGACCTCGACCTCATGGCCGAGGCGCGCGCCGCCCGCGACCTCGCGCGCAGGCAGGGCCTCGAGCACCCGGAGCGCCGGCTCGTCGAGGCGCTCACGACCGGAGGAGCCCGCGCCGTCGGCCAGGACCTGGGCACGATCCGCGAGGGCGTCCGGGCCGACCTCGCGGTCTTCGACGTACCGGTGGACGGGGATCCCTACGCGAGCCTGGTCGAGCACGGCGCCGGGCGCTGCGTGGCCACCGTCCTCGGTGGCCGCCTCGTCCACCGACGATGATGGGGTCATGACGCGCGCCCACCTCGACAAGGACCCTCACGACGTCGCGGCGATGTTCGACGAGGTGGCGCCGAAGTACGACCGCACCAACACCGTGCTGTCGATGGGGCAGGACCGCCGCTGGCGCAAGGCGGTTGCCGAGGCTCTCGCCCTGCAGCCGGGGGAGCGGTGCCTGGACCTCGCCGCCGGGACGGCGACCAGCTCGGCCGCACTGGCCCGCGGCGGTGCCACGGTCGTCGGGTGCGACTTCTCACTCGGCATGCTGCGCGAAGGCCGTGGCAAGGGCGTCCCGCTGGTCGCCGGCGACGCGCTGCGCCTGCCCTTCGCCGACCAGGCCTTCGACGCCGTGACGATCTCCTTCGGGCTGCGCAACGTGCACGACACGGCCCAGGCCCTGCAGGAGCTGCTGCGCGTCACGAGAGCCGGCGGCCGGTTGGTGGTCTGCGAGTTCTCGCACCCGACCTGGAAGCCGTTCCGCACGCTCTACAGCGAGTACCTCATGCGCCTGCTGCCCGCCGTCGCCACCCGCGTGAGCAGCGACCCGGCCGCGTACGTCTACCTCGCCGAGTCGATCCGGGCCTGGCCCGCCCAGGCCGAGCTGGCCGACGTCGTCCGGGCAGCGGGGTGGGGCCAGGTCGCCTGGCGCGACCTGTCTGGCGGCATCGTGACTCTTCACCGTGCCACGCGGACCTCGGCGCGGCGCCACTAGACTGGGACCTCCGCTCGTGAAAGTTTTCACAAGCGAGAACGGAGACCACGTCGTGACCACGGACCGGGACGCCGACGTCATCGTCGTCGGCGCGGGGCCCGGGGGCAGCGCCACCGCGCAGGCCCTGGCCCAGACCGGTCTCGACGTGCTGCTGCTGGAGAAGACCGCCTTCCCGCGTGAGAAGGTCTGCGGCGACGGCTTGACGCCCAGGGCGGTCAAGAGCCTGGTCGAGATGGGCATCGACGTCACCGAGGCGAACGGCTTCATCCGCAACCGCGGGCTGCGCATCATCGGCGGCGAGCACACGCTCGAGCTCGACTGGCCTGAGCTCGCCAGCTACCCGCCGTACGGGCTGGTGCGGCCCCGGCTCGACTTCGACGAGCTGCTCGCGAGAGCGGCGCAGAAGGCCGGCGCGCGGCTGCACGAGCAGACCACTGTCACCGGCGCGATCACCGAGCACGGCCGCGTCGTCGGGGTGACGGCGCGCGACGCCGACAAGCGCGAGCTCGCCTTCCGCGCCCCGCTGACGATCGCCTGCGACGGCTCCAGCGCCCGGCTCGCCCTCAGCCAGGGCATCACCAAGCGCGACGACCGCCCGATGGGCGTGGCCGTGCGGCGGTACTTCACCAGCCCGCGCCACGACGACGACATGCTCGAGTCCTGGCTCGAGCTCCGTGCCCCGAACGGCGACCTGCTGCCTGGCTACGGCTGGGTCTTCGGGGTGGGTGACGGGACGAGCAACGTCGGCCTCGGCATCCTCAACACGACCAAGGCCTGGCAGGACACCGACTACAAGAAGCTGATGACGCGCTGGACGGCCTCGATGCCGGCGACGTGGCAGTTCGACGAGGAGCACGCGACCGGCCCGGTGCGCGGCGGGGCCCTCCCGATGGCCTTCAACCGTCAGCCGCACTACCGCGCCGGGATGATGCTCGTCGGCGACGCGGCGGGCGCGGTGAACCCCTTCAACGGCGAGGGCATCGCCTACGCCATGGAGAGCGGCCGGCTGGCCGCCGAAGTGGCCGCGCAGGCCCTGTCGCGTGCCGACGGCCCGGGCCGTGAGCGGGCGCTGCAGGCCTACCCCGACGCCATGAAGGCCACGTACGGCGGCTACTTCACGCTCGGCAAGACGTTCGTCTCCCTCATCGGCAACCCCGCCGTCATGCAGTTCTGCACCAAGCACGGGCTCAAGCGACCGACGTTGATGCGCTTCACCCTCAAGCTGCTCGCCAACCTCACCGACCCGCGCGGCGGGGACGCTCTCGACAGGCTCGTCAACGGCCTGTCGAAGATCGCCCCTGCGGCCTGACCTCCCGGTCCGGCCAGCGCCTAGGCTGGCCGGGACCGAAGACGAAGAGAGGACGCACCGACCGTGCTGCAGTGGTACCTGCCCGTCATCGTGCTCTTCGTGCTCGCCTTCGGCTTCGCCGCGTTCTCGGTCGGGGCGGCGACCTTCACCGGTCCCAAGCGCTACAACCGCGCGAAGTACGACGCCTACGAGTGCGGGATCGAGCCCACCCCCCAGCCCATGGGCGGCGGCCGGTTCCCGATCAAGTTCTACCTGACCGCGATGCTGTTCATCGTCTTCGACATCGAGATCATCTTCCTCTACCCGTGGGCCGTCGCCTTCGGGAAGCTGGGGGTCTTCGGCCTCGTCGAGATGGTGCTGTTCATCCTCACCGTGTTCGTCGCGTACGCCTACGTCTGGCGTCGCGGCGGACTGGAATGGGACTAGCCACATGGGCGTGGAAGACAAGCTCCCCAGCGGTGTCCTGCTGACGAGCGTCGAGAAGGTCGTCAACTGGTCGCGCAAGTCCTCGCTGTGGCCGGCGACCTTCGGCCTGGCGTGCTGCGCCATCGAGATGATGGCGACCGGTGCCGGCCGCTACGACCTGGCGCGCTTCGGCATGGAGGTGTTCCGGGCGTCGCCGCGGCAGGCCGACCTCATGATCGTGGCCGGCCGTGTGTCCCAGAAGATGGCCCCCGTCGTGCGGCAGATCTACGACCAGATGCCCGAGCCCAAGTGGGTCATCGCGATGGGCGTCTGCGCGAGCTCGGGCGGCATGTTCAACAACTACGCGATCGTGCAGGGCGTCGACCACATCATCCCCGTCGACATCTACCTGCCGGGCTGCCCGCCGCGCCCGGAGATGCTCATGGACGCCATCCTCAAGCTGCACGACAAGATCATGGAGGAGCCGCTCGGCGCGAACCTCGCGCGCCGTCGCGAGGCCGAGTACGCGCCGCGCGAGCTGGTCGCCAGCTCCGTGCGCTACACCAAGGACGGCAAGCGGGCCGCCCGGGCTGCGAGCGAGTCGTGAGCGACCTGCCCTTCGAGGGCGCGCCCGGCAACGACCCCCACGACGTCCCCGCGGACAAGCAGAACCTCGTGTCGCCGCCGGTCGTCGGGCCCGAGGACCACGCGCAGACCCAGCGGCTCGACGACACGCGCCCGTCGGTGGCGGGCAGCACCGCCGAGGACATGCCGCCCGCGGGTGAGTTCACCCACCCTGCGACGTCGTCCGTCGCGGTCCCGACCGGCGCCGCCGGTGCCGTGACACCGCCGCCTGCTCCCGCGCACCCGGGCGTCGACATGTTCGGTGCCGCGTTCGGCTCCGACACCAGCGGCTTCAACCGGATCGTGCCCCGCCGCACCGCGGAGCTGTCCACCCCCCGCCCGTACGGCGGGTGGTTCGACGAGGCGGCCGACGCCCTCGAGGCGGCGTGGCCCGGCTTCGGCGACAGCGTGCTGCGCGTGGTCGTGGCCCACGGCGAGCTGACGCTGCACGTGCGGCCGGGCGCGGTGCTCGAGGTCCTCACGGTGCTGCGCAACGAGCCCAACCTGCGCTTCGAGCTGCTGTCGTCGGTCTCCGGCGTCGACTACCCGGGCAGCGAGACGCGGCTGCACGCGGTCTACCACCTCACCTCGCTCACCTACCGCCGCCGCATCCGCGTCGAGACCGCCGTCACCGCCGAGGACCCGCACGTGCCCTCGGCGTGCTCGGTCTACCCGACCGCCGACTTCCACGAGCGCGAGACGTGGGACATGTTCGGCATCGTCTTCGACGGCCACCCCGGTCTCACCCGGATCCTCATGCCGGACGACTGGGTGGGGCACCCGCAGCGCAAGGACTACCCGCTGGGCGGCATCCCGGTCGAGTACAAGGGCGCCTCGATCCCGCCCCCGGACGAGAGGCGGGTCTACCAGTGAGCGACCTCTACACCGTCCCTCACGCCGGCGAGCGGGAGACCACGGAGGGCACGGTCTACACGGTCACCGGCGGCGACTGGGACACCGTCGTCGAGGGTGCCGCAGACGACCAGCGCATGGTCGTCAACATGGGTCCGCAGCACCCGTCGACGCACGGTGTGCTCCGCCTCGTCCTCGAGCTGGAGGGGGAGACGGTCACCAGCGCGCGCACGGTGATCGGCTACCTGCACACCGGCATCGAGAAGAACATGGAGTACCGCACCTGGACCCAGGGCGTGACCTTCGTGACGCGCATGGACTACCTGTCGCCGATCTTCAACGAGACGGCCTACTGCCTCGCGGTGGAGAAGCTGCTCGACATCGAGGTGCCGGAGCGGGCGACGACGATCCGCGTCCTCTGCATGGAGCTCAACCGCATCGCCTCCCACCTGGTGTGGCTCGCGACGGGCGGCATGGAGCTCGGCGCGCTGACCGCGATGACCAACGGCTTCCGCGAGCGCGAGCTGGTGCTCGACGTGCTCGAGACGATCACCGGCCTGCGCATGAACCACGCCTACGTACGTCCGGGAGGCGTCTCGCAGGACCTGCCGCCCGGCGCGGTGGAGAAGGTCCGCGAGCTGCTGGCGACGTTCGAGGAGCGGCTCCCCGGCTACGACAAGCTCCTCACCGGCAGCCCGATCTGGCAGAAGCGCACCCAGGACGTCGCGGTGCTGGACCTGCAGGGCTGCCTCGCCCTGGGCGTCACCGGCCCGATCCTGCGCTCCGCCGGCCTGGCCTGGGACCTGCGCAAGACCGAGCCGTACTGCGGCTACGAGACCTACGACTTCGACGTCCCTACCGAGACCGGTGCGGACTGCTGGGCCCGCTTCCGGGTCCGGCTCCGCGAGATCCGCGAGTCCATGAAGATCGTCGAGCAGGCGCTCGACCGCCTCGTGCCCGGCCCGGTGATGGTGCAGGACAAGAAGATCGGCTGGCCCGCGCAGCTCGCCCTCGGCAGCGACGGCATGGGCAACTCGCTCGACCACGTCAAGACGATCATGGGCACCTCGATGGAGGCGCTCATCCACCACTTCAAGCTGGTCACCGAGGGCTTCCGCGTCCCCGCCGGCCAGGTCTACACCGCCATCGAGTCCCCCCGCGGCGAGCTCGGGGTGCACGCCGTGAGTGACGGCGGCACCCGGCCCTTCCGGGTGCACGTGCGTGAGCCAAGCTTCGTCAACCTGCAGTCGGCCTCGGCCATGTGCGAGGGCGCCCTCATCGCCGACGCCATCGCCGCCGTGGCCTCGATCGACCCCGTCATGGGTGGAGTGGACCGCTAGATGGCCTCGGAACAAGGGACTGTCGACCTCGGACTGCCCGCGAGCACCACGGTGCCCGCGGGGGTTCCGCCGCTCACGGAGCAGTCGCGCGCGGAGGCGCGGGAGATCATGGCCCGCTATCCCCGCTCGCGGTCCGCCCTGCTGCCGATGCTGCACCTCGTGCAGTCCGTGCAGGGCTACGTCTCCCCGCAGGGCATCGCGCTGTGCGCCGAGGAGCTGGGCCTCACCAAGGCCGAGGTCGGCGCGGTCGCGACCTTCTACTCGATGTACCGCCGCACTCCCGCCGGCACCTACCACGTGGGTGTGTGCACCAACACGCTCTGCGCAGTGCTCGGCGGCGACGCCATCTTCGACGCGCTCAAGGACCACCTGGGCATCGGGCACAACCAGACGACCGAGGACGGCACCGTCAGCCTCGAGCACATCGAGTGCAACGCGGCCTGCGACTTCGCGCCCGTGGTGATGGTCAACTGGGAGTTCTACGACGACCAGACGCCTGGCACGGCCCGCGAGCTCGTCGACTCCCTGCGGGCCGGCGCCCCCCTTCCCCCGACCCGCGGCCCGAAGAGCCTGCCGACGTTCACGCAGACCGCGCGGGTGCTCGCCGGCTTCAACGACGGCCGTGGCGCCGAGGGCGTGACGGCCGGCCCCGCCTCCCTGGTCGGCCTCGAGCTCGCCCGTAGCCGCGGAGACCAGGCGCCGCCGTACCCGGCCGCTTCGGACGACACCCCCGCGAACGACGGACAGGAGGGCTGACGTGGTCTTCACCCCTGTGCTGTCGGACAACTGGGACCGACCCGACGCCTTCACCCTCGAGGGGTACGGCGACTACACCGCACTGCGCAAGGCCCTGACGATGGACCCGGACGCCCTGATCCAGCTCGTGAAGGACTCCGGCCTGCGCGGTCGAGGTGGCGCGGGGTTCCCCACCGGCACCAAGTGGGGCTTCATCCCGCAAGGCCCTGAAGGCCAGGGCGCGAAGCCGCACTACCTCGTGGTCAACGCCGACGAGTCCGAGCCCGGCACGTGCAAGGACGTGCCGCTCATGATGGCCAACCCCCACGTGCTCGTGGAGGGTGTGATCATCGCGTCTTACGCGATCCGCGCGAACCACGCGTTCATCTACGTGCGCGGCGAGGTCGCGCACGTCGTGCGCCGCCTGCAGGAGGCCGTGCAGCAGGCCTACGCCGCTGGGCACCTCGGCAAGGGCATCCAGGGCACCGGGTACGACCTCGAGGTCGTCGTGCACGCCGGCGCCGGTGCCTACATCTGCGGCGAGGAGACCGCGCTGCTCGACTCGCTCGAGGGGTATCGCGGCCAGCCTCGGCTGCGTCCGCCCTTCCCGGCGACGCACGGCCTCTACGCGTGCCCGACCGTCGTGAACAACGTCGAGTCGATCGCCAGCGTGCCCTCGATCGTGCTCGGCGGTGCGGACTGGTTCTCGAGCATGGGCACCGAGAAGAGCAAGGGCTACACGCTGTACTCGCTGTCCGGGCACGTGAAGCGGCCGGGGCAGTACGAGGCGCCGCTCGGCATCACCCTGCGCCAGCTGCTCGACCTCTCCGGGGGTGTCCGTGAGGGCCACCAGCTGAAGTTCTGGACGCCGGGCGGGTCCTCGACGCCGCTGCTGACGGCCGAGCACCTCGACGTCCCGCTCGACTACGAGGCCGTGGGCGCCGCGGGCTCCATGCTCGGCACCAAGGCCCTGCAGGTCTTCGACGAGACGACCTGCGTGGTGCGCGCCGTGCTGCGCTGGACCGAGTTCTACGCGCACGAGTCCTGCGGCAAGTGCACCCCGTGCCGCGAGGGCACGTACTGGATGGTGCAGATCCTGCAGCGGCTCGAAGCCGGGCAGGCCGACGCGGGCGACATCGACACGCTCCTCGACACCTGCGACAACATCTTCGGCCGGTCCTTCTGCGCTCTGGGTGACGGCGCGACGAGCCCGATCGTCAGCGGAGTGCAGCACTTCCGCGACGAGTTCGTGCAGCACATGCGAGGCGGCTGCCCGTTCGACCCGACCGCCTCCACGCTCTTCGCAGGGGTGCCGGCATGACCGCGACCCAGGACGTGGCGGTGCAGACGGAGCTCGTCAGCGTCACGATCGACGGCTTCGAGGTGCAGGTGCCCAAGGGCACGTTGGTCATCCGCGCCGCCGAGCTGCTCGGCATCGCGATCCCGCGCTTCTGCGACCACCCGCTGCTCGCACCGGCCGGCGCCTGCCGGCAGTGCCTGGTCGAGGTGGCCACCCCCGGCCCCGACGGCAGCCTCCGCCCGATGCCCAAGCCGCAGGCCTCCTGCACCCTCGAGGCCAGCAAGGGGATGGTGGTCCGCACCCAGCTGACCTCCGCGGTGGCCGAGAAGGCCCAGCGCGGCGTGATGGAACTGCTGCTGATCAACCACCCC